>JAZOWA010000015.1:0-28572 GCA_045659025.1 Clostridia bacterium
TTCACCAAAAGCAAATGCACCAATACCGGATACAGTTCCCGGGATTGATACGGATTTTAAGTTGATGCAATAACTGAACGAATTGCTTCCGATACCTGTAACACCGCTTGAGATAGCCACTTTCTCCAAAGCTTCGCATCCCCTGAAAGCACCATCGCTTATGGCAACAGGTGCAGAGAAGGTCAGCTGGGTAATTTTTGCCGAGCCGCCAAACACTCCGCCACCAAAGCTTGTGACGGTGGCAGGGATTGTGATTGCCCCTTCCAGACTGGAGCAGTTATAAAATGCAAATTCGCCGATATGGGTAACCGCCCCGGGAAAGTCTATACTGCGGAGACTTATACAATCGTAGAACGCATTTGAGCCAATATATGTGACTCCCCGGGTGTTGCTCACGGTCTTAAGGCTTGAACATCCGTGGAAAGCGCTATCTCCGATATGAGTTAACTTATGTGTTGCTGTAAAGCTTTTGAGGTTAGCACTGCCGGCGAAAGCATGAGCACCGATATATGTGACACTCTCTGCAAGCACTACGCTTTCAAGCTGAGGATAATAGGCGAAGGATTCTGCGGTGATTTTTCCTATTCCGTTTTCAACCACAACTTTTGAGAAGGACTTCTCGTACCAGGGGATATAATTGCTACCGCTCCACTCGTACAGATCGCCCGTGCCGTAGATGGTGAGGACACCCTCGGAATCTATCTTCCAGAAAGCATTGTCACCGCATCTGCCCTCGGCAAGGTCTTCGTCCTCATCTTCGTCCCCTGCACCCACAAAATTGATCTGGGCGCCGTAGAGGACATCATTGTAGTTGTCAACCTCTATTTCGTTCCATTCCTGCTCTGTTCCGAGATAATCTATCTCGGCAAGATACCATCTGTATCCGAAGGCATTATCTTTTATCGCCTTCACACTTTTGGGGATGGTGATTTTGTTAAGGTTGCCTATTCCGTCGAACAACGCATAGGAGGAAATCTCCTTTACTGTTGCGGGGATAGTAAAGCTGTCTGCCCTCTTTGCAGGAGGATATTTTACAAGGGCGGTTTTGGTTTTGTTATACAATACTCCGCCTTCGGCAATATAACTTGCGCCACCGGTGGCAACGGTTATATCCGCCAACATCTCCGCACCGTAGAATGCATCCTCTGCAATATATGTGGTGGTGGAGGGGATGTGTATCTTTGAAATTTCACAGATAAATGCTTCCGAGCCGATAGCCTCTACCCCTTCGGGCAAAGCGATTTCTCCGCCCAAACAGGAATATGCGAAGGCTCTTCTTCCCACTTTCTTGAGATTGGCGGAAAATTCTATAGTCTGCAAATTGCCCATGCTCTCAAAGGCACCGGGGCCTATGGAGGTCACGCTGTCGGGCATATCAAAATGATTGTTGGTATTATTATACAGACATCTGATGATGCTTGTCTTGTTTTTATCATACAGCACCCCGCCTTCAAAGGTGAGATAGGGGTTAGCTGAATCTATGATAATATTTTCAAGGCTATAGCAATATGTCAACGCATTCTCGCCGATACGTCTCATGTTTTTGCCAAGGGTAAGGGTGGTGATGTTTGTATCGCTCAGACTCTCATTATCCAAAGCGGTAACGGGGAGACCGTCTATTTCGTCGGGGATAACGAGCTGTTCTGCCTCGCCGTAATATACTGCGATTTCCACCTCGTTGTTGCTGTTTATGCGGTATTCCATATCGCCGTTATAAACATACAACTCGGATTCGTCATAGGGCATAAAATACGCAAACTCGTAGGGACGGGTATAACGTACCGATTTATCAGAGCTCATAATCGAGCCACGCATTTTATAGGTGTCACCGTAGTTTAATCCGGGGATGGCAAACTCTTTGTTTTTTGTTCCCGCCTCAAGGGTGAAGTAGAGCTTTTCACTCTCTGTTTTTGATACGTTGATGATCTCGATCTCTGCCACACAAGGTGAAAAACAGTTTTCCAACTCGATATACAACATACCCTCATACTGGTCATAATAATAATTGGCATAGATAGGCGGTACATAATCAAACACTATCTCCGAAGTTAAAAGGGGCGTGTTGTCCTCGCCTATGATTATGCTGTTCCATTCTTCCTGTGAGCCGATATAGTTAACCTTTGTGAGATTTGTGCATCCCGCAAAGGCTCCCTTGCCGATTTTTGTAATCGTGTCGGGGATAAGGATTGTCGTAATATAACTGCCGTTATCACCAAAGGCGTTTTCTGCTATCTCCGCCACCACATAATCTGCAATTGCCGAAGGAATTACCTCTTCGTCCAAATACCCGTCATATTTTGTGATTATTACAGAATTGTTGTCTATGTACTCGTATTCAAAACCATTATACTCCTGATATGCATAAAACTCATAGGTGACAGGGTCAGCCACTTCGCTTTTGTCAGTCATATTATCGTAGAAGGTGATCTTTACAAAGTGATCGGCGTTATCGTACTTAAAGGGTATGTTTCTTTCAAGATAGGTTGTTCCCTCGGGAATTGATATTACCATATCATTGTTAAGAGTGAGGTCGCCCTGACTGTTATAATCAAATACCTCCACGTGGGCAACCGCATCTTCTCTCACAAAAGCAAACTCCATATAACAAGTGAGTGCAGAGGAGTTGCTGTCTACATACGCGCTTTCTACGGCAACGGGGGTGTTGTGTGCGAAAAACTCTGTTTTGATAACGTCTCCCCACTGCACTCTGTCTGTAAGGTTGTTATAAATGGTTATATCTACCCAATGGTTTCTGCCATCGGGAGTATAGTCAAAGCTGAATGTCTCAGACGTGTTGATGCTGCCAAATCCGTCATCGAATATATTGACGATATGCGTGATCTCGGGGACTTTGTTGCCGCTTTCGTCATAAGAATATATCTCAACCTCTGCCACACAGTCCCTGTCAACAAAGGTATAAACCAACTCCACATCCAGTCCGTCCTCGGTGACAGAGAAACTGGCGCCACTAATACCTGCATAGCCTCTTGAACAGAACTCTACGTTGCCGTAGTAGCTATCGTCGTTTGCCTTGTCCATATCCCGCCACAACGCCTCGTTACCGGCAAAACGGACTTTTACATTATGCTCCCCGCCAAAGATATTCTCCTCTAAGCGATACACGCTTGAAGGAAGGTCAACCTCTCTGAGGGTAGCATAACTGCTTGCAAAGGTATTTGCCTCTATGGCATAAATGGGTTGAAGCACCTTGATAGAGGTGACGCGATAACCGCCCCCCACAGCTTCTAAAAATTCGTCATAGAGATACTTGCCGATGTCGCCGTCTCTGCTTATTGTGACATTGCCGTTCTCGTCATAGGTAAATACCGCATCACGGACTTGTACCGAGTTTGCCTGGGCAAAGACAGTTGTTGATAGCATCATCACCAACACCGCCATCGCAAGACAAAATACCAACCTGAACTTTCTCACCAAAACACCTTCTTGATATTATTTTGTAAACACCCTTTTATTGTAGCACACTCACCTTTTTTGTCAATGGATATACCACAAAATTTAAGGCTTTGCTCTATTCGGAATGTACGTCCTCGGACAAACCAATATAAAAAGGGTTCGGAAAATTTCGAACCCTTTAATTTTATTAAAGTTTATATTAGAAATATCTCTTCAAAAGACCTTCTAAACCTTTGCCGTGGCGAGCTTCGTCGCGGGCCATTTCGTGGACGGTATCGTGGGTAGCGTCGGGGCCGTTTTTCTTAGCGCAGGCGGCGAGGTCGAATTTGCCCTGGGTAGCACCGTACTCGCAGTCAACTCTCCATTTGAGGTTGTCTTTGGTGGTGGCTTTCATATTGGGCTCAAGGTCTTCGCCAAGGAGCTCGGCAAACTTAGCTGCGTGCTCTGCTTCCTCGTATGCTGCCTTTTCCCAATAGAGACCTACCTCGGGATAGCCCTCACGATGGGCAATTCTGGCCATACAGAGGTACATTCCCACCTCGGCACATTCTCCGTTGAAGTTAGCCATAAGCTGTTCGAAGATATATTTTTTATCTTCCTCGCTGATGTCGGGATTGTTCTTAACTGTCTTGCCGTAAACGCCGTACTCATGCTCGGCTGCAAGGGCAGCACCTTCTACCATTACGTTGAACTTTTCCGCAGGCACCTTACAAACGGGGCATCTCTCGGGAGCAGCATCTCCTTCATGAACATAACCACATACTGAACATACAAATTTCATAACACATTCTCCTTTTATAATAAATTTTATTTTATAAGTGATGCAAATTTGATTTTATCAAGCTCTGCCTTTATGAGGTCGTTCACATTGGCGAGACGAGAGTGTACCACGCAGTCATCCACGTTTTCCACACGGTTGCACTTGTAGCCACAGGCAAAACACTCGTTAATACCCATATCACCGTCAATGGCGGTGACTATATCATACAAAGACAGCTCCTCTGCCTCCACACCCAGAGCGTAACCGCCATGAGCGCCCTTGACAGACCTCACATACCCTTTATATAGCAGTTTGCGCAGAATCTTGAGAGTAAACTGACGGGGTATGCACTGTGCCTCGGATATATGCCCCGCATCTACAACACGGTCATCATCCAGACTGCCAAGCATAAGGATTATTCGTATGGCATAGTCGCATTCACGGGTGATCTTCATGTGTCCTCCTAATGTGTACTGATTTGGTACACATTGAGTATATCACATTGGATATACCAAATGCAATAGTAAATATATACAAAATTAGTATATATTGGCTGTGGAATATATACTGTTTGGTCCGGATAAGAAAATTTGGTATTTTTGAAAATACCCCTTGATTTTTGAGGATGTATATGCTACAATGAATAGCGGTATGAGTAATATGCGCCCGTAGCTCAGCTGGATAGAGTGCCTGGCTACGAACCAGTAGGTCGGGAGTTCGAATCTCTCCGGGCGCGTATAAAAAAGGACACCTTTCGAAAGAAGGGTGTCTTTTTTTATATATGTTTGAGATTCGAACTCCGAGGGGGCATCGAGGGGTCAAGAAACAGTACGGGGTACTGTTTCGCCCGAGATGGTGCGCAGTTTGGGAGATTGTAGGGAACGGCCCTTGGGACGTTCCGTTGTAACAATAATCGGAATGTCGGAAACCGCCATTCCCTACGATGTTCTATGTGGGGGTTGTAGGGTTCGGCGCCCCCGACGAACCGATATTGATACTTGCGGGCAGTCGAGGACGCCTGCCCCTACGATGTGCTGTGTGAGAGGTCGTAGGGGTGTTTGTTGCCTTCCCCTTGTGGGGAAGGGGGACCGCTTGCGGTGGATGAGGTGGAGAAACCAGACGATTGCTCCCCAACCTACACCTCATCAGTCACTTCGTTGACAGCCGAAGGTGAATTGGCTCGCCGAGCCAAGAGAAGCCACCCCAGGGTATCCCCTCAAGGGGAAGCCGACACTACCCACACAGATTAGTAGGGAACGGCCCTTGGGACGTTCCGTTGTAACAATAATCGGAATGTCGGAAACCGCCATTCCCTACGATGTGCTATGTGGGGGTTGTAGGGTTCGGCCCTTGGGACGTTCCGCAAAAGCAATCACAATAATCGGGAGGGTGCAGAGCCCCTCCCCTACACCGCACTATATAGAAACAAACGGGCAATTCGTCTCGTGCCTGTGGGTAGAATCGCCCCTTCAACACACCACATAGACAGAGCGCAGGGGCGGTTTTCTCCATATACAGCCTCCCTTGTGTAAAGGAGTCCATACCGCACCACATATAAACCGCAAACAAACGGGAGGGGGTGAAACCCCTCCCCTACGGGATCATCGCAACCATCAAGGAGAATGTCGGAAACCGCCATTCCCTACGGCATGTCCATAAAATTTGCATAGATGCCAAACTATACAATCCGGTGTACGCAAACAGCAATCCCTCAGTCAACTTCGTGACCCCTGAAGGTGAATTAGCTCGCCGAGCCAAGAGAGGCCACCCCAGGGTGCCCTTTACACAAGGGGTCCATACCGCACCACATTTAAACCGCAAACAAACGGGAGGGGGTGGAACCCCTCCCCTACAGATATATCTCGTCTTAATCACTACAACAAAAAAATCACCCCACTCCGAAGAGTGGGGTGATAGAGTAATTTAAGTAATTACAAGTAGTAATTAGTCGATGTCAACGGGAACGTCGATAGAGATGATATCAGCAACTTTGCCGCCTACGAATCTTACGAATACGTAGTTTGTATCTTCGTCTTCTTCGTCTTCAACACCTTCAACATCGCCGCCGTTGTAAGAACCTACAGTAACAACAGTCTTGCGACCTGTGTAACCGTATCTGTACTCATTAGAACCAGATTTAACTTTAACTGCTTCTTCTCTACCCTCAAGTGTGAAGGAAGCGTCAGCCTCGTCGAGGATCTTACCATAAGCGAATGTTGTCTCGTATTCACTGTCTTCAGCTTTAACGTCGAGGTCAGCAACTGCAACGAACTCGTCGTCAACGATGTTAGCGAGAACTGCGAGAGTCTCAACTACGCCGTCAGCTGTAGCTGCGTAGAGGATGATAGAACCAATACCGAACTCGTCTTCAGCAACGAGGTCAATAGCAGACTCTTCATCATTGTAGTCAGCGTCAAGAACTGTATCGTCTGTTACAACGATTGTCTTAACTTCTTTGCTACCGTTTTCAACGATTTCGATTTCGTATGCAGTAGCATCGTCTTCGTCAGATACAACAGACTTGTCTGTTACAACAGCCCAACCCTCAACTGTAGTTGTGAGAGAAGCACCACCCTCAAGGATGATAACAGCACCGAAGGTCTCTGTATCTTCGTCTTCAGCGAAACCAACTACTGTGTAGTCAGCATCGTTAAGGAGAGATTCGATAGAAACAACTTTACCGTCTTCGAGGTCGTTCTTAACGTTGAAGATTACTGTAGAAGAATCAATTACGATATTACCGATATCGAGGTCATCAACATCATACTTAGCAGATTCTTCTGTAGCACCGTAAGCAGGAGCGATTTCTGTGATCTCGTTAGCAGAGTTGGTCTTGAACTGGATAACTCTTTCGAACTTATCATCGTCAGCTACTTCTTCCTCTTCGAACTCGCCAAGGATGTCACCGATTGTACCGGAGATACCCTCGAATACTGTACCGTTGAAGAAAGAACCATTTACAGAGTTAGAACCATCAAGTTTAAGGGTAACGGGATCGCTATCCTCATCAGCAGTGTTTCTAACTTTAACTTTTTCAGCTACGTCGTAGATTACAACCTGACCCTTAGAGTCGAGGATCTTAACCTGGTAGCCGCCGTCATTCCAGTCACCGTCAGTAACTTCTACAGCCTTAACGATGATACCGTAGTTGCCGTTAACAGCTTTTGTGCCGTCGAAGCCAATGATCTTGCCGTTAGAACCAACATAGAATGTACCTTCGCTACCGAGTGTAAGAGCTTTACCTTCGTAAGCAGCGTCGATTTCATACCATGTAGAATCAACTTTAACTTCACCGTCTCTGGTAGCTTTAACTACGCCAGTTACGGAAGACTCACCGAGAACAGTGATGTCGATGAATGTTTCGGGCTCGTCGATGTCAGAACCGTCAGATACAACTGCGATAACGTCACCAACTTTGATATCTTCGAAGCTGAGGATTTCGCCCTTAGCGTTCTTGATTGTGATGATGTACTCTACTTCATCCTGCTCGAGGTAGAATTTCTCGTTAGAGTCAACAACTTTGATTTCGTAATCTTCTTCGTCGATTTCAGCAACTACGAAGTGAGCGAGCTCAGAACCTTTGATAAGGTCATACTTACCGTTGCCATCCCAGTCAACGAGTTCGAGTGTAGCAGATACGTCGCCATCTTCAGCCAACTCAACGATTTTCTCGAGATCGTAGTCAGATTCCTGGCTGTTCCAGATAACTTCGTACTCATCTTCGATCTTGAGCTGTGTAGATTTTGTAGCGTCAGCATCTTTGTAGTAAGCGAGCTTGAGGTTTTCGCCATCTACTACAGATCTCTCACCACAGTCGATGTCTGTGAGTGCGATTGTGATAGAAGCGTTCTTGCCCTCTTCAGCAACGATAGCGATTACTTCGTAATCTTCGTTACCATTGTCTCTGATGTAAGCAATTACTCTCAAACCAAGGAGTTCATCAGCGTTTGTTTCGCCGATCTCGATGTTAGAGATAACTTCAGAATCGCCTTTGAAAGCGAGTTCGAAATCTTCGTTAGTAGATTTGAAGTTGTTGTCATATTCGAGAGCGATCTGGCCTTTTTCAGCAGCGCCGTCAAGAGAGATCTTCTCGTTAGCAACTACAACACCGCCGAGTTTAACAACGTCGAACTTAGATGTGAGAAGAGTTGTTCTCTCTCTATCGCCGTTACCGTCTTTAACTTCGTAAGTGATGTTAGAACCGAAACCGGTCTGCTCCATCATGGGAGTATCGATTGTGTTGTAAACTACCTGAGCGATGAGTGAACGCTTAGCAGCTTCAGCCTGAGCGGGAGCTTTAACGTTCTTTGTCATGCCGTAGGTCTGAGCTACTACGAGGTGACCTGTGGGGTAACCACCGCGGTCAGCAGCCATAGGAGCGTAACCAAGAGTTACAACGAGCATTTTGATTGCCTGTTCATATGTAACGGGAGCTTCGGGAGCGAAGGTACCGTCACCCATACCGTTGATGATCTTGAGGTTGGTTGCCATGTTGATGTAACCGGAAGCCCAGTGATCAGCTGCAACGTCTGTGAAAGGAGTAGCACCTTTGTTAGCGTCACCTTTCAAGCCCTGGATCTCACAAACGATCTTTGTGAACTCAGCTCTTGTGATTGAATTGTCAGGATTGAAGTTACCCTGATCGTCGCCGCTGATGATACCCAAAGCAGCGAGTGTGTTAACTGCAACTTCGTAGTCAGCGCCTTCTTCAACATCCGGGAATGCTGCAAGTGCAACGCTGCAGAGCATCATTGAAAATGCAACTACGAGTGCGAGAACTTTTTTGAGATTTTTCATAGTCTCAAATCCTCCTTAAAAATATTTTTTGAAAGAGATAACGAATTAGTGTTAACCGGCCGCTCTCTTTCATAAACAACCAGACACTCACCAGGAATAATCCTAGCTTATGCATTGATTATAGCATTGGGTAAATGCATCGTCAATGCACATTATATTGTTGTAACAAAAATGTAAAGTTATCCCGGGATGTAGGACTTCTCACATCTTTGCTAAACACGATTTCAAGCCATTTGTGTGGATTTTTACAAAATCCGATAATTTGATGTGTTTTGTTACACAGCCATTACACAAAGGGCGGTATTGCGTGGTTTATCAACCTTTACACGCTTTGATAAAGCTATCAAACAAGGGATGGGGACGGTTAGGACGGGATTTATACTCAGGGTTGAACTGAACGCCCACGAACCATTTGTGATCCTTGATCTCGAGTATCTCTACAAGGTCGCCCTCGGGGGAGATACCGCCAACCGTCATACCTGCTTTTGCAAAAGTTTCGGTATAGGCGGGGTTGAATTCAAAGTGATGACGATGACGCTCGGAGATGAGCTCTTCACCGTAGATATCTACACACTTGCTGCCTGCAGTGAGTTTGCAGGGGTATTTACCCCTTCTGCCGGGGTTGTCGGATGCTCTGCCAGCAGAGTATACAACGGGATTAGCAGTTGTGGGGTTGAAGCCTTCGCTGTCTGCATCGGCAATGCCGGCTACGTTGCGGGCAAACTCGATTGCAGCCATCTGCATACCGAGGCAAATGCCGAAGTAGGGAACGTTGTTCTCTCTCGCATAGCGGATAGCATGAATCTTACCGCTTACTTCTGTATCACCGAAACCATCGGGAACCAAGATACCGTCAGCGGAAGCGAGTTTCTCTGCCACGTTGGACTCGGTGAGGGTGTTACAATCAACCCAGTCAACCTCGATATTCACGCCATTGGCGATACCTGCGTGACGGAGAGCTTCTACAATAGAAATATATGCATCATACAATGAAACGTACTTGCCAACCAAAGCAATTTTCACAGTGCCGGAAAGGTTCTTTGCCTTCTCCACCATAGCAGACCATTCTTTGAGGTCGGGTACGGTGTTGTCAAGGGAGAGACGACGGCAAACCACGTCTGCAAGGCCTTCCTTCTCAAGAAGGAGGGGTACTTCATAAAGGATAGAAGCAGAAGCGTTCTGAATAACACACTCAGGACGGATATTGCAGAAGAGGGCAAGTTTATCCTTGAAGTCCTGGGTGAGGGAGTTGTCTGCACGGCACACAACCACGTCGGGCTGGATACCGATACTGAGCAATTCCTTAACGCTGTGCTGGGTGGGCTTTGACTTCATCTCGCCTGACTGGCCGATATAGGGAACGAGGGTAACATGCACATACATGCAGTTCTCTCTGCCCACGTCAACAGACACCTGACGGATTGCCTCAAGATAAGGCAAACTCTCGATATCACCGACGGTACCACCAATTTCGGTGATTACGATGTCGGTATCATTATCACGTGCAACCTGGTAGATGCACTCTTTAATCTCGTTAGTAATATGAGGAATAACCTGAACAGTACCGCCGCCATACTCGCCACGGCGTTCTTTGCTGATAACAGACCAGTAGATGGTGCCTGTGGTGATGTCGTTGCGGAGGCCAAGATTCTCGTCAATGAAACGCTCGTAGTGACCGAGGTCGAGGTCAGTCTCTGCGCCGTCTTCGGTAACGAACACCTCACCGTGCTGGAGAGGGCTCATCATAGCGGGGTCTATGTTAATGTAGGGGTCAAATTTCTGGATAGTAACCTTCTTACCTCTGGCTTTAAGCAAGCGGCCAAGGGAAGCGGCGGTAATGCCCTTACCCAAACCGGACACAACGCCACCGGTAACAAATATATACTTAACAGCCATATAAAAACCGCCTCTCGGGAAAAAATTAAAAACAAAATTCCATACTACATATTATTTTATAATTTTTATTGGATTATGTCAAGATTTTTTTGAGTTTTTTGAGGGTGAAAATGCCAAAATCAAGGGGTGGGAAAAGGGTGGGAAAATTCGTCTATATGTTGTGTTTGAAAGGGGTGGTTTTCTCCATCAAAAAAGGACTTTGAGTGAATCCAAAGTCCTTTTTGCTTCCTTTATATATTATATGTCATTTCTCTGTGGGGAATACTTCCACAATCCCGCCCCTTGAAAGAGTGTCGGGCAGGTCAAACTCGCCGAAGGATATCCTTTCTAAATGCTCCACCGTCTTACCCACGGCCTTGAACATCAGCTTCACCTGATGGAACTTGCCCTCGCAGATACGTACAAGAGCGGTGTTTTCACCGTCGGGGGTGAGGGTGGCGCTTTTGCAGGTGTAACCACCTTCTATGGTGATGCCCTCTGCAAACCTGGTGATGTCGGATTCCGTGATGTTGCCGTCAAGGGTGGCACGGTATGTCTTGTAAACGTGTTTTTTCGGCGACAACATATTGTGGGCATAGGCGCCGTCATTGGTAAGGATGAGCAACCCCTCGGTGTCTATATCCAGTCTGCCCACGGGGAACAGATCAAAATGCTGATACTCCTCGGGCACCAGGTCAATAACCGTCTGATACTTGAAATCCTCTGTGGCACTCACCACTCCTGCGGGTTTGTTGAGCATAAGGTACACAAACTCTTTATACTCCGCCTTGGTGCCGTTTACCTCCACGCAATCGGATTGGGGGTCGATATGTATATCGTATTTCTTCACCGTCTCGCCGCCCACTGTGACACAACCGCTTTTAACCAGTGCTTTCACATCCTTACGGCTACCGATTCCGCAATCGGCCAGGAATTTATCAAGACGCATATTGTCACCACCTTAATCAATTTATGATAAAACCTTCGGTTTTAGTTTGCAGTTTAGAGTTATGAGCCGACTTCGTCGGCGTTGGTTATAGTATATCACAAGCTTAACGAAAAGTAAATGAATCATTTGCCTATTGCAAATATGAATCCGTGGCAGAGCCACCATGAAGCAAATCTGCAAAGCAGATTTATATCGACGAAAAAGCGACTTGCCGAATTCTGGCTTTCAAGAACATAATGGATGGAAGTATTTTTAGTGAAATATCTCGCTTTGCTCAATGTGAAATAATTTCTATCGAAATTGTGAAATTTGATGTTAAAGCATCAAGTGAAATAAAATAAATCCTTTATCACACGCCGCAAGGCGTATTTCACATTGCGCAGCAATATTTCACGCCCAAAGGGCATTTCACAAATCCTGAAAGGATTTATTTCGTTGAAAAAAGCACCAATCTTGTATCAAGATTGGCGCTTTTTTTCTCATGGAAGCGGGGAGAGTCGAACTCCCGTCCGAAGCATCATTCACACCGGGTACTACGGGCGTAGTCTGTGTTATGGCCGTAGCAGTATAATCCGAACCCGATTTGCGGATGCAAATCATTGGTTATTGCTTCGTTAAAATACTCGCAAATGCATCAAGCATTCGCTCCGTTTTTGCCTCGCACTATCTCAAAATTTGC
This sequence comes from Clostridia bacterium, assembly GCA_045659025.1. Classification (GTDB taxonomy): domain Bacteria; phylum Bacillota; class Clostridia; order UMGS1810; family UMGS1810; genus SIG455. Next base: position 12,475 of record JAZOWA010000015.1, read on the forward strand.
TATCCGGAAATTCTCCGACCTGAAAAGGATGAAATTTTGAGCAGATTTTGGTGCAGAGGACGAAGACAGGCTGTCGCCTTTCGAGGACGATAAGCCGAAAGATGCCGAAATTTCGCCATTTCAGGCGAGTTCGAATTATACTGCTACGGCCACCAACCGCATCAGCCCAACGCAGACAAAACATGCTGATACGGTCAGTCCCTGCTCCGTGACGAACCCCGGGACTAAAAGTCCGTTCACGTTCACCGCTATCTGACGCCCAAGCCTAAGTCGCGGTACTCAAAGGGTGGACGGCCGCCGATTAATTAGGCAGCGTAAGCTACTGTATTGTTAGCTCTTATATTTAAGGTTGGAGTTATTAAAGCGGACCCCGCCGCTGCCCGCACCCAATGCTTCAAACACCCCGTCGAAACCATTACGCCCCCGAAGGGTAAACCGAATGGTTTAAGCAATTGCTTTGTTAAAATTCTCGCAATTGCTTATAGGTATTATACACGGATGTATAATAAAGTATAACACAATTCCCATTTTTGTCAAGGAGCAATAAAAGGAAAACATCAACGATTGCTCCGCAATCTACACCTCACCACCGCCTACGGCGGAGCCTCTCCTCAAGGAGAAGCCGAATATCACACCACATAGAATCGCAATGGTATTTATTGCCTTCCCCTTGAGGGGAAGGGGGACCGCTTGCGGGGGATGAGGTGGAAGAATCAACGATTGCTCCCCAACCTACACCTCACCACCGCCTACGGCGGAGCCTCTCCTCAAGGAGAAGCCGAATATCACACCAAGTAGAATCGCCCCTACGGTGTGGTGTGTGGGAGATTGTAGGGAACGGCCCTTGGGACGTTCCGTTGTAACAATAATCGGAATGTCGGAAACCGCCATTCCCTACACCGCACTATATAGAAAACAAACGGGCGATTCGTCTCGTGCCCTGCGGTCTCTCCGTGTTGCTCCATTAACCCACAATCCCTCCACCACCTTCGGTGGTCCCCCTCCCTTTACACAAGGGAGGCTTTGGGTGGCCTTTGCTCAAGGGGGCCTTATCACACCACAATCATTCACTATTCATTAAAATGAAAATGAAAAAAAACGGAGTAAGCATTGCGCTTACTCCGTTTGTTATTATTTATCTGACCTTTGCAGAGGTTGATTATTTAATCAAGTTCTCTACGAGAGGTTTGAGGGTGTTCCAGATCCATACGAACACTTTAACAGCGCCTTCAGGAGCCTGAGCCTCGCTATATCCAGCTTCGAGGAGATCGATTCTGGTGGTCTTGTCAGAGAAGATAGAAACTACAGCGAGTGTCGCGTCTATATCTTCACCGAGGAGATCTCTGTAAACTGTGATCTTGCCCTCTTCGTCCATTTCAACAACAGTGGGAAGATCGTTAGCAACGATGTTCATTGTGATCTCTGTAGACTTGAGTACTGTGCCTTCGTAGTTGCTTACAATATTGCCGTCAGCATCAACTGCTGCAACATATACTTTAGCACCGGGGATTGCTACTGCACTCTGGATAACGAGGTTGCTACCATCAACAGTTGTAGTAGCTTCTTCACCGTTAACGAATACCTTAAGCTCAGCGCCTTCGATTTCCGCAGGAGCGCTACCTGTTACTGTGATAGTGTTGTTTACGGGGTAAGCTACGTCGTCAACTTCCTTTGTTACCTGTGCAACGGTGGGAGCTGTCAAACCTGTTATAGCTACACGGTAGTCAGCATAAGCCATAGATGTGCCGCCGGAAACAGCTCTGGGGAATTCACCTACTTCGAGAACACCGCTGGCATCGCCGACATAACCATTACCTGCACCTGAGGGTTTGTAAACTACCCAACCTGCAGAACCGTAAACACCGGTATTGAAGGTTGCTGTAGCAACGAGAACGCCGTCAACGTAAATTCTTGCTTTTTCTTTTGCTGAGTAGTTGCTTGTAACAACGAGGTCATGCCACTCATCAGCAGTTACTTTGTAACCTGTGTTGGTTACATTGCCGTTACGATCTGTAACAACAACTTCGTTCTCGGTATTGATGGTTACACGAAGTGTACCATACTGTGCAGCCAGATTTTTACCACTTACATACTGGCGGTTGTTGTATGAACCGTGGATATCCAATACATTGAAGTCGCCTGCGAGAGCACCGTCAATGTAGAAACCAAGAGCAAATGCAGTGTGAGTACGTGCACGAACAGCAGAGTTCAAACCGTATGTATGAACAATGAAATCATCAGCGCTATGGTATTCCTCGCCACGTGAATCGGGATCGAGAACTCTGTCGGCTGTGATCTCAACAGCGTAATCGTGACCGTCTTTGATCATAGCGCCTTCGGTAACTACTCTACCAACTGTCTCGTCAAATGCCTTGAAGTCACCAGACATATCCAATGCCTGAGCTTCAGCTACGGCTTTGAAACCATAGATTGAAAGTGTGCCGAGGAGCATGCCGTCTTTCTCTACTGTGTAGACGTTGTTGCCTACTTCTACGGGGAAGAGGAGCTTGCCATCAGCAATAGCATCAGGAGTGAACTCTACGCCGTTATTCTTATATGTGCCGTCTGTGATGTTGGTATTAACAATCATCTTAGCACCTGCATTTACATAAGCCTGATTTGCATCATATGTGCCCTCAGCGAATGCAAATGTAGCGTTACCTGTGATGTTCATTGTGACAGTCGCCATGATTGCACCATTCGGACCGGGTGCTTTGTTGCCCTGAGCATCAACTGCGAAGATCTCAATCTTAGCATTTCCATAATTTGCAAAAGATGAGAAGGTGAACTCTGCACCATTCTGGCTAACTGTGATACCGAGTGTTTCGGGCTCTACGCCGTTAACGAGAACTTTTCTGCCTGTATATGCAGCGTAGTCTGTCATATCGGTTTCTGTAACGGTAACAACGTTGCCGGATGCCTTTGCAGTCATTGAAGGTACAGCAGTGTTGATTTTGCTGTTTCTCTGGATGTATGCCATTATACTCTGTGTGCCATCATCACCAAGACCAGACTTCTCAGCCTGTACACCATACCCTGCATTAGGTGATTTACGAAGAGTAGATGTCAAGATTTCATCAGCATCTTTTAATCTGCCGAAGTATGTGTTCACGCCATCGCCTGTGGGCGCAAATGTACACAATGTATCGGGTGCTGTTGCTGTGGGAGCATAGATGTGTGCTCTTGCAACGAGGTCCTTGTTGATATAAACGCTGATTGCACCATTATCTTCATAAGTAATACCGGAGTTTAACTCATACCACTGACCGGGGACAATATCAAGACCTGTATCAAACTCTTCCTTTGTGTAATCTCTGAACTTAAGGTTACCTAAAGTATCTACAAAGAGCTGGAAGTTGATAGCGCCGTCAGCATCTTTTACATTAGTCTCCTGAAGATTCAAAACAATGAATTCCTCAGTGGGAAGAGCTTTGAGATAGAACGCAAGGCCGTGACCAACGTGATTTCTAGTTTCCATACCTTTATCAAAGAAGTGGTTGGCATCAGATACCTTGTCAGCCAAAAAGCCTGAACGCTTATCAGCAAGCTCTTCACCATTTTCTTTGGTTGTAAGGCCATATGAATACATCATACTTGCGCCGACAGCACCAGGAGCGGTGAGAGACACACCATAGAATGTGATTTTACCGCAAACCGTATCGCCTTTCTCGGCAGTATAGATGTTAAGACCTTCGTTAACAGGAAGTTTAACTGTGCCTGTAGCAAAATCGGGAGTCAAAGCAACCTCTGCTCCATTGAGCTTGTATGTAGCACCTACAACGGGTTTCGCTACAACGTTTGCGCCCACATGAGCAAATGCGCTTGTCGCAGACTCAGTATAATCATATTTAAGAGCGAACACTGTGTTGTTGATAGTTGCTGAAGATACAAGTGTTATCTGTACTTCTTCAGACTTGATGGGTTCGCCGCTGATGCCGTTAATAACGTTACCCTGTGCATCAACGAGAACTGTGTAAGCTGTAGCTGTCTTTGTAGTTGCAGATTCAACTACAAAGCCCTGCTCTGTCTGTGTGCCCTGAGCTTTCTCACCATCAATATACAATGCTGATGTACCAGCAAGGAGTGTGGGATCTGTAACGTCTGTGAAATCAGGTCCAGGAACTGTGAAGGTGTTGAATGCGCCTCCTACCTGTGAGGGAGCAGGCAATGTGGGCTCTACGTATGAAGACTCTACGCTAACTTTAGCGGTTGCCTTAAGAGCGCCATACATACCGTTAACCTTGCAACCCATGGGATCTACTGCGTAGATCTCAACGTCAGCTTCTGGGTAAGATGCTTTGGAGGATGCAAAGGTGAAGGAATCACCCTCAGCAGTAACTGTGATGCCCTTATCGTTGGCAACAGTTGCGCCGTTGGTATATACGAGAGTGCCATCGAAGTAAACAGCTCTGTCAGCGAAGGAAGTAACGCCTGTAGCTGTAACTGTAGCACCGCTTACTGTAGCAGCTGCAAATTTCTCGGTGGGTCTGTTATTGTAATCGCCGTTTCTCTGTACGTAGAACAAACTGTATGTGGAACCACCGGCATACACACCAGCCTTACCCGAAGGAACGGCACTGTTAAGAATTTCCTCTTTAGACGCAAGGTTTCCTACATATGTATTGACACCATCACCATTGGGGCAATATACATGGAAAGAAGAACCCAACTTGCTTCCCGGTGCAAGCATATATGCCTTTGCTACCAATTCGCGGTCAACATAGACGTTCAGCATACTGTTATTTGCTGTATCAGTAACAACGTTGAGGTCATACCAGTGACCGGGTTCAACCTTGTATCCGGTATTATAGGTCTCTTTAGTGGTGGCATAGTTGTAATCTCTGAATTTGAGGTCGCCTTCAGGGGTTACGATAAGCTGGAAATTAACCGCACTGGTAGCGCTAAGGTTCATAACAGTGAAGTCCTGTTCAGATTTTTCCTTAAGATAGAACGCATAACCTACACCGACGCTTTTTCTTATAGTACCACTTGTACTCACCATAGTATTAGTGAACTTGTACGCAGTTGTCTGACTGGCAACTTTATATGCTTTTCTATCTGTAACTTCTGTATCAAGAGTAAGTGCAAAGCCGGAGGGATCACTTGCAGTAGGAAGATGTGCACCCTGCTTGGATTCAACAGCATAAGATAAACCGTAAACAGAGATGTAACCAAGCTTCTGACCGTTTCTTACTGCAGTGAAGTTATTATAACCTGCATTAACGGGGAGAGAAACTGTGCCTGCTTCCATATCGAAGATGTAGTCTTCGATGGGTGTGCCGTTGTTGTAGTAAGTAGCACCGAGAACGGCTTTTGCTACGATATAAGAACCAGCATGAGCAATTGTATCATTTGCATAATTAGCATATTCGTATTTGTGCTCAAATACTTTGTTGATGTTCTCGGGAACTTCGAGATCCATATCCTCGATAATGTTTGACACAAGCTCATTGCCCTTGTGATCAAAAGCAACATTACCGTTGGGATCTACAATCTTAACCTGAACCTGAGCATTGGGAATAGCTTTATCCACGAGGATGTAGTAACCCCCCTCAGTAGCCATGGTCTCTACCTCTTCGCCATTAGCGAAAACTTTGATCTCGTAGTCTGCGATATCCAAAGCGGGTTCGTATGTAACAGCTACGGTGTTTTCCACGGGAGTCTCGCCGTCCATAGCAGGAGCAATAGCGGGAGCTTCAGGGAAGGTAACCCCACCATTATAAATCTCAAACATTGTTCTATCGCCACCGCCGAGATTAAGAAGGTTTGTTGATCCGCCCACGTATGCATTGGAAGGACCACTGGGAGCAAACAATACGGGACCACGCCATTTATCCAAAGTTGCACCAGCTGCAATATAAGGAGTCTTGGCAACAAGAACGCCGTCAATGTAAACATTTGCTTTTTCTCTATTAGGTAAGTTTGCTGTAACAGCAACATCGTGCCATGCATCAGAAGATACTACATAACCTGTGTAGATGGGTTCATCATCACAGCCGGTAACAACAACCTCGTTACCAGGGTTGATCGTTATAAGAGCGCGACCGGAATTTTTATAAGTACCCTTGTATGTGGGAAGAGTTCCGGAACTGGAGTAATAACCACCCATGATATCCATTACATTGAAGGGAGCTTCAAGAGTGCCGTCAATATAGAAACCGTATGAATATACGTTGTTTGTGTCTCCATCTTTGGCTCCGTCTACCTGGTTTTTGCCGGAAACAACAACGTCTGTGGGAGCTGTTTCTGCGGTATAGGCCTCATCCTGATAGAACTTATCAGCACGAACCGCATAAGCAACTGTGTGTGCGCCGACAACAAAAGGACCTTCGGTAACCTCGGTACCCAAGTTTGTGGTGGGCAAATTTGTCGCAGTTCCTTTGGAGAGCGCAGACACACCATAGAAGGGAACGTTGTATTCCACGTCACCTACAACTGCGGTGAAGATATTGGAACCTGCAGATACGTCGAAGAGCACGGTACCTGCTACGGGACCTGCCACAGCGTTGTAAGCTGCTCCGTTCTTTTTATAAGCTGTTGCTCCCTCAACGGCGGTGAGCATAACCTTTGAACCGGCATGAGCGTATGCCTGTGTGGCAACGTTAGTTGAGCCGTAAAGTTCAAAGACTACTGCTGCAGCTTCGTCTTCTGCGAGAGCAGTGATTGACATGCAGCTAAATACCATAGCCACTGTCAAAAGAAGTGATAAAAATCTTTTCATTTCAAACTTCCTTTCTTTGAAATATATATTTTAAATTTTTATTTATAAAAAAGCTTGCGCTTTGTTGACCAAATTAGCGAAGTTTGGCGACGGAAAACGCCTCCGAAAAAGGTTTCAAAAAGACGACAAAATCAGGGAAAACGTTAATTCTCCCTGCAAAAACGGTGCTTCGACATGATGAAAACCTATAAACCACGCGCCAAATATGGCAATATAACACTTTAATAGTACCTTTTATATGGCAAATAGTCAATAGTCCTTTTTTGATGGGTTTTCTAAAACTTCAGACTATATGGGATATAAAACCAAAAAAGCACTATAAATTGTGGTGAATTTACCACATATCCACACCATCAAGGGTTTTTGACCACCTCAAAAATGGGATATTTTTCGCAAAAACGGTGTTTGCCAACCCGCCAGAGGGAGGCGCACCGAAATTTTTTCTTCCTTTATATATATTATATATATTATCATTATACAACATTGCCCGCCCTTTTGCAAGAGAAAATTTGAATATTTTTTAAGTTTTTTCGGGGTGTTTTCGTCGTATATACCCCCTCTGACGAGGGGAAGGCGGGAAAAAGCCGACGATTGCTCCCCAATCTACACCTCATCAGTCACTTCGTGACAGCTTCCCCTCGAGGGGAAGCCTACCACCCACGCAGAATCGCAGGGGAGGGGTTCCATCCCCTCCCGACAGTGTGGGTGTATTCACGGGAGGGCACAGAGACCCTCCCCTACAACACATCATATAGAAAGAGCGTAGGGAACGGCCCTTGGGACGTTCCGTTGTAACAATAATCGGAATGTCGGAAACCGCCATTCCCTACGATGTGCTATATAGACAGAGCGCAGGGGCGGTTTTCAAAGCAAACTCGGAGGGATTGCAGGATGGATGAGGTGGAAAAGCCGACGATTGCTCTCCAATCTACACCTCATCAGCCACTTCGTGACAGCTTCCCCTCGAGGGGAAGCCGAATAACACCGCACCACAAAGATTCGTAGGGGAGGGGTTCCACCCCCTCCCGACAGTGTGGGTGTATTCACGGGAGGGCACAGAGACCCTCCCCTACACCGCACTATATAGATTCGAAGGGGACATTCGTGAATGTCCCGTAAAACCCCTGATTTTGCGGTGATTATTCATAGTGAAACAGTGTTGGGGTTGTGGGTTTTTGTGCAAATTGCATATAAAAATGACTGTTATTTCGGCATTGGAGAGGGGTGAGAAAAAAAGGATTTTCCGCTAAAAAACCGAATTCTTTAATAGATAAGTATTTCTCCAGGAGGTTTTATTATGATAAGTACAGACAAGATCAAAAACATTTGTTTATTATCCCACGGCAACGCCGGTAAAACGACTCTTTGCGAGGCAATGCTCTTTGAGACAAAGGCAATCGAACGCAAGGGTTCCATAGCCGACGGCAACACCGTGTCTGACTATGACGGGGAAGAGATCAAGAGACAGACTTCTGTAAACGCTTCTATCATCCCCATCATGTGGAAAGAGCACAAGATCAACCTTATCGACGCTCCCGGGTATTTCGACTTTGTGGGCGAACAGTTGCAGGCGGTGACCGCTGCTGATGGTGCGGTTATCGTGGTCAGCGGTAAGTCGGGCGTGTCGGCAGGCACCGAGAAGGCATGGGAGTTGGCAAAGGCAAAGGGTATTCCCGTGATGTTCTTTGTAAACAAGATGGACAGTCCCAAAGCGGACTATGAGAAGGTAATCGGTCAGCTTAAGGACACCTTCGGCAAGTCCGTGGCGCCCTTTACATACCCCACCAAAAGCGGCGACACCTTTACAGGTTATATTGATATAGTTACAATGCAACACAAGGATTTCAGCGAGAAGGATCCTACATACAAAGAGATCCCCGCCGATATGGCTGATCTGGCAAACAGTGGCAGAGATATGCTTCTCGAGGCAGTTGCCGAGGTTAGCGAAGAGATGATGGAAAAGTACTTCAACGGCGAAGCCTTCACCGATGAGGAAATCCGTCTGGCTATCAAGAAGGGTATCAAAGACGGCTCCCTCGTGCCCGTTATATGCGGTAGTGCTACGGAGCAGATTGGTATTCACCGTCTTATCCACCTGCTCTACGACAAGATGCCCTCACCCGCCGAGGCAGACCCCGTTATCTGCGCGGATGCAGGCGGTGAGCCGATTGAGATTGTGGCAGACAGCACCGCTCCCGTGAGAGTGCAGGTGTTTAAGACCATAGTTGACAACTACGTGGGCAAGATGTCCGTATTCAAAGTACTTTCGGGTACTATCAAGAAAGACGATACTCTGCTCAACGTTAACAAGGGCGAGAGCGAGAAGATTGCCAAACTCTACACCCTTTGCGGTAAGAAACAGATAGAAGTTGACTCCCTCTGCGCAGGCGATATCGGTGCTACTACCAAGTTGGCATTTACCGACACGGGCGACACCCTCTGCGCTCCCAAGAGTGCAGTTACTGCAGATGCCATCCCCTTCCCCAAGCCGGTGCTTTCTATGGCTATCGAACCCAAGGCAAAGGGTGACGAAGAGAAGATAAGTGCGGGTCTTGCAAAGCTTATGGAAGAGGACCGCACCTTCAAGGTAACACAGAATTCCGAGACCAAGCAGACCGTTATATCAGGTACCGGCGAACAGCATCTTGCCATTATCACAAGCAAACTGGCAAGTAAGTTCGGCGTGAGTGTGAACCTGGTTGCACCCCGAATTGCTTATCGTGAGGCAATCAAGAAAAAGGTTAAGGTAGAAGGCAAGCACAAGAAACAGTCCGGCGGTCACGGTCAGTATGGCCACGTATGGATTGAATTCGAGCCCTGGGAAAGTGACGGATTGGTATTTGAGGAGAAGGTGTTTGGCGGCAGCGTACCCAAGAACTACTTCCCCGCAGTTGAGAAGGGTTTGCAGGAGAGCATGAAGCAGGGTGTTATCGCAGGTTATCCTATGGTTAACTTAAAAGCCACATTATTAGACGGCTCCTACCACCCCGTTGACTCCTCTGAAATGGCGTTCAAGACCGCTGCATCCCTTGCATACAAGGCAGGTCTTGCTCAGGCAGATCCTATCCTTTTGGAGCCTATCGGTATGCTCAAGGCCGTGGGCAAGAACGCATACACCGGTGATATTGTAGGCGATATCAACAAGCGCCGTGGCAGAATCCTGGGCATGAATCCCTTAGGCGGTGACATCACCGAGGTAGTGGCAGAAGTGCCCGTATCCGAGATGGTGACCTACGCCACCGACCTTCGCGCCATCACCAACGGCAGAGGCAGTTTTGATTTTGAATTTGACCATTACGAAGAGACTCCCCGTAATCTCTACGACAAGATCATTGCCGATGCGAAAGCGGAATAAACGTATACCAAGAAGCACCCTGCGGGGTGCTTCTTTTTGTTTGGGTGCATAGTCCAAAATCGCAATAATTTGCGCTTATTTCAAAAGCAAACTATTGACCAACCCCTCCATAAAATGATATAATTATGCCAAATACACTATACAAAAGGAACGTGAGCAAATGAAAAGAATTTTATCATTACTTATCGTTGTTGCAATGCTCTTTACCGTTGCGCCCATGGTGGTGGCAGCAGAAGACACTGCAATCAAGAACGTTATCTATCTTATCCCCGACGGTGGCGGTATGGTGCCCTACGAGTTGGCGGAGCAGATCAAAATGGCAGGCGGATGGAACGAGGGGGTATTCCCCAACCCCACCCCCGTGGAAAAAGGCCCTATGTCTATGACTCCCTATCTGGTGGGTGCTATCACTACCCGTTCTGCTGACAAAGACATCACAGACTCTGCCGCAGGCGGTACTGCACTTTCTTCCGGTTACAAGACCAACAACGGCTATATCGGCGTTGACCCCAGCGGTGTGCCCCATGCTACATTGCTCGAGGCGGCACAGATGAACGGCAAGAAGACAGGTATGATCTCCATCTACGAATGGATGAACGCTACACCCGCTGCATTCAGTGCGCATCACTCAAGCCGTTCCACCTATTCCAAACTCTCCGAGCAGATTACCAACCAGGGCATTGACGTTATGCTGGGTGTTGGCTTTGGTGTTGCAGGCTGGGGTAGTATTGACGAGGCAGTAAGACGTGGCTACACCATCGTAAACAACACCGAAGAGTTGAACGCTATGAAGAGCGGCGACAAGGTGTGGGGCAACATTTTGCCCGGTGGTTTCCCCTACGATATTGAAAAAGACGTTAACATCCCCTCCCTTTCTGACCTGACTGCAGCTGCAATCAGAGCCCTTGACGGCAGTGAGGAAGGTTTCTTCCTTATGGTAGAGGGCAGTAAGATTGACGGTGGCGGACACCAGAACTTCGACCTTGGTATGGCAGGTGACTTCCTTGCCTTTGATGATGCCTGCAGAGTGGCTGTTGAGTATGCAAAGACAAGAAAAGATACAATGGTAATCATGGCGCCTGACCACGATACAGGCGGTATGGTGCTTCCCGAGAATATGGAAGAGGTTATCGCAACCCTCCAGCAGGGTAAATCCTCCACCGATATCAAGTGGGAATCCCTCCAGCACACCGCAAGAAACGGCGGTCTCTTCATCTATGCTCCCGAGGGTGTTGCATATCCCGAGGGTATCTCCGGTAACGATATCGGCACAATGAAGGCCTGGGAAGAGAACGTAATCGACAACACAGACGTACCTAAGTATATCGCAAAGGTTATGGGCTTAGACCTTGAAGGCACATCTGCAAAGCTCTTTGTGGACGTGACAGACAAGGGCACCTATGACGAGGAGACAAAGCTCTTCAAATTCACAGATTCCAAATACACCGCAAGAGCCGATGCGTCCTATGCATACTATGGTGACGAGTGCTTCGATCTTGATGGTCAGATATGTGTATTTGTAAAGAATCACTTCTATGTACCCCAGCTCCTTCTCGATATTATGGATGGCAAAGTAAGCACACAGCCCTCCACCGTTGGTCCTACACTTTACTCAACCCTTTCCGTTACAATGCCCGGCGTTGACGTGAAGGATTGGGATGCATCCCTTAAAGTGAAGAACCTTCTCCCCACAAAAGAATTCAACGGCAACATCACCTTCACATACCCCGAGTCCTTTGCCGCAATGGAACCCATCCCCGTTAAGGCATTGGCGGGTGACGAAGAAAGAATCATCACTTTCAAGTGTCCTGAATTTGACATCTCCAAAAGCGGTCTCAGATTCAAATACAAAATCACCGCAGAGGACGGCACAGAATCCGAGTATTCATCCAAGTTCGTCCCTGCTATGTATGCTACATACACAGACACACCTATCGTAGTTGACGGTGTGATTGATGATGAGCAGTGGAAAAACTCATTGGTAATCAAGTGCGACACCATGGATTCATTGGTAGATATCGAAGACTGGAAGGGCGAGAGGGATATGTCCTCCGAATTCTCTATCCTCTGGGATGAGGAGAATCTCTACTTCTACGCAATTACCTGCGACGAGACCTTCTACACCAACAACACCATGATCCCCTTGAGAAACCTTGACAGTATCACAATCGGTCTTTACGAGGATACTGACAACGCTTTTGCAAGAGGCGAGAACTGTTCTTCACTCTATGAGCATTTAGAGTTTGCCATCATTGACGGTCAGCCCGACGCAAGACGTGACCGTGTGCAGAAGTTCATCTCTGCCGCAGGCAACTCCAAGAGCTTCGTAATTCCTCAGGATGAGAACTTTGAGCTCAAGACCTCAAGAGACGGCGACTATGCTATCTACGAGATGAGAATCTCCTGGAAGAATCTCTACGGATATGAGTATTCTCCCCTTGAAGACGATATTATGGCATTTGCCTTTGTTGCTACCGACAATGACGGTGCAGGCAAGAGAGGTTATATGGCTTACGGCAGTGGCCTTGGCGGTTCACGAGTAGTAAGCAAATTCTCCAAGATGTTAATGCTTGACCCCCACGGCAAGAAGGCAGAGATTCCCGAGAAGGTTACTGTGCTTTATAACGGCGAAGAGGTAGTCGGCGATGTTGAACCCATCAACTACAACGGCAGACCCATGATCCCCTTGAGAGCATTTGCTGAAAAAGCAGGCATCACAGTAGAGTGGAATGACGAGATCAAGACAGTTCTCCTCACCAAGGGCGAGACCAAAGTGGAAGTACCCACCTCAATCAACAACACCATCCTCAAAGCAGGTCTTGACTTCTTTGTGGTGAGGGTTAACGGTGAGGACCGCATCATAGATGCATCCACCATCCTGGAAAGTGGCAGAACTCTCGTTCCCTTGAGAGCAATCACCGAAGGCTTCGGCTTCAAAGCCCACTTTGACGGTGCTACTCAGACAGTAACCATCACTGACTGATAAATAATTTGTAAAGTTTTGATAGAACGGCTCTCAAAAAGAGCCGTTCTTTTCACATATAAGACAAACTTTTTTATACTACATACAATTTAACCAAACCCAAACCGTCTTTTCCCCGTTGTTTCAAGGTAATATCCACAAAAAGCACCTCCCCGAAACCGCCTTTTTTCGACGATTGTGAAATCTAGACAAATAGGGGACGGGGATTTTGTGTAATAAGGAGATAGTATCTTGGTTGGGTTTGTGTTATTATATATGTAATAAAAAGGGGTACTTTTTTATTTTCGTTTTTTATTAATAATTTATTATAGGAGGATATGTAAATGGCAGGATTGAAATTAAACCACGTTTACAAAAGATTTGATGGCGGCGTTACCGCTGTTTCAGATTTCACAGTTGACATTGAAGACAAAGAGTTTGTCGTTATGGTAGGCCCTTCCGGTTGCGGTAAGACCACTACCCTCAGAATGATCGCAGGTCTCGAAGAGATCTCCGATGGTGAGGTGTGGATCGGTGACAGATTGGTTAACGACATCCCCCCGAAGGACAGAGATATCGCGATGGTTTTCCAGAACTACGCTCTCTATCCCCATATGACAGTTTATGAGAACATGGCGTTCGGTCTTAAACTTAAAAAGACTCCCAAGGATGAGATTAAGAGACGTGTTGCTGAAGCTGCTAAGATTCTTGATATCGAGCACCTTCTCGACAGAAACCCCAAGGCTCTCTCCGGTGGTCAGAGACAGCGTGTTGCTCTCGGCCGTGCTATCGTTCGTGAACCCTTGGTGTTCCTTATGGACGAACCTCTCTCCAACCTGGACGCTAAGCTCAGAGTACAGATGAGAACAGAGATCGGTAAGCTCCACAAGAGATTGCAGTCCACCTTCATCTACGTAACTCACGACCAGGTTGAAGCTATGACAATGGGTACAAGAATCATCGTTATGAAAGATGGTTTCATCCAGCAGATCGACGCTCCCACAGAGCTCTACAACAACCCCAACAACATGTTCGTTGCAGGCTTTATCGGTAGCCCCCAGATGAACTTCTTTGATGTTAAGATTGAAGAAGAGGCAGGCGAGGTTTACTTCGTAGGCAACGGCTTCAAGGTAAAGGCTCCCGCTGACAAGGCTGCTAAAGCTAAAGAGCAGGGCTACATCGGCAAGGAAGTTGTATTTGGTATCCGTCCCGAAGATATCGAGGACAGCGCAGAAGGTCTTGCTAAGCACGCTGACGGCGTAGTTGATACTCACGTTGACCTCGTTGAGCTTATGGGTGCAGAGACTTATCTCTACCTCTCAATCGCAGGTAAAGACTTCGTAGCTCGTGTTGATCCCCGTTCAACAGCTAAGCACAACGACGATATCAAAGTAGCATTTGATATGTCAAGATGCCACGTATTTGATAAAGAGACCGAAATGGTTATCTTGAGAGACTAATTACAAGTCGTAATTTACGGAGTGGACGTTATGTCCGCTCCGTTTTTTGTTGCCCGTTTGACAACGCCTGCAAATCCCCCGATTTATACCCCGATAATTCATTTTTCATTTCAAAAAATATATGTTGACATACTTTGAGTTTCATAGTATAATACTAGTATGCAATTTTGTCTATTCCTACTCACAAGGTGATTTTTTCGCCTAATTGCAGTAGCGGAGGGAGGGATTTTTGTGTCAGAAATCAGAATTAAGGACAATGAGTCTTTAGATAGTGCGCTTCGCAGATTTAAGCGTCAGTGTGCAAAGGCCGGTGTTTTGTCAGAACTCAGAAAGAGAGAACACTATGAGAAGCCCAGCGTAAAACGCAAGAAGAAGTCAGAAGCAGCAAGAAAAAGATCTTATAAATAATCTTTAAGAAGGTAAATGTCATGAGCTTAAAAGAAGTCCTCGCGCAGGATCTGAAAGCAGCTATGAAAGATAAAGACACCATCAGAAAGAACGCCGTTCAGAGCATTCGTGCTGCCGTTCTCCAGACGGAGAAGGACAACCGCATCGAGCTTGATGATGACGGTATCATAGGTGTCATTGCAAAAGAAGTTAAGAAACGCAAAGACGTTTTGCCCGATTACGAGAAAAGCGGTCGTGACGATTTGATTGCAGAACTTAAACGAGAAATCGAAGTTCTTACGGGATATCTTCCTTCCCAATTATCACAGGAGGAATTAGACGGGATTGTCAAAGAAGCAATCGAACGCCTTGGCGCTACAAGTATGAAGGATATGGGCAAGATAATGGCAGATGTTATGCCGAAGATTACCGGCAGAGCAGATGGCGGTGCTGTTAATCAGGCCGTTCGCAAGCTGTTAGGTCTTTAATCCGCGTTATAGGAAGAGATTAGCCGTTCTCAGCAGAGGACGGCTTTTTTATGTGGTTTCCCGGTCGAAATTGGTCGAAATCTGTTTACAAATTTTGGTTGACAATATTTGTAAATTCGTGTACTATATTGGTATATCGTTTTTGGAGGTAACACAAATGAAAGCAACAGGTATTATTAGAAAAATTGACGATCTCGGCCGTTTGGTTTTCCCTATCGAGATCCGCAGAATACTCGACATCAACGAGGAAGACAAAATCGAGATCTATGTAATTGACAACAAAATCGTATGCAAAAAGTACATCCCCGACGGCAGAGCGGTGAATACCAGCGTTATCCGCCCCGTAGATGCCCTTGGCAGAACGGTTATTCCTATGGAGGTGCGTAAGCTCCTCAATCTCCCCAAGAGAGCGCAGATGCAGATTTTTACTGAGGGTAACGCCATTGTACTCACCCAGTTTGAATCCAAATGCGTGTTCTGCAGTGAGGAACGCAATCTGGTGGAATTCGGCGACAAGAAAATCTGCCCCGAATGTATCAATGCAATCAAGCATTTGTAATAAGTAAACCTCAAAAGGAGCGACAACGGCGGTGCTTCTTAGGGATAAATTGGTTTTGGTTTGCCGTTTTCCGTTAATAGTGCGCAAAAAATGCAGACATACGTCAGTATTGTCTGCATTTTTTTACTTCTCTGAATCGAAAAACATCTAATCCAAAACTGCTTCG
>JAZOWA010000016.1:0-18289 GCA_045659025.1 Clostridia bacterium
TCCTTAGGGAGGAAATGCTCAAAAAACACGATTATGGCACATGACTTTGTCAAAAAGCCTTGAAATCCGTCAGGATTCCTTCGGCTCTTTTCCGTGCCCTGCACTCATAATCGGGATTTTTGAGTGCAAAGCAGTTTTGGATTAGATGTTTTTCGATTCAGAGAAGTAAAAAAATGCAGACAATACTGACGTATGTCTGCATTTTTTGCGCACTATTAACGGAAAACGGCAAACCAAAACCAATTTATCCCTAAGAAGCACCGCCGTTCAGTCAACGCTTTTTTTATCGTATTTTGATTGAAGTCTTGGCGATTTTGCTCTTTATCTTATCGGGTACGGCGGAATCCGTCACGATGTAATCTGCCACGACGAGATCAGATATTTTGGTGAATGCTCTGCGGTTAAATTTAGAATGGTCAGCTGCTACTATGTTGAGACTCGATTGTTCCAGCATGATTCTGTCAATTTCCGCTTCCTTGTCATAATAGGTGGAGAATCCGTGTTCTGCATCTATTCCGTCAACGGAGAGTATGAGCTTGTCTGCGTGATATGATTTCAGTTGCCTTACCGCATCATCACCAAAGGTAAATTGGTATTTGGAGTTTATCTGTCCGCCCAGAAGGATTATATTGAAATTCGGATTAGTAGTTCCTTCCAATGCTATTGAAATGGAATTGGTGACTATGTTTAAGTTAAGGTGTTGCGGTATAGAACGGAATACCAGTAGGGTAGTGGTGCCGGAATTTAGCATCACAGTGTCATTATCTTCTATCATTTCCGCAATTTTCTTTGCTATGATTTCCTTCTGTGCCTGATTGGTAGACATACGCTGAGTTAAGCTCATGTTGTAGTAGGGCTTGTATGAGCTCACCGCACCGCCATGCACACGGGTGAGAAGTCCCTTGTTCTCCATATCGGCAAGGTCGGTTCTTATAGTCACTTCCGAAGTCTCAAATATTCTGCTTAGTTCGGTTACCCTTACGCTTCCGTTTTTGCCGAGAAGCTCAAGGATTTGCTTTCTGCGGTCATCAATTACCATGCTATCCCCCTCTTATTCGATAAAACTTTCTTTTTACTATACAACAAACTTTCGTTTTTGTCAACAAAAATTAAAAACGAAAGTTTTGGCTTTCGTTTCAAATAAAAAACAAAAATAAAACGAAAAATATATTGACAAACTTGATTCTTTGCTATATTATATTAACGTAGGACATTTTGTTATTTTTTATAATAAAAATATATAAAAAGGAGAGTTCACTATGAGCGCAAATTGGGCAAAGATGGACCTTACTAAGGTACCTAATATGGTATCCTCCACAGTACCCGGTCCCAAGTCAATCGAGTATCATGATAGATGCTCTAAGTACATGAAGGGTTATTCCAGCCAGGTTAAATTGTTCCCCGTAACATTTGATTCAGGCTATGGATACACTCTTACAGACGTTGATGGTAATACATACCTCGACTTTTCATCCGGTATTTATGTAACAGGTCTCGGTCACTGCCATCCCAAAATCAGCGAAGGCGTTGCAGAGCAGGCAAAGAAGCTTATGAACTGTCACGACTTTACTACCAAGGTTAAGATGGAACTCGTTGAGAAACTTCACGAGATCACCGGTGGTCGTTTTGGTGGTTTCCAGTTCTATGATTCTGGTACAACAGCGGTTGAAGCAGGTCTCCGTTGCGCTCGTGCAGCGACAGGCAAGCAGGAATTTTTCTCCTTCTTCAGAGACTTCCACGGTAAAACCTACGGAGCAAACTCACTTGCAGTTGTAGGTCCCGATACCCATATGAGAGCACCCGGCTTTATGTTGGTGCCCCGTCCCAATCCCTACCGCGATTTCTTCGGCAGAAGCGAGGAAGAGGCATGGAAGGATTCTTCACCTTATATCAATATGATTGAGGGTATGCTTGATAACGCATGTGCAAGTGGCGGTAAGAATGTTGCGGCCATCGTATTGGAGCCTGTTCAGGGTTGGGGTGGTACAATTATTCCTCCTGCAGATTTCATCCCTGCACTTCGTGCACTTTGTGACAGACGTGGCATCCTTCTCTTTGCAGACGAAGTACTTAACTGTATGGCACGTACTGGTAAATATCTTGCTATGGATCACTGGAACACTACTGCTGATATTACAACCCTCGGTAAGGGCTTCGGTAACGGCTTCCCCGTAACCGCACTTGCAGTATCCAAGGATCTTGCTCCCGCAATTGAGAAGATTTCTGCATCTTCAAGTTACGGTGGTAACCCCATGGCTTGTATCGCAGCACTCGAGTCAATCAGAGTAATTGAGGAGGAGAACCTCAACGAGCGTTCAACTCACCTCGGCGAGATTATGCTTGCTAAGATGGAGCAGATGAAGGCAGAGCATCCCATCATCGGTGATGTTCGTGCAATCGGATGCTTGCAGGCAATCGAGGTTGTTAAAGACAGAGAGACCAAAGAGCCCTTCGCAGAGGCAGGCCAGATGATTTATCAGAAGGCATTTGAGAAAGGTCTTGCATGGGTACCTTCAGGTCACATCCTCCGTATGTCACCTCCCATGATTCTCGATGACGAAGCAGCCCTCAAGGGTCTTGACATCATTGAAGAAGCAGTTAAAGAGACAGAGAAACACTTTGGTTATTAATAAAAATTCTTTCAAGGGTTATTGCGATTGCGATAACCCTTGAAATGATTATTAAAGAGAGGATAAATTTATGAAAACAGTCAGATTCGGTCTTATCGGTTGTGGTCTTATGGCAAGAGAGTTTGCATCAGCAGCCGCAAGATGGTGCCACCTTACAGATGATATTGCGAAACCCGAGATAGTTGGTATATGCTCCGTTGTTCCCAAGGAGATGGAGTGGTTTCAGAAGAATTTTCCCGATATAAAATATTCAGTTTCCGACTATAAAGAGCTCCTTGATAAAGAGGATATTGACGCAATCTACTGCGCTGTTCCTCATAATCTTCATGAGCAATTTTATATAGATATTATTAAGAGCGGTAAAGCACTTTTGGGTGAGAAACCCTTTGGTATGGATAAGGCGGCCAATGCCAAGATTATGGAAGCTATCAAAGAGAACCCCAATACCTTCGTGCGTTGCTGCAGCGAATTCCCTTATTACCCTGCTATGCAGACAATGATTAACTGGTACAAAGAGGGCAAATTCGGTAAAGTACTTGAGATTCATTGCGGATTTAACCATTGCAGCGATATGGACACCAATAAACCTATCAACTGGAAGAGAATGGTTAAGTTCAATGGCGAATACGGATGCCTTGGCGATCTTGGTATCCACACACAGCACGTTCCTTTCCGTCTCGGCTTCAAGCCCAAGACAGTAAGGGCACACTTCTCTAATATTGTTAAAGAGAGACCTGATGGCAAAGGTGGCATGGCAGTTTGTGATACCTTTGATAACTGCACTATCTTCACCACCACACTCAATCAGGATGGTGACGAAATCCCCATGACCTTCGAGACCAAACGTATGAGCCCCGGAGCTACTAACCGTTGGTTCTTCGAGATTTACGGTATGGATTGCAGTGCCCGCTTCACAAGTGATGATGCCAATGCATTCTACTACACATCATCCTGGGGTAAGGAACAGTCATGGAACCGTATCATAATCGGTTACAAGCCCATGATTCCCACCATCACAGGTCCTATTTTTGAATTTGGTTTCACTGATGCCATTCAGCAGCAGATTGCCGCATTTATATTGGAGTATTCAGGTGTAGAAGTTCCCTTTGGCCTCTTCACACCCGAGGAGACAGTTCTTTCTCATACCCTCGCTACTGCGGCACTCAAGTCCTTCTACAATAAGACCGTAGAGGTTATAGACTAATAGATTGGGGGATACCATAAATGAATAAGAAAATAGCATTTGTTTGCTTTGGTGAGGTTAACACTCCCATTGACCGACTCAATATGAAACACGACGAAGGCCTTGAAGTTATTAAGGGCCTCGGTTACGAAGTGTTTGATGGTGGTCTTGTAATTGACGATCCTGAGTATAAGACTGCAGATGCAGCGATTGCCAAAATCATTGACAAGGACTTTTCTGCCCTTGTTGTATGTGTGGCAGGTTGGGTACCCACCCATGCGGTTGTTCGTGTGACTGATCATTTCCGTCATATCCCCATGCTTTTGTGGGGTCTTTGCGGATGGAAGGAGAACGGCAGAATCATTACCACCGCAGAGCAGGCAGGCACCACCGCTATCCGTCCTGCATTCGAGGCGCTTGGCTACACCTTCAAATACGTATATAACATCATCGGCAAGGATTACCCCTTGAATAAGATTAACTCCTTCCTCAAGGCTTGCTGTGCTAAGAAAGAGCTCAGATCCGCCCGTGTAGGTACTATGGGTTACAGAGATATGCTTCTTTATGGCACACAGTTTGAAGGTAACTCCATGCGTGGCCAGATCGGTGTAGAGGTTGAACCCTTCGAGATGCTCGAGATGGTACAGAACCTTGATAAACTCACCGATAAGGATATCAAAGACGGTGTTGACTTCGTCAAATCCAACTGGAAGTTTGAGAAAGAGTGTGATGACAGCGTTATTGAAAACGGTGTTAAATACGCTCTTGCTATCGGTATGAAGATAAAGGAACGCGGTTGGGAAGCAATCACACTTTTAGACGTTGACGGTATGAAGAAACTCCTCGGTTTCCCTCCTGCAATGGTATTTATGCTCTTAGAGCACTACTATGGCGTACTCACTGTTCCCGAGAACGATATCATGGGTGCAGTTACACAGATTGCCATGAAGTACCTTACCGAACAGCTCGTGCCTTATCTTGAATATTACGAATTCTTTGAAGAAAGTATGCTTATCGGTGTGCCCGACTATGTTCCTCAGGCAGTTACCGAGGGTGAAGTTACTGTTCTTCCCGCTGCATTCGGTCTTCTCAATTCTTCACTTCTTAACGTTTCAAAGGTTAAGACGGGCTATGTAACCTGTGCAAGAATTTATTACCTTAACGGCAAATATAAGATGCACGTATATACCGCAGAGGCAAAGAATCCTCCTGCTTGGAACGAGTACGGATGGGATGATCCCGCCCCTCAGCTTCCCAGCCTTGAGGTGTTCCCCGATAGTTGCACAGTAGAGGAATTTGCAGAGAACGTTGCAGGTCAGCACGTTATCGTGGCATACGGCAACTTCGTGGAAGAGATTAAAGACTTCTGCAAGATTATGGATATTGAACTCGTTATGTAATAGGTGATACTTCTATGTATTTAGGAATAGACTTAGGCAGTACCAATATCAAAGCGGCTCTCTATGATGCAGATATGCATCTTGTAGACCGTCGCAGCATCCCTGTTGAATACATCAGGGATAACGGTGTGGTAGAGTTTGACGCGGTTGTATATACCGAGAATCTCCTCACTCTTTTGTCTGGCCTTTTATCTGATAACAAGGTAAGCAATGTTTCAGAGATTGCATTTACCGGTCAGGCAGAGTCCCTTGTGGTAGTGGGAGAGGACGGCACCCCTCTTATGAACGCTATATCCTGGATGGATGAACGTTCTGTAGCAGAGTGCGGTGAACTTGATAAACTCTTCACCTTAGACGAATGTGAAAAAGTTACGGGTCAGCAGGCGATAATTCCCACCTGGCCCGCCACAAAAATCCTCTGGCTTTCCAAGAATAGACCCGAGGTGTTTGATAGTGCGGATACATATATGCTCCTTAAGGATTTTGTAGTATTCTGCCTTACAGGCAATAAAGTGTCCGATATGTCTATCGCCACATTTTCTTTCTACTTTGACATTTATAATAAATGCTATTGGAAGAAGATGCTTGATGCAATCGGCATAGACGAGACCAAGCTCCCCCCTCTGGCAGAGCCTTGCACCGTTGCAGGCACATTAAAGAGGGATATTGCCGATAGATTGGGTATTGCAGATAATACCAAGGTAAATATCGGCACTCTTGACCACTTTGCAGGTATGATAGGTACGGGTAATATCGGCGAGGGTAAGATTACCCTCTCCACAGGCACCGTTATGGCAATGGCCACTTTCGCAAAGAAAGATGTCACTGATATCAGCGGAGTTGCTATGCACTATGGCTTTATCCCCGATACTCATATAATGCTTCCCGTTTGTGAAAGCGGTGGAGTAAGCCTTGAGTGGTTCAAGACCAACTGTATGAAGGATGTCTCCTTCAGGGAGATAGACGATACCATCTCTGCAAGGGGCAGAAATAAACTTATTTTCCTGCCTTATCTTGTAGGCGCAAACTCCCCCGAGTTTGATTCCCGTGCCACGGGTGTGTTCTGGGGCTTGAGAGGTGAACACGATGCCTTTGATATGGCGTATGCCGTTATGGAAGGCGTAGGCTTCCTCCTCAAGAAAAACTGTGAGTATATCGCCAAAAACGGCTCCGAGGTTAATACCATTATCGCCACGGGCGGTGGTTCCAAGAGTGATGTGTGGTGTCAGCTACAGGCAGATATCACCAATCTCCCTATTATGATTCCTAAGGAGAAAGAAGCGGCCTGCCTTGGCGCGGCTATAATCGCAGCGGTGAGTGATGGCAGAATCGAGAGCTTTGATAAGGCGGCAGAGCAGATAGAGTTTGAGAAGGTATTTAATCCCTCCTGCGATGACACCTTGAGTGAAAAGTACACTCAGTTTAACGAACTTTATGAATTTTCCTGCAGATTAAAGGACGGAGGCAGATAATATGGGTAAGTTTAAGATTGGTTGGGCAGAAGAGTCATTAGTGCCCGAGGGCTATAAAATCTCCCTCTCAGGCCAGTTTTTTGAAAGAATTTCCGAGTATGTAGAGTCCGACATTTCTGCTACTGCAATGGCAATAGAGGCGGATGGCGACGGTGCTATAATCGTTTCGGTAGATATTATAAATATCCCCGAATACATTATGGAACTCACCAGGGAGAAGTTCTCTGCTATATGCAAAGACTTTGATCCCAAGAAGATCATCGTTACCGCTACCCACGCCCACACATCCCACACCATTGCCAATCCCAAGGCAACCACCACACTCACTGCATCAAGACAGATTCTTGATGAATATATCCCTGCAGGTAAGGCATATCAGCGCCTCACCACCGCAGACGATAGTGTGATGAAGCCTGCTGATGCGGCTGTGTTTGTTTCAGAGCGTATTGCTCTTGCCGCAAAAAAAGCATGGGATAACCGCGATGAAGCGCTCTATGCCAATGAATTTGGCAGAGCAGTTGTAGGTATGTGCAGACGAGTTGCATACACCGATGGTACCGCACAGATGTGGGGCGATTCAGATAGCCCTATGTTTGATTGCTTAGAGGGCGGTAATGATTCGGGTATTGAGCTCCTTTATATGTTCAATAAGGATAAAAAACTCACGGGTATAGTAGCCAATATCGCTTGCCCTGCACAGATTCTTGAACAGAGAAGTTTTATCTCCGCAGACTACTGGGGCAGAGCTAAGGCCAACATTCGTGAGAAGTTCGGTGCAGATATATATCTGCTTGCCCTTGCAGGTGCAGGCGGAGACCAGTGTCCCCGTGACCTTGTGAGATGGGTTAACCCTGAGACACCTATTGACGATCCCAATGTTATAAGACCTAACCCCAAGACTCGCAAGGCAGACCCTTCAATGTATGATGTTTCGGGATGCAATAAAGTGGGTAAGAGAATCTCTAATGAAATCATCTCTGTTTATGAAGATATTGAGGAGATAAAAGATACAATAGATTTCAGACACCACATTTTAGATCTTGATCTTCCCCTCCGTAAGGCTACGGAAGAAGACTATGAGAACGCGGTTAAAGAACTCACCGACTACATAGAGGCGAATAAGGATAAAGAACGTTTCAATTTTGAAGACCATGCCAAAATGTTCATCCACACAGGCACTATTGCCCGTTATAGAGAACAGCAGACAAAAGACATTTTCCCCGTTGAGACCCATATCCTTCGCTTCGGAGATGTAGCATTCTCCACTAACCCCTTTGAGCTCTTCCTTGATTATGCTAACAGAATCAAGGCAAGGAGCAACGCTCAGCAGACATTTATACTCCAGCTTGCTTGCGGTAACGGCAGATACCTCCCCACAGAGAAGGCGGAGAAGGCGGGCCATTACAGCGCATATATCAGTAGCGGATGTGTAGGTCACGAAGGCGGTAATATCTTTGTTAACAGGACTGTTGACGAGATTAACGAAATGTTCAAGTAATAGCAGACACTATATAGGAGCTTTGATATGAAGAAAATAGCATTTACAGGTGATATGGGCTTTTCCTCAAAGTACTTCAGAGGCACTTATGACAGAGCCGATCTTATGGATAAAGAGCTTGTAGATTATTTGTGTGATACCGACTATACCGTGGTGAATGTAGAGGGTTGTATCGGCGGAGGAAGTTCCACTGCGGATAAACCCCTTACCCATGCCAATCCCCCCGAGTGTGTTAACTTCTTAAAGAAGATTAACGGCAATATATGGGCATTGGCAAATAACCACATCTGCGATAGCGGCAGACCCGGTGTGGAGAGCACCCTTGAAATAGCAGAGAAAAGCGGCGTGCAGACTCTCGGCATAGGTCTTGATATGGCGCAGGCAGAGAAACCCATTATCATAGAGAATGACGGTGCAGACATCGGCATTATCGCCGTTACCGAGGAGGAAACCCCTCAAGCCACCGACACCACCGAGGGTAGTGTTTTGTGGGATAATAATGCCAAGATTTCCCGCATGATTGCCGATATCAAATCCAGATGCAAATGGTGTATAGTGGTTGTCCATTCAGGACCCGAGTTCACTCAGCTTGTGCCCCCGCCCGTCAGAAGACAGTATAAGAAATACTTGGACTTCGGTGCGGATATCGTGGTGGGTCATCATCCCCATGTGGTGCAGAACTATGAGCAGATAGGGGATAAGATAATCTTCTATTCTTTGGGTAACTTCGTTTTTGATACCGATTACCAGAGATTGCAGAAGCATACTGAATACGGCATCTTTGTCAAATTCAGTTTTGATAAGGATAAATACACCTGGGATTATAAAGCTATGAAGATAGACAGATCCACCCAGACCATCGTGCCCTGTGAGGCACCCATTATCTTCACAGATGTTCCTGCCCGTCAGTATAATATCCTCTGGCCCCTGGCTATGAATAATCTCTATAAGAATGAGCAGATTAAATTCCCATACCTCTTTCCATATACCAAGGATTATAATAAATTCCAATGGCTCAAATTCTATCTGGACAGAGGCAAAATCTCCTGTCGCCATCGCGGTGTAATAAGCGGTAATTTGATGTACTGCCTTAACCTCTGGCGCTTAGGTGATAAAAAGCTCATAGACTACATCAAAAATTCCAGATAATAAAAAATCAAAGCACACTTTTTCAAAGTGTGCTTTTGCTTTAATTATATTGATTTTTCGACTATATGTGATATAATTAAAAGGGTTTTTGTTCTTGTTTAATATGGGAATAATAAATATCAGTAAAACACAAAGGAGAAAGTTCGCATGGAATTATGGGGACAAATTGCAAGTATAGTTGCCACGGTGGCAATTATTCTTTCGTTTCAATGTAAAAGCAACAGGAAACTTGCTTTTGTTTATGGCACGGGCACGGTGTTTTTTGCCACCAGTTATTTTTTGCTGGGTCAGCCCAGTGCGGCGTTATATAATATAATTTCTGCCATATTCTCAATTATGTGTCAGAAGGATAAGTTGAGGACGAAATTCAATTTTGGTATCATAGTGGTGCTGTTTTTGATAGCCACATACTTTACATATGAGAACTGGTGGTCAATAGTACTTATGTCGGCAGTAATGGCTACTGCATACACAATGATGTTCACCGGCGGAAAAGTTTTGAGAAATATAAGGTTTTTCTTTATTTCTCCTGTGTGGCTTATTAACAATACGATTATATGCTTTTCAATCGGCGGACTTGTCTGCGAGATAATAACTATGACATCTATTATCGTTTCGTTTATCAGATACAGAAAAACAGGCTTTGAAAAATGATTTGCTGATTTATAATATTTGCAATTAAGAAAAGACGGATGGAAAGTATGAAAAAGAATTATTTTGTTAAAGGAATAACCGACGGCATACCGATTTGTCTCGGCTATCTGTCGGTGGCGTTTGCCTTCGGTATATTCGCTATAGACAGCGGACTTGGTGTTTTGGAGGCGTTGCTTATATCAATGACCAACGTCACCTCTGCGGGTCAGCTTGCGGCGGTGCCGATAATAGCGGGAGGAGGCACTCTTATAGAGCTTGCCGTATGTCAGCTTGTAATAAATATGAGGTATGCGCTTATGTCCACCTCGCTATCGCAAAAGCTTGGCAGTTCTATTCGCTTGATTGATAGATTTTTGATTGCTTTTGTAAATACCGATGAGGTGTTTGCGGTTGCATCGGGTAAGAAACATAATGTAAAGAGAAACTATATGTATGGCCTCATCCTCACACCGTATCTTGGTTGGGTAGGGGGTACCCTGGTCGGCTCTCTTGCGGGCAACATTCTCCCTGCAAGTGTGGTGTCGGCATTGGGTATTGCCATATACGGAATGTTTGTGGCAATCGTTATCCCCGGTATGAAGTGGAGTTCAGGCACTGCCAAGGCAGTCGTCTTTGCAATCATTCTCAGTTGTGCATTTGAGTTCGTACCATTTTTATCTGCAGTACCCGACGGATTCTCGGTGATAATATGTGCAGTGGTAGCAAGCGCACTTTTTGCATTTCTTTTCCCCGTTGAGATGAAGGAGGTAGAGGATAATGAATGACACCCCCTTCTTTATGTATCTGCTGGTTTCAGCAGCAATCACGTATCTTATCAGAATGGTTCCCCTGGTATTTATCAAGAAAAAGATTACCAATAAGGTTGTTCTGTCATTTTTGCACTATATACCATTTACCGTTCTTGCGGTAATGACGGTCCCTGCAATATTTACATCCACCTCATCGGTTGTGTCAGCCACTCTTGGCTTTGCAGTTGCAATATTGCTTGCGCTTAAGGATAAGAGTCTTCTCACCGTTGCTGCATTTTCGTCGTTGACTGTTTTTATAGCCGAGTGGATTATGAACATACTGTAATTTATTTTAAGTAACAGAAAGTTATAAGGAGTGAGGAAATGAGCATTGTTGCTATAATAGGTGCAGGTGCATCTGGTATGGTTGCCGCAATAGAGGCGAGCAAATGTCATAATGTGGTTTTGCTTGACGGTAATGACAAATGTGGCAAGAAGATCTTGCTCACGGGCAACGGCAGATGTAATTACTGGAATAGTGATATATCTGTTGATATGTATAATGCCTCATCCACTGCATCTCTTGAAAAAATATTGACCGGTGATAATATCTCTGCCACCCTTGACCTTCTTGATGATATGGGCATATACCCCAGAATCAAGGGCGGTTATTATTATCCCTATTCCAATCAGGCAAGTAGCGTCAGGGAGATCTTTGAGAGCAGAGTTAAAAACAGCAATATAGATCTTCGTATGGGTTTTAAGGTGTCCCGCATTGTTAAAGATTCCAAAGGCTTTGCCATATACTCTGCAGATGGTGACGAAATAATTTGCGATAAGGTGATAGTAGCCACCGGCTCCCGTGCCTATGATAAGACCGGTAGTGACGGTAGCGGATATACTATTGCCATGTCTTTAGGCCACACTGTTAATCCACCGCTTCCTGCACTCACGGGCATAGTGTCCGAGGGTAAGTTCTTAAAAGAGTGGGAAAAAATCCGTTGTGATGCCAAGGTTACTTTAATTGCAAATGGTAAGTCAATTAAGACCGATATAGGCGAGATTCAGCTTACTGCCAAGGGCGTGAGCGGCATATGTGTGTTCAATGTCAGCGGTATGGCGTCAAAATGCCTTTATAACGGCGATAAAGCAGAGCTTGACATTAACTTTATGCCCAATCTTGATAACGGCTTCTACGCGTGGTTTGATAAGCGTTGCGCAAGCCATCCCGATATGACGCTTGAAATGGCGCTTGAAAGTGTGTTTAATTATAAACTTATGTTTGTATTG
This sequence comes from Clostridia bacterium, assembly GCA_045659025.1. Taxonomy (GTDB): domain Bacteria; phylum Bacillota; class Clostridia; order UMGS1810; family UMGS1810; genus SIG455. Next base: position 12,005 of record JAZOWA010000016.1, read on the forward strand.
CTTAAAAGGGCGAATGCAGACCGCAATATGCGTTGGTCTGCTATGGGTGAATCCCAGAGAAAAGCCCTTTGTGATGCCATAGAACATTTCTGTATTCCCGTGCTTCATACCGAGTCCTATGATAAGGCGCAGGTATGCGCAGGTGGAGTGCCTCTTGAAGAAATAAATCCCGACACCATGGAATCCAACTTGGTTTCAGGATTGCATTTTGCAGGTGAAGTATTGGATGCAGACGGCAGGTGCGGTGGGTACAACCTCGCCTTTGCCTTTATAAGCGGACATATAGCTGGCAGGAGTGTGTAAATGATACGTATCAGGCAAATCAAAATTGATGTAGTAAACACCGATGAGAATGCACTTGTAAAAGCCGTTGCCAAAAAGCTTAAAATAGGGCAGGGGCTTGTTTCCCGTGTGTCTGTTGTCAAAAAATCCATTGATGCCCGCAATAAAAGCAATATCTTCTATGTGTATGAGGTGGATGCCGAGATAGAGGGTGAGGATAAAGTCCTTGCTAATGTTGGTAATGCAGACATTTTCCCATCTCCCGATATGGAGTATCACCACACAGAAAAAGGAGAGACACCCCTTAATAATTCGCCGATAATTGTTGGTTCGGGTCCTGCGGGGCTTTTCTGTGCATATATACTTGCAGAGCAGGGGTATAACCCTGTTGTGATAGAGAGAGGCGAGGATATAGACACCCGTACCGCCACGGTCCTCAAATTCTGGGAAGAGGGTATACTCAATCCTGATTCCAACGTTCAGTTTGGTGAGGGCGGTGCAGGTGCGTTTTCTGACGGTAAACTGAATACCCTTGTCAAAGACGAGGGTAATCGTTGCCGTAAAGTTCTCTCCACTTTCGTATCCCATGGCGCACCCGATAATATCCTATACGATAGTAAGCCACATATAGGCACAGATTTGCTTGTGGGTATAATCCGTAGTATGAGGGAGAAGATCATCTCCATGGGCGGAAAATTTATGTTCAATACCTGCCTTACTGATATAATTGCAGAAGGGAACAAGGTGAAAGGTATTGTGGTAAATAATACCCACACAATTCCCTGTGATTTGGTGGTGATTGCAGTAGGGCATAGTGCAAGGGACACCTTTGGTATGCTCTATGATAAGGGCGTTTCCATGAGTGCCAAACCCTTTGCGGTAGGTGTCAGAGTACAACACAGTCAGGATATGATAAACGAATCCCAATACGGCAGTAAATATAAAGACATCCTTCCGCCCTCGTCCTATAAGCTCACCTATAAATCCACGTCAGGCAGGGGAGTATATTCCTTTTGTATGTGCCCCGGTGGATACGTGGTTAATGCATCCAGTGAAGAGGGCAGACTTGCGGTAAACGGTATGAGCTATAATGACCGTGGCGGAGATAATGCCAACAGTGCAATAATTGTCACTGTTACTCCCGAGGATTTTGGCACATCTCCCCTGGACGGTGTCGCTTTTCAGCGGGAACTTGAGTGCAAGGCATACTTAAGTGGGGGCGGACGTATTCCTGTTCAGCTCCTTGGCGATTTTGAAGAGGGCAAAGCATCCGAATCCTTCGGCAAGGTCTTGCCACAGATGAAAGGTGAATACGCCTTTGCAGATATCAATACTATCCTGCCCGAGTATGTGACTTCTCCCATCAAAGAAGCCTTCGGGTATTTTGGCAAAAGGATCAGGGGCTTTGACGCTGCCGATTCTCTACTTGCGGCTGTGGAGAGCCGTACATCTTCTCCCGTCAGGATAGAACGTGATGATAATGGTGAATCCTCTTTGTCGGGTATGTATCCTTGTGGTGAGGGGGCGGGATATGCGGGTGGTATTACATCCGCAGCCATGGACGGTATCCGCGTAGCAGAGAAAATCATTTCCCGTTATTTTCTTGAAAGTAATAAATAAAAATACAAATTAAAACGCACAAGCCTAATGACTTGTGCGTTTTTTCATATTGATTTATTTATCGGATATCAGGTATTACACTCTTAGGCTGTTCAAAAAGCTGTTCAGGATTCTCAAGGATTCTCTTAAACATCTTAAAAGCTGAAGCATAGTAGTGGCCATCACAGATTCTGTCGTCACAGGTGAAGGTGAAGTCGATCAATCTTTTCTTTTCCACTTCGCCCTTGCTGTTGAGTGCATACTCGGTTCTTTTTGAACCCATTGTGATAAACATAGGCAGATTACCGAAACTATAGAGATGGTGGGCAACGGGGGGGATACCCAACGAACCCAGATTACTTATAAACATTGAGCCGTGGAAAGGACTTAAATTGGTAAGTGATTTGGGCAACAGACCAAAGTAGTCGCAGAATCTCAATGCACCCACAGCAGATTTCAAAAACACCCTGGGCAACCGTACGAGCCATCTGATAAAGAAGTCCATGGAATTCTGATCGCCTTCCTGCTTGTTGAGTGCAATTTCCTTATTGAGATTATTATATATTTCGTTCAACGTATCCTCGGGTGAAGCAAAAAGCTTGATAACAGATTCAGGGGCATTGAGTTTCATCTCTTTCTTTACCACCATGCATATCTGTATGCCGTTTCTTGCAAAAAGTCTCTGACCACGGATGTATCTGTTAATACCGGGACGTTGTGATACTACACGTACGTATGTTGCCATAAACAGATGCATCATTCCGAGACCGAGCATACCTTCGGCTCTTTTTTCTTTAATCAGTTCTTCACATTTGGATATATCGGCAGTTGCATAAAAGGAGTTAGCAGCACCAAGACGGTTAGCCATTATAAAAGGGGACACGGCGTCCATAGGCGCACCGCTTTTGATTCTTCTTCCTTCTTTTCTTAACATTAGAACACCACGCTTTTTTGAAATTATATGCATCATTGTATCATATAATACGACAAAAAACAATATAAAATTCTCGTATCATAAAAAGCGGTATTTGCGTTGATTCAGTGTGAATTTTTGAACAAAAACATTGTCTTGTTTTTAACAATATTTAATATTTATTGTGGTGTAGGAGAGAAGGGGTTGCAATTCGGAAAACATTTTGTTATAATGTTAAAAAATCAAAATATATTTTGGATTTTTCGCGAATATATTTACTTTTTTGTTCTTTTTTAATATAATTAGTGTATAAAATAGAGGTGAAATTAAGTGGATGCAATTGATTATGAGATTCTCGCTTGCCTCAAGGAAAATTCGAGGGAAAACGCCACCAACATCGGTGCAAAAATCCGTCTCTCGACTTCTGCGGTTATAGAGAGGATTAAGAAACTGGAGAACTCGGGTTTCATCAAGCAATATACTACTATAATAGATCAGAGTATTCTTGGCCGTGATCTCAATGCTTTTATTACGGTTCGTCTTGAGCACCCCAAACATTATGAAAAGTTTGTAAACAGCGTGAAAGAGAATGCGTCTATCACTGAGTGCTATTATATAGCGGGTGATTTTGACTTTATACTTAAGGTCGTTACCGACCAGAGAAAAGGTTTGGAAGAGATACTCAATTATATCAAGTCCATAGACGGTGTATCTTTCACACATACCTCGGTAGTGCTTTCAGAGAATAAGCACGAGGTATGCATTCTTCCCGAAAAAAGTAATTTATAAAAATATATAAAAAGGTGGTTAAAAAAATGATTATTGGTATTCCAAAAGAGATTATGCATGGTGAAGGCAGAGTATCTGCTATTCCCGAAACAGTTGCTTTGCTTAAAGCAGAGGGCTTTGAAGTTCTCGTTGAGAACACAGCGGGCGAGGGCGCACTTTTCTCTGATGCAGAGTATGCTGCAGCAGGCGCAACTATGATTGCTGACGCTGAAGAACTTTATGCAAAGGCAGACGTTATCTTAAAGGTTAAAGAGCCCCAGTTCAATCAGGCAAAGGGCAAACACGAAGTTGATATGATGCATGCAGGTCAGTACCTCATCACATTCATTCATCCCGCATCCCCCGTTAACCACGAGATGGTTAAGAACATGGCTGCAAAGGGCGTAATCAGCCTTACACTTGACGGTGTACCCCGTATCTCAAGAGCTCAGAAGATGGACGCTCTTTCATCAATGAGTACTTGTGCAGGTTACAAAGGTATCCTGATGGCAGCAAATGATTTGAAGAAATTCATCCCCCCGATCTTCTGTGCGGTGGGTCAGGTTAAACCCTGTAACGTACTCGTTATCGGTACCGGTGTTGCAGGTCTTCGTGCTCTTGCAACAGCTAAAGGCCTCGGTGCTATTACATACGCAGCAGATATCCGTCCCGCAGCTGCAGAGCAGGCAATGAGCCTTGGTGCAAAGATTATTGACACAGGCGTTCCTGCTGAAATCGCAGTAGGTGAGGGTGGTTATGCTAACGAACTTCCTGAAGAATGGCTTGTTAAAGAGAGAGCAGCATTGGCAGAGGCAATCAAAGATATGGATATCATCTTCTGTTCAGCTCTCGTTCCCAGCAAACTTGCTCCCGTAATCCTTACTGAAGAGCTTGTTAAGACAATGAAGCCCGGTTCTGTTATCGTAGATATCTCAATTGACCAGGGTGGTAACTGTGCTATCACCGATCCCGGTGAGACTGCAGTTAAACATCAGGTTACAATCGAGGGTATCAAGAATATCCCCGGTATGCTTCCCACAAGCTCAACCTGGATGTTCTCACACAATATCTACAACCTTGTTAAATATCTTGCTAAAGATGGCACAATCGCACTTGATATGGAAGATGATATCGTTAAAGGTATCCTCACCACAATCAATGGCGAGATAGTTCACAAAGGCGCTCTTGAAGCAATGAGCAAATAATTTATTTTGAATATTCAACCACATCAACCCGCACTCATTCGGTGCGGATTGATGTGTATATGGAGGATTTAATTTATGGGAATTATCTTGATACTCATATTTGTGGTGTCTGCAATCGTTGGTTATTTCATTATCAATAAAGTGCCCACACTTTTGCACACACCCCTTATGTCGGGAATGAATGCCCTTTCGGGTATAACCGTTCTCGGCGCTCTCACAACCATAGCAGTGGTTGTTAAAGAGTACAATGCCGTTGTAAGCACAATAATCGGCATTCTGGCAATTGTTTTTGCTATGGTCAATGTTGTGGGCGGTTTTGCCGTTACAGGCAGAATGCTCAGAATGTTCAAGTCAAAGGAGGACAAATAAATGATATCAGCTACAGCTTATTATATTATCAGTGCTGTCCTCGTTTTGGGCGTTCTTATTGGTATCAGTATGATGAGTAAGGTTAAGAGTGCCAATAATGGTAACACACTTTCCGCCATATGCACACTTATTGCAATCCTCGTAGTAATGTATAACTGCGAAATCTTAACAGCCTGGCAGGCATGGCTCGGTCTTGCAATTGGTGCTGTGATCGGTATTATCGGTGCAGTTAAAGTCAAGATGATCGAGATGCCTCAGGCGGTAGCGCTTCTTAATGGTTTCGGCGGTCTTGCGAGTGCATTGGTTGCGATTCTTACCATTCAGCAGACAGATGCAAAGTTTGAGATTTATGTAGGCGCAATTGCTCTTGTTGTAGGTTTTGTAACCTTCACAGGTAGCGTAGTTGCAGCAGGCAAACTCCATAAACTTCTTCCCCAGAAACCTGTTGTGTGGAAGGCTCATTCCCTCATCGTAGCACTTACTATCATTGCTACAGTTGTTGCAGTTGTTTTTGCTCCTGAGGATATGCTTATTATTTCTGTCCTTTCCGCTTTCTTCGGTATCGCTTTTGCAATCCGTGTAGGCGGTGCGGATATGCCTATCACAATTTCACTTCTCAACTCCTTGAGCGGTGTTGCCGGCGGTATCGCTGGTATTGCTGTAGGTGACGTTCTTCTCGTTGCTATCGGTGGTGTGGTAGGTGCATCAGGTCTTCTTCTTACACAGATTATGTGCAGAGCAATGAACAGAAGTCTCATCAGCATTCTTGTGGGTGGTAAGGTTAAGAAGGCTGCTCCCAAGGCAGAGGAACCCGTGGCGGTAGCCAAGGAAGAACCTGCTGAAGAACCTAAGGCAAATGTTGCTGATATTCTTACTAATGCCAAGAAAGTACTCATCGTACCCGGTTATGGCATGGCACTTGGTCAGGCGCAGGGTATAGTTAAGGCCTTTGCCGATAAACTCGAAGCCAACGGTGCAGAAGTTAAATACGCTATCCATCCTGTAGCGGGCAGAATGCCCGGTCATATGAACGTACTTCTCTGTGAGGTTGACGTTCCTTATGATAAACTCTATGAAATGGATGCAATCAATGACGAATTCGCAGAGTGCGATGTAGCAGTTATCGTAGGTGCGAATGACGTTGTAAAC
>JAZOWA010000017.1:0-33222 GCA_045659025.1 Clostridia bacterium
TTGGCCTCCGACTTCGAAAGAAAATTTTTGGTGTGTGTGATATGATTTCATGTGGAAGTCATTGGCATATTGATACAGTAAGGTGGCTTACTCTAGGATTTTGCGCATTTACTGCACCTGTTTATTTAATTCTTGGAATTGCAATGAAATTTGGTTTTTACTTACCTAATATAACGGTTGAAAAACATTAATATTGTTTACAAAAAGGCAGAAACGAAATTCAATCGTTTCTGCCTTTTAAAATTTCTGTCCTTTAGAACACTCCGCATACTCCGTCTCTTTTTTGTCCTCATATCAAGGGACAAGTAATCATATATTGTAGCAAGTCACTTTCTGCAAAAAAGGAGTTGGTCTGATGATTACTTTCCCCAGCGTTGTGGGATACATACTGGGTCTTCTGATACTGTTTGTGGTGGCTCGGATATTCATGCGCCCTGTCGCCTTCATTTTGCGCCTTATTATGAGCAGTATTCTCGGCGGGGTGATACTCTGCCTTATTAACCTTGCCCACCCTGTATTTCACCTTTATATAGGAATAAACCCCGTCACATCACTTGTGACGGGGCTGTTTGGAATTCCCGGGATTTGTCTGCTGCTTCTATTGCAGATTATATTCTGATTACTCAGGCTTGATAACGTCTGTACCCATATAAGGACGAAGAACCTCGGGGATAGTTACAGAGCCGTCGGCGTTCTGGAAGTTCTCCAAAATTGCGGCAACTGTTCTGCCGATTGCCACGCCTGAGCCGTTGATTGTGTGGACAAACTGTGCCTTGTCTGTGGGAGATGCCTTGAACTTGATGTTGGCACGTCTTGCCTGGAAGTCTAAGAAGTTGGAGCAGGATGAGATCTCTACGTATCTGTTGTAGCTGGGCATCCATACCTCAATATCGTATTTCTTGGATGCGGTAAAGCCAAGGTCACCTACGCAGATGCTAACCACTCTGTAGGGAAGACCGAGCATCTGGAGTACCTTCTCTGCATCGGCGGTGAGCTTTTCGTGCTCTGCTTCGGATGTTTCGGGAGTGGTGAACTTAACAAGCTCTACCTTATTGAACTGGTGCTGACGGATGAGTCCGCGGGTATCCTTACCGGCAGAACCTGCCTCTGCACGGAAGCAAGCGGAGTATGCCGCATACTTGAGGGGAAGCTGATCAGCAGTTAAAATCTCGTCACGGTGCATATTGGTAACGGGCACCTCTGCGGTGGGAATGAGGAAGTAATCGTTGTTTGTCTTGAACGCATCCTCCTCAAACTTGGGCAACTGTCCTGTGCCTATCATGGAACGGCGATGTACCATATAGGGCGGGAAAATCTCTGTGTAACCGTTATCGGTGTGGGTGTTTAAGTAGAAGTTGATTACGCTTCTCTCCAATCGTGAGCCGAGGCCCTTGTAGAAGGTGAATCTTGTGCCTGTAACCTTGGCAGCGGTAGCCGCATCAAGTATGCCAAGATCTGCACCGATATCCCAATGCGCCTTCGCCTCAAAATCAAAGGTTCTGGGTTCGCCCCAACGACGAATCTCCACGTTGTCCTCATCAGTATCACCATCGGGGGATGAGGGGTCGGGGATGTTGGGGATAGAGAGCATTTTGAGGTTAAGCTCCTCATCAACCACACGGATCTGCTCGTCATATTCCTTAATCTTCTCGGAAATCTCCTTCATCTCCCTGAATATCTCGGTGGTGTCCTTACCCTCTTTTTTCAAAGCGGGTATCTGCTTGCTCACCTCGTTCTGACGGCTTTTAAGCTGCTCTGCCTCAAAGAGAAGCTCTCTGCGCTTTGCATCCACCGCCAGTACGGCATCAATATCGATTTCTTCTTTTCTTCTTGCGAGGGCGGCTTTCACATTCTCGGTATCCTCACGAAGTCTTCTGATGTCTAACATATCTGTTCTTCCTTTCAAATATAATCTTATTTAATTATCTTATCGTAAATATACTTGCCGTTCTCGGTAAGGGTGGTGGGGTCAATGGACTCAACCATCTTCCTCGCATTTGAACGGTTACCCTTATCCCACTCACGAAGTGCGCCAATGAGGGTGTCTGCCACAGCGGCACCTTTAAGCACCTCGTTCTCTTCCTTCACAGTCTTAAGCTCCGCCTTGAGCTTACCGTTCTCTGTGGTGAGATTCATATTCGCCTTTGACAGCTCTGTCACGCTCTGTTGCATTCCCACCGTGGCGGTCTTGTGGGATTCAATCTCTTCTGCGTAGTTTTTCTGTGTCATACCCGCAAAGGTGATGAGCACAAGAGCCACCGCAAAAAGTATGATAGTGTAAAACCACAAAAACTGGGTGTTCTTCTTCACCTATGTTCACCTTCTTTGATTTTATGTACCTTATGGGGAGCAAATTCTGCTCTCCTTTTTTATTTTCTTCAAAATTGCCCTTTTAAGCAAAAATTATTCTCCCGCAGTTTGGAACTCGTAATTTTCAAATTATCCACCTCAAAATCCGTTTTTCGAGGTCGTTTTTTCTCAAAGTCCCAACAATTTTACAATTCTTTCCAAATCCTCTGTGCCGTAATATTCAATCTCTATCTTGCCCTTTTTACTGTTGCCTGAGATTCTGGTCTTGGTGGAAAGATGTTTGGTGATTTTATCTTCCAGCTCTTTATAAGCAAGTTTCACATTGATATCTGATTTCGTCTCTTTTTTAGTGGCAACGGGTTTTGAAGAAAGTTCTTCTTCCAATGCTCTTACGCTGAGGTCCTCGTTAACCGCCTTCTCCGCCAGAGAAACAAGTCTGCTCTCGTCGGTGCAGGAAAGAAGTACCTTGGCATGACCAAATGAAAGTCTGCCCTCTTCCACGTAATCTATCACTTTGCCCGGGAGATTCAATATACGGAGACTGTTTGCAATAGAAGAACGGCTCTTGCCCAACTTCTTGGCAATCTGCTCCTGAGTGAGGTGGAATTCCTCTGCCAGTCTCTTATAACCCTTTGCCTCTTCGATGGGGTTAAGGTCCTGTCTCTGCAGGTTCTCCACCAAAGACACCTGATAAAGCGCCTCTTTATCCATATCACGGATAATGGCAGGGATAGTGGTGGCGCCTGCTATCTTTGACGCTCTCCAACGGCGTTCACCTGCGATAATGCGGTAGAATCCGTTATCCTGCTTCTTTACTATAATGGGAGTGATTACTCCGTGTTCTGCAATAGATGCTGCCAGTTCCGAGAGTTTCTCGTTATCAAATCTCGTTCTGGGCTGTGCGCTGTCCGGCTCAACGTCGGTGAGACGAAGCTCCACCACGCTCTCACCCTCACGGGTACTGATTACAACCGGCTCTGAATTGTGGGCAAAAAGCGCATCAAGGCCCTTACCCAATCCTTTTCTTGCCATGAAATCACCTCTTATTTATTGGCGTTAATAATCTCTTCTGCCAGATCCATATAACTGTCTGTGCCTTTGCAATGGGGATCGTAAATATGTATCGGCTCCCCGAAGCTGGGCGCCTCGGAGATGCGGACATTACGGGGAATGACCGATTTGTAAACCTTGCCGGGATAGTACTTCTTCACCTCGTCAGCCACCTGAATAGACAGGTTGGTGCGGGTGTCAAACATAGTAAGAAGCACACCCTCAATATCTATCTCCTTGTTAAGATTCCTCTTCACATTCCTCACGGTACACATAAGCTGACTCAATCCCTCAAGGGCGTAATACTCGCACTGAATGGGGATAAGCACCGTGTCGGTGGCCACGAAGGCATTTAAGGTAACAAGGCCAAGGGAAGGGGGACAATCAATAATGATGAAGTCGTAATCGTCTTTTACGGACTCTACCGCTTCTTTCATAAGGAATTCCCTGTCTTCCATAGACACAAGCTCAATCTCTGCGCCCGCCAGATCTATATTGGAGGGGCAGATATCAAGGTTATCAAATCGGGTGGGGATAATTGCTTCCTTAAGGGAAACATCCCCGATAAGCACGTTATATACGGAATAGGCGGCAGAAGATTTGTCAATACCCAAGCCTTCCGAGGCGTTGCCCTGAGGGTCGGTATCTATGAGGAGTACCTTCTTGCCCAACTTGCCCAGACAAGCACTCGCATTGACTGCGGTGGTGGTTTTGCCCACGCCGCCCTTCTGGTTGGCAACGGCAATACATTTACCCATAATTCTGCTCCTTTCCTGATGTTTTCTTGATTATAAACCCATTTTACCACAAAATTGTTCTACATGGAACATTTTTATTGAAAAAAGTTAAAAAATTTTAATATTTCCTCTGTTCCACGTGGAACATCATAGCAAAAGGGTGGTCATAAGGGGGATTGTGACTACCCCGAGCACCAATGCCACAAGCACCGCCGAGGCGGCGTGGGTGGAGTCAAGGCCCCGCCCCGAGAGGACTATTATAATGTTTGATGCGATGGGCATCATGGATATTATGGTGGCCACATCCCTCACATCGCTCCTCACACCTATAAGGGACAGAACCGCATACACCCCTATGGGAATTACCACAAGACGAAGGAGCGCCACCAGATAGCACAGAGGGCTTGCAAGGGTTTTCTTCACCGACACTCCTGCCAGGGTCATACCCACCAGAAGCATCGCCAGAGGAGTAGTCATGGCACCGAAGGATTCGATAGTCCGCTCTATGCCCCGGGGGAATGCGATTTTCGTGAGGAACAGCACAAGCCCTGCCACCACCCCAAGCATAGGGGGATTGAGGAGCAGTTTGCGAAGGTTTCTCCCCCCGGATTTATCAAGGATAAATGCCACTCCCACGGATTGCACCATTAAAAACAGGGGCAGGGAATAAACGGTGGCCATTACCAACCCCCGTTCACCCATAAGTGCCTCTGCCACGGGATAACCCATAAAGGAGAAGTTGGAAAAGCACAGGGCGAATCGTATCACGCCCCTCATCTCCTCTTTTGGCTTGGTGTATCGTATCACCAGCTCTGCCAGTAGCTTTGACACGAGCACTATGGCAGAGGACACGGCAAACAGAGCCAGTGCATCGCTTACGGATATGTCCCCTGCGCCACCACGGAGCGCCAATGCCACGGTGCAGGGCAGAGTGATGTTATACAGAAAGGCGGACACCCCCTTCACAAACCCCTTCTCCACAATACCGATACGGATTATGATAAATCCCACCACCACGGGCATAAACAGGTTAAGCACCTGATTGATTATTAAAGATGTATTCAAATTCCTCACCCTTTTTCGCTTTTTGTGTATATCTTGGGTAATTTTTACCCATAATATACCGAAAAACAAGACGAAAGGGTGACATATTATGAAGCAATACTTGGAAATCGCAGAGGTACGGAGCAGAGAGGTACTGGACTCCCGTGGCAATCCCACAGTGGAAGCAGAGGTTATCACTGCGGAAGGGTTCGTGGGCAGAGCGTCTGTGCCCTCGGGTGCATCCACGGGCAAATACGAGGCAAAGGAGCTTCGTGACGGTGGGGAGAGGTATCTTGGTCAGGGAGTGTCGGTGGCGGTGGCAAATATAAATAAGGATATAGCCTCCGCCATAGTGGGTATGAACGTGCTTGATCAATCAAGGATAGACGAGGTGCTCCGCTCCGTTGACGGTACAGAGAGCAAAAGCCGACTCGGCGCCAACGCAATCCTTGCGGTATCGGTGGCCTGTGCCAAGGCGGCTGCCTGTGCGTTGGGGTTATCCCTTTATCAGTATATAGGCGGTGTGGGTGGTCGGAGACTCCCCATACCTATGATGAATATCTTAAACGGCGGTGCCCATGCGGACAATAACATTGATATTCAGGAATTTATGATAATGCCCGTGGGCGCCACCACCTTTGCAGAGGGGATGCGGATGTGCGCCGAGGTGTATCACACATTGAAAAAGATACTCAAGGAGCAGAACCTGTCCACCGCAGTAGGTGACGAGGGTGGTTTTGCCCCCGACCTTGAAAGTGACGAGGATGCCCTCCGTCTTATTATGGCTTCCATCGGCAAAGCAGGGTACAAGACCCCCGAGGATTTCGTGCTTGCCCTTGATTGTGCATCCTCCGAATGGGCTACAGAGAATGGCTACATCCTGCCAAAGTCAGGGAAGAAATACAGCACGGAGGAGCTTATCGCCTATTGGGAGAGACTCTGCGGTGAATACCCAATCGTATCTATCGAGGACGGTCTCGGCGAAGAGGATTGGGACGGTTGGCGGATTATGACGGAGAGACTGGGTGGCAGGATACGTCTTGTGGGGGATGATTTGTTCGTCACTAACCCCATCCGCCTGGACAAGGGCATCAAATCAAAGGCGGGTAATGCATTGCTGGTTAAAATCAACCAGATAGGCACCTTGACGGAGACCATTGAAGCGGTGGAGCTTGCCCATAAGGCAGGCTATACCACCATCCTTTCCCACCGAAGCGGTGAGACGGAGGATACCACCATAGCAGACCTTGCGGTGGGATTGAATTCGGGGCAGATCAAGACGGGGGCTCCCACCAGAGGGGAACGTACCGCCAAGTATAACCGCCTTATCCGTATTGAAGAGGAGCTGGGGGATATGGCTCTGTATGGCCACGGAACATCCCCACGGGCAAAGCCTGCTCCCGAAGAGCCAAAGGGCGCCAATGTGTTTTATAAGTAGGGAATGGCGGTTCCCGACATTCCGCAGGTTTTTTCATACGGAACGTCCCAAGGGCCGTTCCCTACAAGCTCTCATATAGTGTATCCGTAGTGCATAACGGCAGGGGTTTGCTCCTGCCGTACGAGAATATATGCAAATATTGCGTAGGGTGCAGCCCTTGGGATGCACCGAAATCCTGTAAATGAAATACACCTTCGGTGTGTGAAATCCGCGTTGCGGACGAAATCTCCGAACCCTACAGTGGCACAAAGGTAGTGCAGATATCAACGATTGCTCCGCAATCTACACCTCATCCCCCGCAAGCGGTCCCCCTGAAGGTGAATTGGCTCACCGAGCCAAGAGAGGCCACCCTGGGGTGTCCCCTCAAAGGGGAAGGCATTATGGGGGGGCAACAAGGTGACCAAAAAAAGAAGAAAACCGCAGGGACGGGAACTTCATTCCCGTCAGTGAAATCGCTTTCAGCGGTGATATTGCTTCGCAGTGATATTTGCCTTCGGCAGGTGATATGTTCCCTGCGGGAACGATACGGAAGAAAACCGCCTGAGCGGTTTTCCACAATAATTATTAATTATTAATTATTCATTAATATTTGCGGTTCGTCGGAAACCGCCGAACCCTACGATTTATTCATCATTCATTTTGCATTAAACAAAAAAGGAGTGTTCCACGTGGAACACTCCTTTAATTTGGTTTAACTTATTCTTCTGCGGGTGCTTCTGCAGTTGCTTCTCCTTCGGGGGAGGTTGCCTCGTTTTCCGGTTCTTCCTCTTCCTTCTCGGTGCGCTCGATTGCCACTACCTTGACACCTTCGTCAAGGCGCATTACCTTAACACCCTGGGTAACTCTGCCGAATTCACTTATCTCGGCGGTGCCTGTGCGGATGATGATACCGTCAGAGGTGATAACCATAAGGTCGTCCTCTGCAGATACCACCTTGATGCCTGCTACTTTACCCGTCTTGTCGGTGAGTTTATAACCTGTCACACCCTTACCTGCACGGTTCTGGAGTTTGTACTCCTCAAGGGCGGTACGTTTACCGAAGCCGTTTTCAGTAACGGTGAGGACGGTGGCGCCCTCCACACAAACCTCGGCATTTATAACCTCGTCTCCTGCGCGGAGCTTGATACCTGTAACACCCGATGCGCCTCTGCCCATAGGACGAACATCGGTTTCTGCAAACTTGATGCACATACCCTCACGGGTACCAAGGAAGAGCTCTGCACTGCCGTCGGTCTTGAGAACGTCTATAAGCTCGTCATCCTCACGGAGACCGATAGCGATTCTCGCACCCTTGCGGGTGGTGGCGTATTCCATGATGTCGGTCTTCTTTACAAGACCCTTCTTGGTAATCATTGTGAGGTATTCACCCTCCACAAACTCACGGATCGGAATGGTGGCGGTGATCTTCTCGTCTTTTTCAATCTCTATAAGGTTTACAATGGCTGTTCCCTTGGCGGCTCTGCCACTTTCGGGGATCTGGTAGCCCTTGATCTTATACATTCTGCCCCGATCAGTAAAGAAGAGGAGACTGCTGTGGGTGGAGGATACGAAGAGTTTTTCTACGAAGTCCTCTTCCCTGGTGTGAAGACCCGATACACCTCTGCCGCCTCTGTGCTGGGATTTATACACAGATAGGGGGATTCTCTTGATATAACCGAAGTGGGTCATGGTGATTACGCACTGTTCCTCCTCGATAAGGTCCTCGTCCTCAATAATATCAATACCCGGCTCAAGACGGGTGAGACGTTCATCGCCGTATTTATCGCGGATTTCGGCAATCTCTGTCTTGATGAGTTCCATAAGCTTGGTGCGGTCAGAGAGGGTGAGCTTGTACTCGTCGCATTTGGCGGAGAGCTCCTGATACTCCTCCTCAATCTTCTCGCCGTTGAGCTTCTGCAACTGACCCAGACGCATATCAAGTACGCTCTGTGCCTGAATATCGCTCATAGAGAAGCGTTCCATAAGACGTTCCTTAGCATCGTCATAGGAATCACGGATAATCTTTATAATCTCGTCAATATTTGCAAGGGCAATACGGAGACCTTCCAATATATGCATCCTTGCCTCTGCCTTCTCCAGATCATACTTGACTCTGCGGGTGACAATCTCTTCCTGGAATTTGATGTACTCTGCCAGGATGTCTTTAAGACCCATTGTCTGCGGTCTGCCGTCTTTAATAGCCAGCATATTGATAGAGAAGCTGTCCTGCAATCTGGTGTATTTGAAAAGCTGATTGAGGACTACCTGGGGGTTGGCATCACGTTTTAAGAATATCTCAAGGCGGATACCCACACGGTCTGATGAGTGGTCATCAATATCGGAAAGACCTTCAATCCTCTTCTCCTTAACCATCTCTGCGATAGATTCTACAAGGAGTTTCTTATTTACCTGATAGGGAAGCTCGGTAACCACGATAGAGCTTGTACCATCACGATGCTCCACAATCTCTGTCTTTGCACGGATGATGAGTTTGCCCTTACCTGTGTTATATGCGCTTCTTATACCGCTTCTGCCCATAATGGATGCTTTGGTGGGGAAGTCGGGACCCTTTATGTACTCCATAAGGTCATCTACGGAGATATCAGGGTTATCAATCTGCGCAATAGCACCGTCTAAAACCTCGGTGAGGTTATGGGGCGGGATGTTGGTAGCCATACCTACCGCAATACCCGAACTACCGTTTATAAGCAGTGTGGGGATACGGGTAGGAAGCACCAGAGGTTCACGCCTCTTCTCGTCGAAGTTGGGTGCGAAATCTACTGTGTTTTTGTCAATATTTTCCAGAAGCACGTTGGCTATCTTGCTCATACGTGCCTCGGTATAACGGTATGCAGCCGGTGGGTCACCGTCAACGGAACCGAAGTTACCGTGGCCGTCAATGAGGGGATATCTCATAGAGAAGTCCTGGGCAAGACGTACCATGGCATCATATACGGATGCGTCACCGTGGGGGTGGTATCTACCGATAACGTTACCGACGGTGGTAGCGGATTTGAAGAAGGGTTTATCAACGGTGAGGTGCTCCTCATACATAGAATAGAGAATTCTTCTGTGTACGGGTTTGAGACCATCTCGCACGTCGGGAAGGGCACGGGCAACGATTACGCTCATGGCATAATCAATGAATGCCTCTCTCATCCTCTGCTCAATATCCACATCCACAATGGTTTGTGTATCAAAATATTCCTCGAAATGGGAATCTTCGTACTTTTTCTGCTTTGCCATATTGTGTTTTCTCCTTTATACGAGAAATTAAATATCAAGGTTTGTTACATACTGGGCGTTCTCTTCAATGAAGATTCTTCTGGGTTCTACCTCTTCACCCATAAGTACGCTGAAGATGTTGTCTGCTCTTTCTGCATCCTCCAGGGTGACTTTGAGAAGGATTCTGTTCTTGGGGTCCATAGTGGTCTCCCAGAGCTCGTCAGGGTCCATCTCACCGAGACCTTTGTATCGGCTGATGTCTACACGGGCATTTACATCATCACCCTTGAGCTCTTCGCTGATGCGGTCTCTCTCCTCGTCACTGAATGCAACCTCACTGCGTTTACCCCTTGAAAGCTTGTAAAGAGGCGGTTTCGCAAGATAGATATGACCTGCCTCAACCAGGGGCCTCATAAAGCGGAAGAAGAAGGTGAGGAGCAATGTCTGGATGTGGGCTCCGTCCACGTCCGCGTCCGCCATGATGATAACTTTGTCATAACGGAGCTTTTCCATATCAAACTGTGTACCAATACCTGTACCCAACGCCTGAATTACGGGGGTGAGTTTATCGTTACCGTAAACCTTGTCCTCACGGGCTTTCTCTACGTTGAGCATCTTACCCCAGAGGGGAAGGATTGCCTGATACTTACTGTCACGTCCGCTCTTTGCAGAGCCGCCCGCAGAGTCACCCTCCACGATATATATTTCTGTCTTGGTGGGGTCTTTTACAATACAGTCGGTAAGCTTGCCGGGAAGTGTGGATGAGCCGAGGGGAGTCTTTCTTGTGGCTTCCCTTGCCTTTCTTGCGGCAACTCTCGCTCTTGCGGCAAGGAGTGCCTTTTCAATAATAGCTCTGCCCACCTGAGGATTCTCCTCAAGGTAGTCTGCCAGTTTTTCCTTAACCATACCTTCCACAAGACCACGCATCTCGGAGTTGCCAAGCTTGGTCTTGGTCTGACCTTCAAACTGAGGCTCCTCCAGCTTAACGGAGATAACGGCTATAAGACCTTCCCTCGCATCATCACCGGTGAGTTCCTCATCGTCTTTCATAAGCTTATATTTCTTTGCATAATCACCAAGCACCTTGGTGAGTGCGGCTTTGAAACCTGTCTCATGGGTACCGCCCTCGGTGGTGGAGATGTTGTTTGCAAAGGATTCGATAGTCTCGTCATAAGCGGTGGACCAGGAAAGGGCAACCTCTGCCATTCCCCCGTTCTTTTCTCCGCTTACGTATATAACATCCTCATGGATGGTCTCCAATGTCTCTCTTCTTGACTTCTTATCGGCAAAAAGGTAGGAAACGAAGTTTTTTATACCGCCGTCATACTGCAGGGTCTCTTCCTTCTTGTCCTCACGGTCATCCTTAAAGCAGATTTTGATACCGCCATTCAAGAACGCCTGCTCACGAAGACGCTTGAGTAACACATCATAATCATAAACTGTCTCCTCGAATATCTCGGGATCCGCCCAGAAGGTAACCTCTGTGCCTGTGCGGTTGGTGGTGCCGATGGTATGTACCTCACCATCGGGCACACCACGGCTGTATGACTGATACCATATATTCTCACCGTCGTGAACGTGAACTTCCAATTTGGTGGAAAGAGCATTAACAACAGACGCACCTACACCGTGGAGACCGCCTGATACCTTGTATCCGCCACCGCCGAACTTACCGCCTGCGTGGAGCACGGTAAAGATAACGTCAATGGTAGATATACCCATCTTGGGATGAATACCATGGGGCATACCACGACCGTTGTCGGCAACGGTTACAGAACCGTCTGCATTGAGGGAAACATCAATCTGAGTACAGTATCCTGCCAACGCCTCGTCAATACTGTTGTCCACAATCTCATACACAAGGTGGTGAAGACCCCTTGCTGAGGTGGAGCCGATATACATACCCGGCCTTTTACGGACTGCCTCAAGACCTTCGAGTACCTGAATATTACTCTCGTCATAGGTGTTGCTGATGGGGTTACTCATTTTCCTGCATCCTTCCTTTCCACAAAAGAAATGACTTATTCAATACCCGTCTCATCTGCTCTTTTAAGCAAAGTGGCAGACGAAACAGGAGATAAATATACTACAAACTCGGTGTTGTATCCGTTATCCGCTATCACGAAGGTACGGGGAATCTCGTCGGATACATTTATAACAGCACCGTCATCCTCCGCCAGTTGCAGAAACTGCCTTGTCCACTTGGATGTGGTGGTGTTATCCATATCAAAAATTGCGATAATGTTCTTTTTAAGCAGAGAAACATCTCCGCCTATGTGAATATACATTTTTATCTTTTCTCCCGTTTTATGAGTAAAAATTTGATAAATTCACAGATTATTTTTTAATTTTGCCACCCTCAATCTCGAAATAGGCGGCTTTTCCGTCTTTTTTGCCGATATCTGCATTGGTGAGAGTAATTATTACCTGTTTACCGCTTAATGTGGAGAAGAGAAACTCCCTTCTGGCACTGTCAAGTTCACTTAACACATCGTCTAAAAGGATAATAGGGTATTCACCCTTGGTGTCGTTTATAATCTCACCTTCGGCAGTCTTCATAGCAAGCACTATGGAACGAAGCTGGCCCTGAGATGCAAAATGCCTTGCACTCTTGCCTCCGATAGTGATTGAAATATCATCTCTGTGAGCACCGCGGAGGGAAACTCCGTTAATCTGCTCCTTCTCGCTGAATTTTTCAATCTCACCTAAGAAATATTCTCTGTCATAGAATTTTTCTATATTCGGCCTGTATTCAAAATTGATTTTTTCTCTGTTTTCACTTATCTGGCCGTAGATGTGGTTGGCATAGGCGGCAAAAACCTCAATGAATTTACTCCTTACCTCACATATCTTTGAACCGTATTCAAATAACTTCTCGTTATAAATCTCAAGATAAGAGGAATTGTCACCACGTGCTTTCAGTATGTTATTTTTCTGCTTCAATACGTAGATGTAGGATGAGAGCAGTTTAAAATAACCCGGCTTGTTCTTGGAAAGAAAAGAATCCACCCAATCCCTGCGAAGAGACGGAGCACCGGTCACATACTCAATATCCGAAGGCATAAACAATACTGTGTTTACCACTCCTAATATATCACTTAACTTTTCCACCGGTGAGCCGTTTATATAAATACTTTTCTTACTGTCTAAATCAATCTTTTCATAGACAGATGTGCCTTTGATATCAAATTCCGCCGCAAGGGATGCCCTTTGTGCGCCGAATCTTATAACATCTCTCTCTTTGAGATTGTTTCTGCAGGATTTGCCGTTGGTAAAGTAATTGACCGCTTCTAAAAGATTGGTCTTACCCTGACCGTTAAGACCATAAAAAATATTGAGACCATCGCAAAAATCAATCTGTTCAAATTCAAAATTGCGGAAATTCTCTATCTTTAAATTTTTTATAATCATTGGCTTTATCTTACCACCTTAAGCTCAAAGTGATCCCCTTCGTAATCAATCTCCACAATCTCTCCATTACCATAGAGCTTGCGCCCGCGACGGGTATCAACCTCGCCATCAACCTTCACATAACCCTCCTGCACCAGAAACTTTGCATCAGAGCCGTTACCTACGATTGAGGCAAATTTAAGAAGCTGATCTAACTTGATATATTCACTGCTGATAGTTATTATCTCCATATCAATCCTCATTAAAGCTGTCTGGGCTGAATTATGTATAAGAAACTGTCACCCTCGGTAGGCATAATCTTACAAGGACTTTTTTCGTCTTTAAATTCAAAATAGATTTCGTTAGTATCAATAGCTCTTATGGCATCAGTCAAAAGCTTTGCACCAAGACCGATTTTAAGTTCACCATCAGTATCCACGGTAATCTTATCGTGAATCTGACCTCTCTTGGTAAAACAATCAATATTGAGTAATCCGTTTCTTATATCAAAGATAACAGGGATCTTGGGATCATCATAATTTATAATTACAGATGCTCTGTCAACAGACTGGGCAATCTTATCATAAGACACCTTGAATTTTAAGTTGGATTCCTTGGGAATGAGTCTGTCATAATCAATAAACTCACCCTCAAGCAGACGGGCAACCACAGTAGTCCTCTCGAACTCGAACATTACTGCCTCGTCCTTCAAGGTAATTTTAACTATGGTGGAATCCTCTTTCAGAATCTTATTGATTTCAGCAAGTGTCTTTGCAGGCACGATGAATTCCATATACTCAATGCCTGTATCGGGAATAATCTGGTTACGGATAGCCATTCTGTAACGGTTAAGACCAACCGCTTTCATAGCACCGTTTCTTATTTCAAATTTGATACCGTTAAGTATAGGCATGGTGCTTTCCGCATCCGGAGCAAACACGGTATATTTAATAACGTTCTTCAAATCCTTTGAGTAAATTGTGATGGTATTGCCATCCTCCACTCTGTCCATCTGGGGAAAACCCTCGGCAGATACATAAAGCAGAGAAAGTGATACCTCTCCGCCTGTGATTTTAATCTCACTCTGACTTACCGTCTCAAAGGTGATTGAACCCTCCGGCATTCTCTTTACAATATCAGAGAAAATTCTGCCGTCAATGACTAATGAACCCTTCTCTTTTACAGTTGCTTCACAGAAGGTTTCAAGGGATATTTCGTTATCGGTTGCAAAGAAGGTAAGTTCTTCATCGGCATCCACTTTGATACCTCTTAAAAGCTCCTTTACATTAGCAGGATCTGCTGCTTTGGAAACGGTGTTAAGACAGCTTTCCAATATATCTTTATCACAAACAAATTTCACGGCAATTCTCCTTAAATTTTATTGTTTTAATTATATCATTTTCCGAAAAAAAGGTCAATGTTTTTGGGCTATTTTTTTGCGTTTTTGTGTATCATTTTTGTTACAAAAATTAAGGTTGTTTTTTGTGCGATTTTTCGCAGCTTTTTAATCAATAAATTATATATATTATATAAAGAGCAGTTGCAGTAGTAGTAGGGGCGTGGATAACAAGGAAAACCTGTCTTGTCCAAGAAAAAAAGGGGCTTTCGGATATAGCAAAAAGCATTGATAAAAACACCTCAAAAAATGAATAATATTGATAACTTATTTACATTTATTGACATCACATATAATCCTCGTGGATTGTGGATAAAAAAAGCGCGATAAAAGATTCGTTAAAAATCTTCTATCGCGTTGAAATTGCTGTAAAAAAGCCCTGTTTATTTTATCCACATTACTTATTTTTCCAAATCGTCCAGGATGTTGGATACTGCGGTGTGGGTTTTGGAGTTGGACACTATGTCGCTCTCGATTTTGCGGATACCGTGGATAACTGTGGTATAATGCTTGTCACCCAAAATGGCTCCGATGGCAGTCTGTGAAAGGTCTGTGAGCTCTTTCAATATATACATTGCTACCTGACGTGGATAAGCTACGTCGTTTGACCTCTTCTGTGACTTCAAGTCCGCTATTTTCAGGTTATAATGCTTTGCTACGGTATCGAGGATAAGTTCCGGAGTGATGGTCTTTTTCTTCTCCAGTTTAAAGTCCTTCATCACTTCTTCCACAAGATTTAAGGTGATTTCCTTCTTCATCAGCTGATGGTAGGAATAAATCTTTTTCATTACGCCTTCCATCTCACGTATTGATGAGGTAATGTGGGAGGCTATGTACTGATAAATCTCGTCTTTCAATGTAAAGTTGTATATGTGCGCCTTCTTTTTCAAAATGGCAATTCTTGTCTCAAGCTCGGGCATCTGGATAGACGCAGTAAGGCCTGAGGCAAATCTGTTAACCAGTCTGTCCTCCAGGTGGTCAAGGTCCTTGGGCGGACGGTCACTGGATACGATTATCTGCTTACCCGACTGGAAAAGTTCATTGAAGGTATTGAAAAACTCCTCCTGAGTGGAGTCTTTACCGCACATAAACTGGATATCGTCTACCATGAGTATATCCATAGTGCGATATTTCTGACGGAACTGCTCTGTATTCTCATCACGGATAGCGTTGATGAGGTCGGTGGTGAATTTCTCACTTGATACATACATCACTCGCTTATCGGGAGAATTTTCCAGCACGTGATTTCCTATAGCGTGCATCAGGTGGGTCTTGCCCAGTCCAACACCGCCGTAAAGGAAAAGGGGATTGTATAAACTTATGGATTTCTCCGCCACGCAATAGCAGGCCGCATGGGCAAACTCATTGGAAGGTCCGACTACAAAGGAATCAAAGGTGTAGTTGGTGTTCAGATAGCTTTTGTAGGGAGTCTGCTGGGGAGCGCTTTGCTGCAGGGGTGATGTGAGGTTAAGGGATGACACCTCGTCGGCAAGATATATAATAATATCTTCCACATTAAGCTCAAGGTATGCAAAGGCATTCTTGATAAGCTCTGCAAACCTCTTTGCAATCATTTCCTTGTTAATCTGGAAGGGTACCTCGATGGTGAGAATATCATCCTCATACTTCACGGGGGAGATAGTCTCAATCCAGGTTTTGAAGGTCACCGCAGGCACCTCGGGACGGATGATCTCTATAACCTCTGTCCAGATATCAGACAGGTTATCTAAATATTCGTACATTAAAATCTCTTCTCTCTGTATATAATAAAAAATATGTCATAATCAAAAAAGGGTGGATTTTCATTATATCAAAAAAAGTATTTTAAAGCAAGGACAAATTTTACAATAAAAAAACAAAATTATATAAAATTTAGTTGAAATTGCGAATAATCAAGGGAGAACGAAGGAAAAAATATTGTGAGAACACGGCAAAATCAAGGAAATTCCCCATTTTTTGAAAAAAAGGTGTTGACAAAGCAAATCAATCTTGCTATAATCGTAGGAGTCAGCCGTAGAAGTATCTTTGTAAGATACAATTCGCGGGTGTAGTTCAATGGTAGAATCTCAGCCTTCCAAGCTGATTGCGTGGGTTCGATTCCCATCACCCGCTTTAGCAAGCCCTTCGGCGGTCGATGCCGTATAAATATGCGCCTGTAGCTCAGTCGGATAGAGCAACTGCCTTCTAAGCAGTAGGTCGGGGGTTCGAATCTTCCCAGGCGCGTTTCTTTTTTACGGTGGGTATAGTTTAGTTGGTTAGAACGCCGGATTGTGGTTCCGGAGGTCGTCGGTTCGAATCCGACTACCCACCCTTTAAGCTAGGCATAGGGTCTCCCTGCTATGAGAAGTCAGTATTGCCCTTGTGTATATAATGGGCTGTAGCCAAGTGGTAAGGCACCAGACTTTGACTCTGGCATTTCGTAGGTTCGAGCCCTGCCAGCCCAGTTTATTTTTTAATCAAATCCATATTGGGATATAGCCAAGTTGGTAAGGCACCGGATTCTGATTCCGGCATTTCGGAGGTTCGAGTCCTTCTATCCCAGTACGGGCCGCTAGCTCAGATGGTAGAGCACTTGACTTTTAATCAAGTTGTCCGGGGTTCGATTCCCCGGCGGCTCATCAGAAAAAACCGTCAATCTTGATACAAGATTGGCGGTTTTTTCAACGAAATAAATCCTTTCAGGATTTGTGAAATGCCCTACGGGCGTGAAATATTGCTTCGCAATGTGAAATACGCCTTGCGGCGTGTGGATTTATTTCATTTCACAGAAAGCGATAGCTTTCTATTTCACAATTTACGAAGTAAATTATTTCACATCAACGAAGTTGATATTTCACTTATAGACAGACAGTGTTTCGCGTGTTATAATAATTTCAAGGAGTTGGTGTAATATGGCTGAATCAAAATTAAGGAATTTGTCTGTTGAGTTTTCTGTTAAAATAATTAAATTATGTGAAAGTATTAAAGGTCATTATTCTCTTACAAATCAACTTGAACGAAGCGGGACATCAATAGGCGCCAATATACACGAAGCAAATTATGCTCAAAGTAAAAATGATTTTGTTTCCAAATTACAAATAGCTCTAAAAGAATGTTACGAAACGGAGTACTGGTTGGAATTGTTTGTAAAATCTGAACTGTTGGATAGAAATGTAGCAAAGGACATTTATAATGAATGTGGAACAATTCGCAAACTGCTTATTTCATCCATCAACACCGCCAAGAAAAACGGAGAAAAAGAATAAAACAAAAAACCGTCACATTTGTGGCGGTTTCCTTTTTGCTTTTTAACATATCACTCCGCCACCGAGGACTGTGTCACCGTCATAGAACACCACGGATTGTCCGGGGGTGACGGCACGGGCGCTGTCTTCAAATTCCACACGGACTGTGGTGGGGGATGTGGGGTATATTCTGCCTTTGTATATCTTATTGCCATAGCGGACTTTGCACTCTGCGTCCATTGGCTCGGTGAAGTTATCAAAGGGGATGAAATTCACCCTGTCTGCTGTAAGGGATGCGAAATACTCCTCTCCCGACTCTCCAAGTATGACACGATTTGACTTTGCATCTACTCCCACTACGAACATGGGCTTGCCAAAGGCGATACCCAGCCCTTTTCTCTGCCCTATGGTGTATCGGTGTATGCCCTGATGGGTGCCGAGGATGTTGCCCTCTTTATCAGTGAAGTCACCCTCGGGGGGAAGAGAGCTCACATTCTCGGTAAGAAATCTTATATAATCATCGTCTTCTATAAAGCAGATCTCCTGACTATCCCCTGCATCTGCACAAGGGAGTGAGGCCTTACGGGCAATATCTCTCACCTGAGCCTTGGTAAGACTCTGCAAAGGGAAAACAACCCTGCTTAACTGCTCCTGAGTGAGAGTGTAGAGCATATAGGACTGATCCTTCTCTATACAATCTGCCTTCTTTAAGATATATCTGTCACCGCTTTTTTCCACCTTGGCATAATGCCCGGTGGCGATTTTGTCTATACCCCAATCCTTCGCCAGATCCATCATAGCGCCGAACTTGATATGGCGGTTGCATTCAATACAGGGGCTGGGGGTACGGCCATTGAGATATTCGGAGACGAAATTGTCAATAACACAGCTTTTGAAGATATCCTTCATATCCACGGTATGATGCTCAATGCCAAGGGCATCTGCACAGGCTCTTGCTCTGTCGCCGATGTTGCCCTCTTTGCCACATACCAGATCAAGAGTCACGCCTATCACTTCGTAGCCTTGCGCTTTAAGCAAGTATGCCGCCACGGTGGAATCCACTCCTCCGCTCATGCCCAGCAATATCTTCTCCATATATCCGACCCCCTTTCTCATAGTTAAACTATATCATTTATCATCGTCTTTGTAAAGGGTGAATAAGAATCCCCCCAAGAGAGAAAATAAGGGGAAAGGTGGGATTTTTGTGATTATTTCCTTTATTCGTACACTGTTGTTGTATGTGCTTGTCATATCCGCCCTGCGGATTATGGGCAAACGTCAGGTGGGTGAACTCCAACCTGGTGAACTTGTGGTGGCGATTATGATATCGGATTTAGGTGCCATACCCCTGGGTGACACCTCACTGCCGTTGGGCAGCGGAGTGGTGCCTATACTTACCCTTATCGGCGCGGAGCTGGTGCTGTCTATTATATCCTTAAAATCCGACAGGGTACGGCGCGTCCTCACGGGTACTCCCTCGGTGATTATCAAAAACGGGGTTATTCAGGCGGAGGAGATGCGGAAGAACCGATATAATTTAGAAGACCTTGCTGAGGGCCTTCGGGAGAAGGATTGCTATGACGTATCGGATGTCCACACCGCAATCCTTGAGACCAACGGTTCTCTGTCTGTAATCTTAAAGGGAGATAAACGCCCCATCAAAGCCGAGGATATAAACCTGCCCTTCCGTCAGGAGACTCTGCCCTATGTGCTGATTGCCGATGGCAAGGTGTATCCGGAGCATCTCACCGAGGCAGGAGTGAGCAGAAAATGGCTTGACTCCGCCATCCGCAAACAGGGTGGTAAGCGGGCAGAGGATTTCTTTCTGCTTACTCTGTGTGACGGAAAGGTGTTTGCGCAGTTAAAGGAGGATAATAATGGGTAAATCCGTAGTGCTCTGTGTTGTTGCATTTGGTCTGGCCCTGGGGATGTCGGTATCATCCTCAATGTATGTAAAGTCCACCTGCCGGGATGTGCTTGATGTGTTGACCGCCGAGGCGCCCACGGCATCGAAATTCGACGAAGCCCACGATATATGGGATAAGGCAAAGAACAAACTGATGCTTATAACCAATCATCAGGATATTGAGGAGGTGTCGGTATGCCTTATCCGTGGCAGAGAGAACGCGCGGATGGGTGAGCACAGTATGGCTCAGGCAGAGCTTGAGACCGCCATATTTTTGCTCCACGAATTTGCCGAACGGGAGAGACTGATTGCAGGTAACGTGGTATAGGCAACAAAAAACCGCAGTGAGTCCACTACGGTTTAATTATTGTATTTACAAATGTGCTTTATGCACATTTGCACCATAACGTTCCCGAAGGGAACATATCACTCCCCCGACAGGGGGAATATCACACACCGAAGGTGTATATCACTGCCGAAGGCAATATCGCTGAAACGGTGAAGCCGTTTCTTATATTCCTCTTGGCAGGGATGTTACCAACCCTTCAAGGTGGGCGGTGGAATTGAATTCCGTGATTTCGGGGGTGAGGGAATCGTCCTCAAATACGGCGGTTGATACCGACGCATTGGATGCCCAGGGCACGTTGTCAAGATCGTCCAATGAATACCCCATCCATCTGCAGAATAATGTGCGAAGGGGTGTGCCGTGGATAACCACCGCTACGGTCTTGCCACGGTTAGCATTTACTATATCACAAATCTCTTTATATACTCTGTCGGCAAGCTCTCTCACGCTCTCGCCACCGGTGCATACCGCATTGGCAAAGTCGGTAACCCACACGTTGAAATCCTCGGGGTACATATCCTTAATCTTTGCAAACTCCATACCGCCCCACTTACCACCGTTTATCTCACGGAGGTTATAGTGCTTCTCCACTTCCATTCCCTTGGCATCAGCCAGAGGAAGTGCGGTAAGGTACGCTCTGGAAAGGTCGCTGGATACCACCTTGTCAATATCAAAATTTATAAGATAATCCCTTAAAAGCTCCGCCTGTTTAATGCCAATCTCTGTGAGCGGTGCATCCTCAAACCCCGTGAAGGTGTTGGTGCGGTTGCCTGCGCTCTCGCCGTGGCGGATAAGCAGTAGAGTAGTCTTTGCCATATTACTCATCAAGCTCCTGAATACGATATGATAAAGTCATTATAGAATCGCTCAAGTGAACGTTCTCCACGGGCACGTCCTTTGGCAGTGCAAGCTCGCAGGAGGAGAAATTCCAGAACCCCCTGATGCCATAGGATGCCAGCTTGTTTGCCACATCCGATGCCACACCAATAGGCAGGGCGAGTACAGCAATGTCGGGGTTGTGCTCTTTTATGTAGCTTTCCACCTCGTCCATACTTTTTACCGTAAGTCCGTTAATCTCTGTGCCGATTACATCGGGGTCAACGTCGAATATGGCACACAGATTGAAACCTCTGTTCTGGAAGGTGGAGTGGTTGGCAATAGCATGACCGATATGACCTGCACCCACGATGATAGAGGTGTAGCCCCTGTCCAGACCGAGAATCGATCCGATCTCGCCGTGAAGAGTCTCCACATCATAGCCGTAGCCCTGCTGACCAAATCCGCCGAAGCAGTTAAGATCCTGACGTATCTGGGATGCCGTAACCGACATAAGTGATGAAAGCTCCATTGATGAAACCCTCGCCACATTCTTTTTAAGAAGATCACCAAGATAACGATAGTATCTGGGCAAGCGTTTGATAACTGCGGTTGAGATGTTTTTCGTTTTCATATATTACCACCTAAAATTATTTTATATCGTATAACGCCTTTGCGTTGCGTGTCGTAATCTCTGCAATATGCTCTATGGTCGTACCTCGCAGTTCGGCAATCTTTTCTGCCACGTCCTTTACATAGAACGACCAGTTCCTTTCCCCTCTGTGGGGTACGGGAGCAAGGTAGGGGGAATCCGTCTCAATCAGGAGTCGGTCCTCGGGCACTATCTTTGCCACCTCGGATAAGGTGGTGGCGTTTTTGAAGGTGACGGGGCCTGCGAAGGAGATATAATACCCCATATCAAGATAAATCTTCGCCGTCTCCACACTGCCTGAAAAACAATGTATAACCCCCGTCTTAACGGGATGCTCTTTCAATATGCGGATGGTGTCCTCCGTGGCATCACGGGAGTGAATTACCACGGGGAGGTCAAGCTCCCTTGCCAGATCCATCTGTCTGCCGAACCAATATCTCTGCACGTCTCTGGGTGAGTTGTCATAGTAATAGTCCAGACCTATCTCACCTATGGCTACCACCTTGGGGTGAGATGATAGTCGGATAAGCTCTGTGAGGGTATCCTCACTCATACCCTCGGCATCATGGGGATGCACACCCACTGTGGCATATATGTGGGGGTACCTTTCAGCCAAGGCAACAGAGGATATACTGCTCTCTAAATCCGCACCAATGTTTGCGACGTATCCGATACCCAAACCGGTAAGAGAAGATATAAGCTCTTCTCTGTCACCGTCAAAGCGGTCATCATCAAAATGGGCGTGACTGTCAAAGTAAACTGTATCCATCATTGCCAGGGGAGCGCCTTTCCGCCGAGAAGGTGAAAGTGAAGGTGCATTACCGTCTGTCCTCCGTCGGCACCGCAGTTGTTAACTAAGCGGAAGCCTTTTTCGTCCACCCCCATAATCTTTGCAATCTCGCCCACCTTGGAGAAGATATGGGCAACGATTGATGAGTTATCGGCATTTATCTCCATAGCAGAAGCAATATGCTCCTTGGGGATAATAAGCACATGAACGGGTGCGATGGGATTGATATCTTTGAAAGCGCAGATTTTATCGTCCTCATACACGAAGGTGGAGGGAATCTCGCCCTTTGCTATCTTACAAAAAATACAGTTTTCCATTTTAGTCAGTCCTCTCTGAAAGGGGAGGGATTGCACAGGCAACCCCTCCTGATATAAATCTTATTTAATCTGGGCTGAGGCAACTTCCAATGCAGATTCAAGTGCTTTTGCCACACCTGATGCATCACTGCCGCCTGCCTGAGCAGAGTCAGGTCTGCCGCCGCCCTTACCGCCAACGAAGGCGGAAATCTCTTTCACGATATTACCGCAATGCACACCCTTTGCTACCGCATTGGCTGTGGCTGCTGCGATAAGGTTAACCTTGCCTGAAGCACATACGGCAAACACGATAAGGGCATCGGTCTCCTCTGCCTTTAAGTTATCTGCCATCTTGCGGGCGGTGTTCACGTCAATATCTGCAAAGGTACCGCGAAGGAGCTTAACTCCCTTCACATCTACCGCTTCCTTGCGGATGGCATCTAAACTGCCGCCTGCCATCTTCTCTTTGAGGGATGCAAGCTCTTTCTCAAGGGATTTGATCTCTGCCTGATTAGCCTCAATCTTGGACACCGCATCGGCGGGAGCACACTTCAAGGCGGCTGCAATCTCTGCGATTGTCTTTTCACAATCGTTGAGCTTTGCAAGTACGTTAAGGGATGTGATCGCCTCAATACGTCTTACACCTGCGGCAATACCCGTCTCGGATACAATCTTGAATATACCGATATTGGCGGTGTTGGTCACATGGGTACCACCACAAAGCTCTGTGGAGAAATCACCCATCTCAACCACTCTCACCACATCACCGTACTTCTCGCCAAAGAGTGCCATAGCGCCCTTTGCCTTGGCATCATCAATGCTCATCTCGGTGCACTCTACGGGGAGTGAGCTTGCAATCTCTGTATTTACTATTGCCTCAACCTCTTTGAGCTGGTCAGCAGTTACTGCTTCGTAGTGGGAGAAGTCAAAGCGGAGTCTCTCGCTGTTTACAAATGAACCTGCCTGCTCCACGTGTCCGCCTACAACGGTGCGGAGTGCCTTCTGCAAAAGGTGGGTAGCAGAATGGTTCTTCTCTGTTGCGGAGCGGAGTGCAGTATCGATTGTGGCGGTTACGGTATCGCCGGATTTAATTGTGCCTGATACCACCTTGCCTATATGGAGCATCTTGCCGTCGGGAGTCTTCTTGGTGTCTGTCACTTCAAATACGCTCTCACCGCAGGTGATAGTGCCCCTGTCACCACACTGACCGCCACCCTCTCCGTAGAAGGGAGTCTCGGTAAGAAGGATTGTGGCATTACCGCTATCGGATGTCACCGCATCTGCCTCGGCACCGCCCACAATAATAGCACCCACTTTGGCGGTGGTGCTTGTGGAAGTGTAGCCAACGAACTTGCTTTCGCACTTAGCGTAGATCTCTTTGAGTCCGTCGTCCTTCCAGCCTTCGCCCTCGGTGTTGCCACGGCTGTCTCTTGCACGTTTCTTCTGCTCTGCCATGCATGAGTCAAACTCATCGGAATTAACGGTAAGTCCCTGCTCACTCAAAATATCAACTGTGAGGTCTAAGGGGAATCCGTAGGTGTCGTAAAGACGGAAGGCATCTGCACCTGATAATGTGGTCTTGCCCTCGGCCTTCATGGTATCAACAAGGGATGAGAGAATCGCAAGACCATCATTGATAGTCTCAGCAAAGCGGTTCTCCTCAATCTCGATCATCTTTTTGATATAGTCTGCCTTCTCGGTGAGCTCGGGGTACTCGGTGATGTTCTCCTTTGCCACGGTGTCAACCACTTTGTAAAGGAACGCACCCTCAATGCCTAAAAGCTTACCGTGACGTGCGGCTCTGCGGAGGAGTCGGCGGAGTACGTAGCCTCTGCCCTCGTTGCTTATCTGCACACCGTCGGCAATCATAAATGTGGTGGAACGGATATGGTCGGTAATTACACGGAGAGATACGTCTGTCTCCTCGCTGTCACCATACTTAACCCCTGCAATCTCGGAAATCTTCGCCATGATGTTCTTCACGGTGTCAACTTCAAACAGGTTGCTCACACCCTGCATAATGCATGCAAGACGTTCAAGACCCATACCGGTATCGATGTTGGGATGGGAAAGACGGTTATAGTTGCCCTCCTCATCTTTATCAAACTGTGTAAATACCAGGTTCCAGAATTCAACGTATCTGTCGCACTCGCAACCAAGCTTACAGTCAGGTTTACCGCAACCCGCCTCGGGTCCTCTGTCAAAGTGGAGCTCGGAGCAAGGTCCGCAAGGGCCTGTGCCGATTTCCCAGAAGTTGTCTTCCTTGCCCATTCTCACGATACGGGCAGGGTCAACCCCTACCTTCTTTGTCCAGATATCAAAGGCCTCATCGTCGTCTTCGTATATGGTAACCCATATCTTATCCACGGGGAGCTTGAGATTCTCTGTGATGAATTCCCATGCCCAGGCGGTAGCTTCGTTCTTGAAATAATCGCCGAAGGAGAAGTTACCCAGCATCTCAAAGTATGTGCCGTGACGAGCAGTCTTGCCCACCCTCTCAATATCGGGGGTACGGATACACTTCTGACAGGTGGTCATCCTCTTTGAAGGGGGAGTCTCCTTGCCTGTGAAGTAAGGCTTCAAAGGCGCCATACCCGCATTGATGAGGAGCAGGGATTTGTCATCCTTCGGGATAAGGGGGAAGCTCTTGTGACGGAGATGTCCCTTGCTCTCGTAGAAAGACAAAAATCTCTCACGAATCTCGTTAAGTCCTAATTTTTCCATTTATATCATCCTTTCGGCTTTTGTGCATATATATACAGAATAATTATATAATTTTTTACCCCTCTTGTCAACCCTTGACGGAAGGTTGACAAAGGGTTTTGAGGGGAGTATAATGTAATAAAATAACGAAACAGAGCAGTCATTGTGCGTAAGCAATATTTTGCTTGAAGTGTCAGAGAATGGGAGTAGAGTCTCTGAACGAAAAGAGGTCACCTCTTGCGATACAATGCCACATCCGCTGTTGCCGTAAATATACGGAATACAAGGTTGCTTTCTCTGTTTGTGAGAGGAGCTTTTTTAATGAAAAATCTGTCTACCAAAAAGATAGTGCAGACCGCCCTTTTTGTGGCGTTGGCGCTGGTGGTGAGGATGTTCTCCGTGATGATACCCATGGGCGGAGTAAACGGGATGAGGATAGGCTTTTCCGAGGTGTTTACCAAGATGCCTGCAATCCTTTTCGGTCCGCTTCTCGGCGGTATCGCCTCGGGGCTTGTGGATTTCCTTGCCCAGGTGATTAAGTCCGAGGGCGCGTATCTGTGGCCCATGCTTATCGTGATGATATCAGGCGGTGCCGTGACGGGCGTTATGTGGAGGCTTATGCGGGGAATACCTGCAAGACGGATACGGGTAGCCTTCGTGGTGCTTTGTGTAGGTCTTGCCCTGTTTGGTATATACAACCATTTCGTACTCGCCTCGGTGGGCAGCGGTGCCTGGTACGACACTCTGCAACGCCTTAAAGAGAATCTCCCCATGGCCACCTACGGTATGTATGGTGCATCGGTACTTGGTGTTGCCTTCCTTGTGGCGGATGCCCTTATCAAACGCCGTCATCCCGACAGTTACAAAGAGGACTTTCTTCCCCTTGCGGTTACGGTGTTGGTATCGGATATCTACGTCACCACGGTCAATACCTTCGTTTTGAGATATTACTATTCGGGTCTTTCAAAGCTTCCCTTCTGGGTGGTGTATGTACCCCGACTCATCCCCGATCTTGTGTCGGCAGTAATATTTGCATATATAATTTCTTGCTTACTCAAAGTAGCCAAAAATTTTAATAAATAGGAGTGGACACTATGAAATTTATGGACAAGGATTTTCTCCTTACTACCAAGACGGCTCGCAAGCTGTATCACACTTACGCTTCCAAGATGCCGATTATTGACTATCATTGTCATCTTTCACCTCAGGAGATTTATGAGGATAAGAAATACGATAACATCGCTCAGGTATGGCTGGGCGGTGACCATTACAAATGGAGAGCAATGCGCAGTGCGGGCCTTGACGAGAAGTTTATGACAGGTTCAGCGTCTGACAGAGAGAAGTTTGATGCATGGGCATCGGTTATGCCCCTTTGCATAGGCAACCCTCTGTATCATTGGACTCACCTTGAGCTTCAGAGATTTTTTGGCATTGACACTCCCCTTTCACCCAAGACGGCGGATGAGATCTGGGAGAAAACCTCAAAGAAGCTTAAAGGTATGTCTGCCCGTTCACTTATCACCTCCTCCAATGTTGAGGTAGTATGCACCACCGACGACCCTGCAGATTCTTTGGAGTATCACATGCTCCTTGCCAAGGACGCATCCTTTACCACAAGGGTACTCCCCACCTACCGCCCCGATAAAGCGGTAAACATCACCGCACCCGACTTTGCCCAGTACATAGCAAAGCTTGCAGGTGTTTGCAATATGGAGATCAAGACGGTTGATGACGTAATAAGCGCACTTTTGAGAAGAGCCGATTTCTTCGCAGCCAACGGCGGCAAGATCTCCGACCACGCCTTTGTGTATGTGCCCTTTGAGAAGGCGGATGACGATAAGATTGAAGCAATATTTGCCCGTGCTATGGCAGGTGAGGCAATCACCGAGGCAGAGGGGGATTGCTATAAGACCAAGATTATGCTTGCATTGGGTCGTAAGTTCCACGAGCTCGGCTGGACAATGCAGCTCCATATCGGCGCACAGAGAAATAATAACTCCCGTATGTTTGAAAAGCTCGGCCCTGACACAGGTTTTGACTCTATATCCGATGAGAAGATTGCGGGCAAGCTTGCACAGTTTTTAGACGCTCTCGACTACGAGGGCAAGCTCCCCAAGACTATCCTCTACACATTGAACCCCGTTCACAACTTCGTGCTGGGCACAATGCTGGGCAACTTCCAGAGCAGTGAGGCACCTTCCAAGATACAGTTCGGTACTGCATGGTGGTTCGTAGACCACAGAGACGGTATGGAGGAGCAGATGAGAAACCTTGCGAGTCTCGGCCTTCTCTCCAAGTTTGTCGGTATGCTTACTGATTCAAGAAGCTTCCTCTCCTATCCCCGTCACGAGTACTTCCGCAGAATCCTCTGCAACCTCATCGGCAACTGGGTAGAGAACGGTGAATACCCCGACGATAATGACGCACTTAAAGAAATCGTTGAGGGCATCTGCTACAAGAACGCAAAGAAATATCTTAATATATAATTTGACGGGGTGTCTTGGCAGACACCCCGTATCCATTAAAAAACAAAACCTCTGACAGAGTTACTGCTCCATCAGAGGTTTTTTTATTATATATTTCCCATTACGTCTTCAAGCAATCTTATGCTCTGTGATACCGCTTTTTCAAGGAAGGTCTCAAAGGATACGTCGGCACTTCCGTCGGCTTTGTCGGATACGGCACGGATAACGTTGAAGGGGATAGAGTTCACATAGCAGGTCTGCCCGATAGATGCACCCTCCATCTCGCACACGATTGCACCGAAGGAGTCAACTATTGACCTTTTCTTGTCATTGCCTGATACGAAGCAGTCACCGCTGGCAATTATACCCCTCAGGGTGTTGATGCCAAGGCGGTTTGCAGAGGCGATTATAATATCTGCAAAGTCTCTGTCACAGGGGATCTCCACCATATCAATCCCCGAGAGAAATCCTAACGGCTCGCCCAGGGGGGTGGTGTCCATATCGTGTTGCACCACGGCGTCGGCAACACCCACGTCGCACACATCAAGGGAGTCGGCAAGGGATCCGCCCACACCGATGTTTATAATACGTTCAACGGGGAAGGATAATATCATAGTCTGTGCACATATGGCGGAGAACACTTTGCCCACACCGCACTTTGCCACTACCACGTCCTTACCGCAGAATGTGCCTGTGTAATATGTGACACCGCCGATAGTGGTGTCTTTTTTATTGTCGAGGCGGGAGATGATTTCTGCCACCTCAACGCCCATTGCACCTATAATACCAATCATATCAAAGTCTCCTTTATGCGGGGTATGTCATTTTATCAACGGACCAGTCGGCGAGGACATCTTTCATATCCTCTGCAATCGCCTTCGCCTCAGCAAGAGAATGGGCAAGGTAGTTACCGCACTCTTCCTTCTTTGATCCCGGTATTTCACCTGTAAATCCAAGAACGAAATCCATAGTGCCTTTAACCAATTCCAATGCTTCGCTGTGGCTGATAGAATCCCGCACAATGAAATAGAATCCCGTTCTGCAACCCATAGGACCTACGTATATGATGCCCTCGGAGTAGGGGGTGTTCCTCACATAAGTTGCAAAAAGATGCTCAAAGGTGTGCATCCCGTCAAGGGGCAGATAGTCACCGCCGTTAGGCAGCTTCATGCGGATATCGTAGGTCACCGCGTCCCCGTCAATACGGGATATATACATACCCTTGGTGAGGGTATCGTGATTTATTGTAAAACTTGCAATCTTTTTCATACTTTCACCTCGATTTGATATTAACATCCTTTGCTTTTTATGTCAAGTTTCAATTCCGCTACATATTCCGCCTCCTTAAAGAGCATAATAACGGAAAAGAAGGGAGCGTCATTATGCGAAAAAGCGGAATTTTAATGCCGATGTTTTCCCTGCCCTCAAGGTACGGTATCGGATGCTTCTCCAGAGAGGCACGGCAGTTTATAGACTTTCTATCCGAAAGCGGTCAGAGCCTGTGGCAACTTCTGCCCCTTTGCCCCACCGCCTATGGAGATTCCCCCTACCAGAGCCCCTCTGCCTTTGCGGGGAATCCGTATTTTATAGATATTGATACATTAAAGGATGAGGGACTCCTCACCGAAGCCGAAGCAGAGGAGTATGCAAGTCTCTGCCCGCAGGGTGACAGGGTAGACTACGGCTTTCTCTACTCTACCCGCCCTATGATTCTGCGCAAGGCGTATGAGCGGTTTGATAAGAACTGCCCCGACTATCTGCGTTTTAAGGCGGAAGAGGATTGGTGGCTTGCCGATTACACCCTGTTTGCCTCTGCCAAATCCCGTTTCGGCGGTGCGCCTCCGCAAAACTGGGATAACCGCTACAAATACAGAGAGAAGGGCTACGAGCAGGACCTTAAAGACGAGGCGGAGTACCACGCCTTTTTGCAGTATGAGTTTTCAAAGCAATGGCTATCCCTTAAAGAATATGCCAATTCAAAGGGGGTTGAGCTTATAGGGGATATCCCTTTATATGTGTCTGCCGACAGCGCGGACCTGTGGGCAAACCGTCACCTCTTTGAAGCGAAGGACGACCTCACCCTCACCTCTTTCGCAGGTTGCCCCCCTGATGCCTTTGATGCAAACGGCCAACTGTGGGGTAATCCCCTCTATCGATGGGACGTCCATAAAGAGCAAGGCTACGATTGGTGGATTAAACGGATAAAGCGGAATATGGCGCTTTATGATATTCTGCGACTTGACCATTTCAGAGGGTTTGCAGGGTACTATTCTATCCCTGCGGGTAAATCCGCAAGGGAAGGGCATTGGGTAGAAGGTGTGGGAGCAGAACTCTTTGATGCCATATACACTAACTGCCCCGAGGTAAAGTTTATTGCCGAGGATCTGGGGTATATCACCGAGGACGTGAGAAGGCTCCTTGCAGGCACCCGTATCGGCGGTATGAAGGTATTGCAATTTGCCTTTGACGGCAATCCCAACAATATCTTCCTCCCCCATAAATGGAGTGAATCCGACACCGCCTACACAGGCACCCACGATAACCACACCATAGCAGGCTGGATTAAAGCATACCCCAATGATGCAAGGCGGAGTGCCGAGTATATGGGTATGGACTATGGTGACACCTCTGCCCTTGCAGACGGTCTTATCCGTCTTGCTATGGGTAGCAGAGCAGATATATGTATAGTGCCGTTGCAGGACTATCTTGGTCTGGATGACGGATACCGCATCAACGCTCCCGGAGAAGGTGGCGGTCAATGGACTATACGGCTTAAAGCAGAGCACTTCACAGATGATGTTGCAGAGAGGATACTCCGTATTACGAAAGAGAGCGAGAGGACAGTCAATGGTTAGAGAATATTTGGAAAAACGTGGCACAGACCTTGCCACCGCCACCGACAGAGAGGTCTATGAGGGTCTGGTGGAGTATGTGAGATGCATTATAGACGAGCGGGGTTTTAACGAGGGCAGAAAAAAGCTCTACTATATATCCGCAGAGTTTTTAGTAGGTCGGCTCCTTATAAACAACCTTATGAATCTGGGCATATACGACGAGGTGAGGGACGCACTGCAAGGGGCGGGCAGAGATATATCTGCCATTGCCGATTGTGAGGTGGAGCCATCATTGGGTAATGGCGGACTTGGCAGACTCGCCATGTGCTATGCCGATTCTGCCGCCGCCATGGGCCTTAATGCCTGCGGAGTGGGACTCAATTACAGGCTGGGCCTGTTCCGTCAGGTGTTTGAAAACAATATGCAGACGGAGCAACCTGACCAATGGATGCACAAAAGCGGTTGGGTGAACCCTACGGACACAGAATACACCATCCCCTTTGCAGATTTTGAGGTTAAATCCAGAATGTACCGCCTTGATGTGACGGGTAGCGGTGGTAAGTCCAATTCCCTGTGTTTGTTTGAAGCAGAGGGCGTGGACGAGGGGATTGTGAGGGACGGCATTGCCTTTGACAAAAGGGATATAAGGCGGAATCTCACCCTCTTTCTCTATCCTGATGACAGTGATTATGAGGGTAAGAAGCTCCGATTGTATCAGCAGTATTTTATGGTGTGTTCTGCTGCCAACCTTATTATTGATGAGGCGGTATCGAGGGGCAGTAACCTCTATGACCTGCCAGACTATGCGGTGGCGCAGATAAACGACACCCACCCCGCCCTTATCATCCCCGAACTTGTGCGCCTGCTCACCGAGAGGGGCATACCCTTTGAAGAGAGTGCGGACATAGTGAGGAAAGTGTGCGCCTACACCAACCATACCATTATGGCAGAGGCGTTGGAGAAGTGGCGTATGGAAGATATCGAGAGGGTGTCCCCTGCGATTTCTGAAATTATAAGGAGGCTGGATTCCCTCACCCACAAGGGAGACAAATGCACCGACATCATCACCGAGGGCAGAGCCAATATGGCACACCTTGCGGTACACTACTCTTTCTCGGTGAACGGTGTGGCACCCCTGCACACCAAGATACTCAAGGAATCCACCCTGAATGCACTTTACAATATGTATCCCGATAAATTCCACGGCATCACCAACGGCATCACCTTCCGCAGATGGCTTGAGCAATCCAACCCGGAACTCACCCATATTATCCGTTCCGTTACGGGCGAAGGGTTTTCCTCGGACGCAGACCGATTGAGCGAACTTAAAATGTACTCTGGCGACACCGCCCTTCTTGCAGATGTCGGCAGGATGAAGCGTCACGCCAAGGAGAGATTTGCCGATTTTATGTTGGCAAGGCAGGGGATAAAACTTGACCCCGATTCGGTGTTTGACATTCAGGCAAAACGCCTCCACGAATACAAACGTCAGCAGATGAACGCCCTTTATATAATAGAGAAATACCTGGAAATCCGGGAAGGCATTTTCCCCGACCGTCACCGCACCTTTATATTTGCCGCCAAGGCCGCCCCCTCTTACGTGATGGCAAAGGATATCATCCACCTGATTTTGTGCCTTGAAAAGCTCATTTCCGCCGACAGAGTGGCATCTAAATATATGACGGTGGCAATGGTGGAGAATTATAATGTGTCTGTGGCAGAGCATCTTATCCCTGCCTGCGATATATCGGAGCAGATATCCCTTGCCTCCAAGGAAGCAAGTGGTACGGGTAATATGAAGTTTATGTTAAACGGCGCGGTCACCTTGGGCACTGCCGACGGCGCCAATGTGGAGATTGCCCGTCTGGTGGGTGAGGATAATATATATCTTTTCGGCCTTAGTGCCGACGAGGTGATAGACCTTCTCTCCTCGGGCAGATACAACCCTTGTGGCATCTACACCGCAAACCCCACCATCCGTATGTGTGTGGATTTTATCACCACCCCCGAGATGCTCCGCACGGGTAATTCCGAGATGTTAAGACGGCTTCAGCATAGCATCAAGACCACGGATGCCTTTATGACGTTGGGGGATTTTGTATCATACTCAGATGCCCGTGACACCGCCTTTGCCGACTACGAGGACAGGGAGAAGTGGCTCAAAAAAGTCCTTATAAATATCGCGTCCTCGGGGTATTTCTCCTCCGACCGCTCCATAGCGGAGTATAACCGCACCATCTGGAAGCTGTAAGGGAGGTTCTCTGTGCCTTTTCGCAAAAAATCACAGCAAACGGGAGGGATGGAACCCCTCCCCTACGACGTGCCCGGATATCAAACGGAAGGGATGGAACCCCTCCCCTACGATGTGCCGGATATCAAACGGAATGTCGGGAACCGCCATTCCCTACGGGCATACTATATGAGAGCTTGTGGGAGGTCCTCTGTGCCTTTTCGCAAGGGACCGCAACAAACGGGAGGGGATGGAACCCCTCCCCTACGACGTGCCCGAATATCAAACGGAATGTCGGGAACCGCCATTCCCTACGGGCATACTATATGAGAGCTTGCGGGAGGGTCTCTGTGCCTTTTCGCAAGGGGCCGCAACAAACGGGAGGGGATGG
>JAZOWA010000018.1:0-5211 GCA_045659025.1 Clostridia bacterium
TTTTCATCTGTTTACTCCTAAACTATATCTGTAAGTGTCTTGAGAAACGCAAGAATAATTGGGGTTGATAAATAGAGTATCAATATTTTTCCTGCAAGTTCTACCTTAGATGCAATTGCCGTCTCCCCCGAATCCCTGCACACAGAAGCGGAAAACTCACAAATATATGCAACGGCAATGATTTTAAGTATAATTCCTGCAAACGAAATATCCAGATTGATATCATTTGCTATTTCCTTAAGCAAATCAATAATCTCGGCCAGGTATCCGGTTAAGAACACAACAATCGTAATACACGCAGAAATGCTTAGCAGTATCGCAATTTCAGGACGAAGTCCCTTGATACTTGTAGCGAGTATTACCGTGCTAAGAGCGATGATTGATACTTGTATAATTTCCATAAGATTTACAGATTGAATACAGATTTTATGGTCTCAAAAAGTAGGCTAATCTGATTGATAACCATAAAAAGTACCACAATTAATCCTGCTAATGTGGTCATCATTGCCTGCTCCTCCCTACCGGAACGTACTAGGAGTAGGTTGAGTACCGCTACTAATATACCAATTGCCGCAATCTGAAAAATTAGTTCTACATTCATTAGTAATTCTCCTTAAAATAAAAGTACGGAAATCAACAGCCCCAAATATATTCCAAAACTTCTCCAAAGACGAGCGTTTTTATCGCAGGATGGCTTGATCTCTTCTATAGTGGTTTCAACTTGTCTCAAATAATGCTTCAAAGCTTCTGACTGCCCCGCCATATCACCCCTGCCAAGACATTCGGCAAAAGATAAAATCAACTCTGTATCCTTATCACACAAATCGGCAGAATGATTTTTTATAGCTATTCTCCATAGGCTCAAAAACGTATCGCCGCTTTTGCTTTTCAGCATCTCGGAAGCCTCGTATAAAATCTCGCAAATCACAGTTTTCTCCAACAAACTAGTTTTGTATAGAATTTCCGATAAAACCGACGCCGAAAACCGCATCTCGTTTTCTATAAAAACCACACATTTCGCAAGTGTCTCAAGGATTTTGACTCTATTTGTGTACTTTTTGGCATTGTATGTACCAATAGCAGAAGTTGAGGTGGTTACAATAATAGCGCCAATTATTTTATATATCAATTTCACCCCTCCTCACAATCTCTTTTATTGTGCCTGTGCCACCTGTGTTTGTAAGGGTGACAAACACATCAAAAAGGTTAAAAGTTTCCTTGAAATCGTCTTTTTTCAACAAATCACGCAGAGAATCTCCGTGTATTGAGGTTATTACTTTAACTCCGCAAGAAAGAGCATATCTTATAGCATTATAATCCTCTCGGTCTCCCAACTCGTCGGTAATTATCACGTCAGGTGACATACTTCTTACAACAAAAGGGATTCCAATTGCTTTTGGGCAATTATCCAGTACATCTGTACACACTCCAACATCGTTTTCAGCAATGCCCTGATATATAGCGGCCATTTCTCCTCTTTCGTCAATTACCGACACCTTATATGATTTTATATCTTTACTCCCTGTGCCAAGCAACCTGGATATATCTCTTAACAAAGTGGTTTTTCCGCATTTTGGTGGTGAAATTATCAGAGTGTTTTGAATAATGTTATCTGCCACCAGTATACCCTTCAGCTTATCTGCGGTACCCTTCACCTCACGACTTAGACGTATGTTTATGGATGATATATCGCGGATGGTGGATATTTTACCGCCTTTCAGCACGGCGGTACCAACTATTCCGACTCTGTTGCCTCCTCTTACCATGATATATCCGTTGCATATTTTATCGTTTGCAGAATACAAGGAATTGTCAGTTAAAAGCAGCAGAGTATCTTCAATCATCTGCCTGTCACACAGCAATATCTCTCCCTTGTCTCTTACCACCTCGAGGCCACCATTGTAATAAATCATTACCGGTTTTCCAAGGGATAGATGTATCTCCTCGGCTTTCTGCCATATAGATGCACTAATAATTGAAAGTTGATTTCGTATTTTTGGGGAAACATATTGAATGATTTCCGTTATATCCTTCGTCATAACAGCACCTCTGTATTTAATATGTTTGCTTGTCCCTTGATATGACGAGAACTTTGTTTTTGCTATAATTTCGCAAACAAAAACACCTCTGCATAACGCAGAAGTGTTTTTTCATTCTGTTATTATATCAATTGTTTATAACCTTTAAAATTTTATCGGCTGCCTCCTTGGCGGCTGAACATCTTTTGAAGCCGTCCGATATTTTTCGGGCGTTTTGTTTGTAGTGAGAATCACTCAAAACCCGGTTTACTGCATATAAAACAGATTCGCCATCAGTTTTTACAAGTTTAATTCCCGCGCCAAGCTGTAATACTCTTTCGCACACGCCTTTTTGTTCGGTTGTCTGCGGACACATAACAAGCGGAACTTCGAAATACAATCCTTCACTTGCACTATTCATACCACAATGAGTCAAAAATACGTCTGCCACCTTCAAAACGGCAATCTGGTCAACGTGATTGCTGACAGTAATATTATCGGGCAAATCGGCAAAATCTTTCATATTCACCTGATTTCCTACCGACATAATCACTTGATAATCTGTACCTGTAAAAGCCGATATGCAGTTTTTATAAAAAGATAGCATATCATTATTGACGGTTCCCATCGAAATATAAACAAGCTTATCCTTGCTCTTTTCGATATTCTCTGTGGCAGGACGAATCGAAGGCCCTACAAACGCATATTTATCGGAAAAAGTTTCTGAACAAGGTTGAAATTCCGGCGAAGTATACACAATAGTATGGGCATTCTCATCACTGCCGATAATATCAAGAATATTGTTTATGGGATAGCCTGCATCTTTCAATCGTTTAATCTGAGCACTGATTTTGGGCATTGAAAACAACATCTTGAATATATCGGTTGTATTTTGCTTCATAATACGTGCCGAATACTTATTGAATGCAAAGGTGGTTGTAGATGAGACAAAGGGAATACTGAGCTTGAATGCGATTGCCTTTCCCCATAATGCCATAGAATCAGCCACAATACAATCAGGTTTAAGGTCGGCCATTTCCTTACATACTTTGTCATCAAGCGCCAGAGTGGTATCAACCAATAATTTGGTTGAAAAGGCAATATCCTTCCCCACTCTTGCAGAATCTTTTGCAGAAATTTTCCGCTCAGAATCATAGTCATCACAAGATATAAAAGTCGCCCCTGCAGATTCAATTTTCTCTCGCATTAAATTATACGAATAATAGCATACCTGATGTCCTCTACACACCAGTTCCCTTACAACTTCTAAGGTCGGATTAGTGTGACCGTGGGCCGGAATGCCAAAGAAAACTATTTTACTCATATTACTTACCTCGTTTAATCTTCTATCTCGCGGAAAATCTTTTTAATATACTCTCTTTCCTTTTCCTTGGGGAGAATCGCTATCCCCTTCTCTTTATCACCGAGTACAAGAATTTCATCTCCCGGTTGAAAATCAAAGAGTTCTCT
Organism: Clostridia bacterium; assembly: GCA_045659025.1. GTDB lineage: Bacteria > Bacillota > Clostridia > UMGS1810 > UMGS1810 > SIG455. Next base: position 3,489 of record JAZOWA010000018.1, read on the forward strand.
TGCTTGCTTGGGAATGACGAACTGTCCTTTTTCACCGATTTTAACCATCCAAGCAAATTTACCTTCAGGTATATCCATATCAGCACCTCCAAGTATGATTAGTATGAACAATCATACCGTATTGTTCTTTAAAAGTCAATACAGTAATGTACATTTGTATTTTAGCTGATATATCCTGCAACTTGACAAAACAGCAATTATTGTTTAGAATATAGGTGTTTGTGAGGTGGGAAAATGCACGCAGAAAATGCTTTAAATTTTAGTGATATAACTGATGAAGAGGTTGTCTCTTTATCCAAAGAAGGCAATGAAAACGCTACCGACTATATAATTGAAAAGTACAAAAACTTCGTTAAAGCAAAGGCAAGAACATATTTTTTGATAGGCGCCGACAAAGAAGATATAATTCAAGAAGGAATGATTGGTCTTTACAAAGCAATCAGAGACTTTGATTCTGCCCGTTCAACATCATTCAAAGGCTTTGCCGAGCTATGTATCACAAGGCAGATAATTACTGCTATAAAAACAGCCACAAGACAAAAGCACATCCCATTAAACTCATATATATCCCTCAACAAATCTGCATATGATGATGATTCAGATCATACGCTTATGGAACTTATTGCAGAGAACGAAAAACTCAACCCCGAAGAGATAATGATCACTAAAGAGCATCTGGGCGATGTAATCAAAAAAATGTCAACGGTTCTCAGTAAATTTGAATGGAAAGTAATGAACCTCTTTCTTGATGGTAAAAGCTATGTTGAAATTGCCAGAAAGCTTTCCAAGAGCGAAAAATCTATTGACAACGCTCTGCAAAGGATAAAGAAAAAGGTGGAAAAACACCTCAGTAACAAAACCGAGGAATTTTAAGTGTATCAATCACAAAAACCCTCCCATACTAAATTGTGTGGGAGGGTTTAATTATGTGTACTGCAATTTCATATAACGGAAATAGTCATTACTTCGGAAGAAACCTTGATATTGAGTATTCCTTTGACGAGAAGGTTATAATCACCCCGAGGTGTTATACGATAGAATACAAACATCTTTTGCCATCAAAATCCCATTTTGCCATTATTGGAACGGGTATAATCGTAGATGATAATCCATTATATTTTGATGCAACAAATGAAGCGGGACTAAGCATAGCATCCCTGAACTTTCCTGATAATGCCGTGTACTTCAATCAAAAGAAAGATATGCACAACGTAGCGTCATTTGAAGTAATACCATGGATTTTATGTCAATGCAAAAACATAGAGGAATCAAAAATGTTGCTTGAAAGTGCTAATATTACCGACACTCCCTTCAGCAATGATTATCCCCCTACACCATTGCATTGGCTGATTTCTGATGAGAGTGGCTCTATAACTGTAGAACCAACTTCAAAAGGGCTTGAAATATATGATAACCCCGCAGACGTTCTTACTAACAACCCGCCATTTGAGATGCAAATTCACAATCTCACACGGTATATGCAGTTATCTCCTTATAGTCCGAAGAATAATTTTTCTGCCGATATAGAATTCACACCATATAGTCGTGGTATGGGTGCAATTGGTTTGCCTGGTGATATATCGTCTGAATCAAGGTTTGTAAGAGCGTGTTTCGCAAAAGAAAACTCCATCTGCAACGAACCGGGTATATATGAAGTCAATCAGTTCTTTCATATCCTTGGCTCAGTAGAACAGATACGTGGCTGCGTAAGGTTAGGTGAAAA
>JAZOWA010000019.1:0-11592 GCA_045659025.1 Clostridia bacterium
CAGAACGAGGGGAGGTGCTACAATGGATTGGTTAATAGGAATACTTCTAAGATCAGCTTTAGCTTATGGAATCGTGGCTATATATATGATGATAAGAACGGCTATTTTGGGTGATACAAATGACGCTCCTCTCATAGAGTCTCTACTCGTTTTTGGAGGAGCAATCTACTTAGAGGAATTAATAGTACGAAAACTTTTTGGTGATAAATAATATTCAACTAAAAAAGCACCCTTATGGGTGCTTTTCATTTTGAACTATATCTTGAACCAACGTCCCTTTGCGGTTGCCCGAAAGCCGTTTTCGCAGGATAACCTGCTACGGCTTTCGACCGCGGCAGCTCTCTCGGTTCGCTTCTTCTCACACCGTGAGCGCTCACCTCGTTCCCCTTCGGGAACCCGAAGGTCGTGGAGGAAACCTCTCTGTTTCTCACAACTACAAAAAAAGCACCCTGATGGGTGCTTTTTTGTAGTTGCGGGAGCCGGATTTGAACCAACGACCTTTCGGGTTGTGGTCCCCACTCGCCACTTTCCGCAGAATAATCTGCGGTGGCTCGTGACCACTGCCCCTTTCTCGCCTCTCTGCTTCCGCCACCGGCGGCGCTCGGCTCGAAAGCAAGTTATTCGCCCAAGGGCTCATAACCCTCATAAGTGGGTGGATAAAACCACTGTTTCTTTTAGCTACAAAAAAAGCACCCTGATGGGTGCTTTTTTGTAGTTGCGGGAGCCGGATTTGAACCAACGACCTTCGGGTTATGAGCCCGACGAGCTACCAGACTGCTCCATCCCGCGATATATTAAATTTATTTGCAACTGCTAATGCCGGAGACCGGAATCGAACCGGTACGAAGGGTTAGCTTCGCAGGATTTTAAGTCCTGTGCGTCTGCCAGTTCCGCCACTCCGGCTTGTTGCACTATATATATTAGCATACTATCGTGCCTTTGTCAACGGTTTTTTTATATTTCCTGCAAAGCATGAGCAATCGCTTTTTCTTTACTGTATTATATGGTGTTTTTCCTTGGTTTATGCGAAGAATTCGTTAAATCACAGGGACTCCGCCTCGTCTGCCACGGCGTTTGCCGTCTGTATTATTCTTCCGCTTTAATTCAGACAACTTTTCGTCACTTGCCATCTGGAATTTCTTGAGCTTGTCCTCAAAGGACAATTCTGCATCACCTGTGGATGTCTCCCATACTGCATCGCCGGGTCTGCCGGGGGACTGATACTTAGGACGGGATGTGGAAGGCTTCTTCTCACGGCGTTCCTTGGCGGGCGCACTGTCTTTGGGGAGGGTCTGCTTAATTGAGAGGGAGAGTTTGCCACCCTCTACAGAGATGACCTTTACCTTGACAACATCGCCAACTTTATAAATCTCGTTGATATCGGATATGTAGCCGTTTGAAATCTCCGAAATGTGCACAAGGCCGGACTTGCCCGGAGCAACCTCTACAAACGCACCGAACTTGGATATTCCTGTAATCTTGCCTTCTACAATTTCGCCAATATTTACTTCCATAAACCGTTGTCCTCCTGAGGATGATATATCCTTACTGCTGATTTGAGTCGATATACACCTTTTCGTTTGCACGGAGCAGACCAAGTTCATCACGGGCGATTTTCTCAACGTGTTCCCTGGATGAATATATGTCTCTCTTCTCCTCAAGTTCCTTTGCCGTCTCTTCCTGCTCGGCTATCTGGCCCTCGAGGTCTTTTATCTGTCCGTTATAATAACTGATACGGCTGAACTGATTAATGAATACCACTATGGCAATACTTGCAATCACAAGCCACAAAAGACGTCGAATTGCCTTTTTGTTCATACCACGCTTCTTCATCGGCTAACCCTCCTCCGTTTCAATTATTCAACAGTATTATACACTAATTTATTTTTCTTGTAAAGTTAATTCTTCTTGAAAAAATTGTGAAATTTTTTTGAAAATTCCGTCAGTTTTCTCCATATTGTCAGAGTGAATCTTCCCATCCGTTTTAATGGAGTGGCGACGATGGCAAGGACTGCTCTCACACCCCGCCTGATTGAAAGGATAATGGCGGTGGCGGTGGCGACAACATATCGGCTCACCGTGAGGGAGTACAGCACAAACCCTATCATAAACCCTAAAAGGGAGTACCACCTGACCTCACCGCTACTGACTATATACAAGGTGGCACAGGCCTCGGTGAATACGCATATCCACATCAATATGTCCTGAAACCATACAAGGCGGGCGGCAGAGGGGAAGCTCCTGCGGAGGATACGGAAAAAATCCACCGTTACCCCGATTGCCACACCTCCTGCCACCGTGCCCAAAAGCGTAAGTATCTCTTGCTTGCTCGACAAAAACACTGTTTATCACACCTTACTTAAATAATCGGGCGAGGAGAGGGGTGCCTTTGGATTTGCGTATATCTGCGTATTGGAGGGAATCAATGCTCCCCTCCATCGACACCTCGCCTATTTCTACGCTGAGTTTGTTGATATGAAGGTCTCTGCCCTTTACTATGAGTGCACCCATCCCGGTATGCAGGATTATCTCCTCTTCGTTAAAGCTCTCCACATCCGTCACGCCTGACACACCCAGTTTATGACGGCTCTCCATTATGATGTTGTGCACCGCAGGGGTGTGACCCGTCTTTCTGTCTTCCATCTTATCACTCCTATACATAAAAAATCCCCTGTCACAATATATGACAGGGGATGGGGAAATATTTGTGTTATTTGCCGTTCTTGCTGAGAAGTTGATTCTTAATCTCCCAGAGAGATGGGGAAAGGTCCACATAATAATTATGAGGATTCTCAAAGCGTTTTACCTCGTCCCAGAGAGTGTCAACCTGCTCCTTACAGAAGGTGCGGATATCCTCAACAGAAGGTGACTCATAAACGCACTTGCCTCCTTGGAATATGGGTTGGAGGAGTTCCTTCACATAATAATCCTCTACCACCTTACGCTTCCAGGTATGCTCGGGATCGAAAATCTCATAGGGTGTGCCGTCGGGAATCGGCTCATCATTAAGAAGAAGCACATCGCAGATCGCCTTGCCCGTTGCGTTTTCATAGAGTCGGCAGATTTTCTTATTACAAGGAGTGGTGATCTTGGCGATGTTCTCGGAAATCTTGATTTTGGGGATTTCCTTGCCCTCATCATACACGGCAGACAGTTTATACACACCACCGAAAACCGGGTCTGAGCTGGAAGTAATCATCCTCTCACCCACACCGAAGGTATCAATAGGCGCGCCCTGAAGGAGAAGGTCACGGATGATGTACTCATCCAGTGAGTTGGTGGCGGTGATTTTGCAATCCTGCATACCGTTGCGGTCAAGCTCAGCACGAACCTTCTTGGTAAGATAGGTGATATCGCCTGAATCAATACGGACTCCGCCGGGGCGAAGGCCCTTGTCTATAAGTTCTTCCTTAAATACCTTTATGGCATTGGGAAGACCGGATTTCAATACGTTATAGGTGTCTATCAGCAAGGTGCAGTTTTTGGGGTATGTCTGCACATAGGTCTTGAAGGCCTCGTACTCGCTATCGAACATCTGCACCCAGCTATGCGCCATTGTGCCAAGGGCAGGGATAGAATAAATCCTGTCGGCAATAGTGCAGGCAGAACCTACACAACCTCCTATATACGCAGCCCTTGCGCCGTTGATTGCACCGTGTACGCCCTGAGCTCTGCGGGAGCCGAACTCCATTACAGGTCTGCCCTGAGCCGCACGGACAATGCGGTTTGCCTTGGTGGCGATGAGGCTCTGGTGGTTCACTATAAGGAGAATCATAGTCTCCATAAGCTGTGCCTGAATAGCAGGGCCCACCACCTTGACAATAGGTTCGTTGGGGAATATGGGCACACCCTCCTCCACCGCCCACACATCGCAGGTGAACTCGAAGTTACGGAGATACTCTAAAAACTCCTCACAAAAGATACCCTTTGAGCGAAAATACTCGATATCCTTATCGTCAAACTTAAGATTCTTAATATAATCAATAAGCTGCTCAAGTCCGCTCATAATGGCAAATCCGCCACCGTCGGGGACTTTGCGGAAAAACATATCGTAGCACACGATCTTGTCTCTGTATCCGCGAGTGAAATAGCCGTTGGCCATTGTCATCTCATAAAAGTCCATGAGCATTGTAAGATTGTCCGCTCTGTTCATAGTGGAATAATCACTCCTCCATAGCGTCCTTAAGCCAAAACTCCGCTATATCCATAGCACTATACATACCTTCGCGCTCCGCTGTCTTGAGCACCTTCATACCCTGCATAAGAGCAATCTGGATAGTGCCTGATATTGCAGCATCCTCAATTTTCTCAACACCTGCTACGGTGAGCTGAATATAATGGGAATCAGCAATGTTACCGTAAATCATAGTATTGCCTCTGCACACCAGGGGATGTCCGTTCCAGGTAAGATAATTATATTTTTCAGCCATTTTGCAACAACTCCTTTTTATATTGTGTCTATTCTACCACAAATGAGCAGATATGTAAACATTATTTTCATAAAAACCAAAGCCGAAGACCATTTTCGTCCTCGGCTTTTTGTATCAATCGGTCATTTCATCAAGCGTGGCGATTATTCCGTCGCCTATCGCCTTTGCCATAGCCTTCTGCCATGTTCTGTTAAGAAGTCGCTCCTGATCGGTGGGGTTGGTGATGAAACCCATCTCCACCAGCACTGCAGGCATATCCGTCCACTTGAGCACCGCAAGACCGGGACGTTCTTTAATGCCACGATCTACGGTGTCTACTCTGTCTAAAATCTCTTCAAGCACATTCTCCGCATATTTCTTGGAGGTGACTCCGTATTTCTCGTCACCCTCTTTATTGGCATAGAGTACCTCTACTCCCTCGGCAGAAATGTTATTCTCCACCGAATTACAATGGACACTCACAAAGAGCACACCGTCCTTGGCATTGGCTCGGTCGGATATCTCACGGAGGGCATAGTAAACATCCTTCTTACGTACAAGCACCGCATTGACGTTCTTTTCCGTAAGGTAGTCATAAATATGCTTGGCAACGGAGAGATTGATGTCTTTCTCCTTGATGAGAGGATCTTTCTGCTCCTCGTCGTCCTCGTCATAGATGACGTTGCCTTCTTCATCCCTGCCAAGAGCACCGGGATCGTGACCGCCGTGACCTGCATCAATCACCACCGTCATATCGGGATTTAAGACGAATTCTTCTTCCTCGTCTTCCTCATCCTCATCCTCGTCATCGTCTTTGTTTTTGTCTTTATCGTCGTCTTTGTCCTTATCTTTGTCCTTATCTTTATCTTTGTCCTTATCTTTGTCTTTGTCCTTATCCTTATCTTTATCCTTATCTTTGTCGTCGTCTTCGTCGTCCTTGTCCTCGGTCTTGGAGGGCTTCTCGTCACCCTTCACCGCCGTACTTACTGTGCCGATAATTATCTTCATCTCGTCATCATTGAGTTTCTTGATTTTATAGGGTTGCTCACCCTTGCTCTCCACCACTATCCTGTAAAATCCGTCCTGGGCAGCGTAGCGGAACTGCTTGACAAAAAGGGAGTCTATATCCACCCTGTCGTCCCTGCCCTTATATGTGGCACCCTCAAAGTCTATCACTATTCTGTCAGGCTCTTTTAAGGTGAATATCTTTGGCTCGGCATAGTGGGAAAGGGTTATGTAGACGGTATCGTTGCTACGGTTTTCCTCGTATTCGATATCCTCTATCACAAGAGACTTTTCTTTATCTATTGATACCCGTCTCCTCCCGCCATCCCACTCCACGTGGTAATCGAAGGTCTCGCTGACAAACCTCACAGGCACCATAGTGCGGTCGGATATAATCACCGCAGGCACATCAAGCTTGACTGTCTTACCATTCACAATCGCCTTGGTGTCATCAATGGTGAGGAGTATGGAAAGTTTGTCTTTTGTAATCTTTACCTGCCTTTTGGCACCATCCCACTTGACGGTGGCACCAAGACCTTCCTCAGATATGACTCTCACGGGGACCAACGTCCTGTCGTCTAAAATAACAGGGGCAACGTCACATGCAAGTTTTTCGCCAAAAAGGTAAATCTCTATATCACTGTCCGCAAATGCGGTGACAGAAAGCATCATACTTAAAGTAACAAGCAGAAGAATCAACAGTCTTTTCATAACTCACCTCCACAAAAAGTGATATTCTCACGCTATAATTATACCACAATATTCGACAAATTCTCCTGTATACATCGTTTTGTAATGTAATTTTAACCTGAGGGAAACAGACGGAAAATTGTTGATTTTTCCCGTAGTTATGGTAAAATAAAGATAGATATATTATACAAGCATTTGCTTAAGGAGTAAATATGAGAATATTGGGGATAGACCCCGGCTTTGCCATAGTGGGTTGCGGTGTGATTGACTACGTGGGCAACAAATTCAGCGTAGTGCACTACAGCGCCGTTACCACCAAAGCAGGGGGTAAGCTGGAAGACCGTCTCAAATCCATCTATGACGGTGTATGCGATATGATTGATACCTACAAGCCCGAATGCATTGCCGTGGAGGAACTTTTCTTCAACACCAATGCCAAGACTGCTATTCAGGTAGGTCAGGCAAGGGGTGTAATCTTACTTGCCGCAGTCAACAAGGGCGTGGAGGTTTATGAATACACCCCCTTGCAGGTAAAGCAGGCGGTGGTAGGCTACGGCAGAGCCGAGAAGCTTCAGGTGCAACAGATGGTGAAAAGCATACTCAATCTCAAGGAAATCCCCAAGCCTGACGATGTGGCAGACGGATTGGCTCTGGCTATATGTCACGCTCATTCATACAAGATGGGTGCACTGGCAGGATTAAGATAAATTTTAAGGATTACAGTCCGATATTTTTCATTGAAGGAGAAATATAATGTTTGACTTTATAAACGGCAAGATCGCCGAAAAAGGCGCGAATTACGTTGTTTTAGATGCAGGCGGTGTGGGGTTTAAGGTTTATACCTCAATTAACACGTTGCAAGACACCTCTCTTCTTATCGGAAGCGAAGGTACCGTATATACTTATTTGTACCTTAAAGAGGGGATTATGGACCTCTACGGCTTCTCCACCAGAGAGGAGAGAGAACTCTTTGAACTTCTCATATCCGTATCGGGTGTGGGTGCCAAGGGTGCGTTGGCGGTGCTGTCCGTAGCATCTCCCTCAAAGTTGGCCGCCTGCATAGTAGCCGAGGATATCGCCACCATAAAATCTGCCAACGGCATTGGTGCAAAGACGGCACAGAGAATAGTGCTTGAACTTAAGGACAAGGTATCTGCCGATGGCATGTCCACCGGCGGTGAGGTGTCAAATCTTGGTGCGGTTGCAGATAATGACACCGCAAAGGAAGCGGTATCTGCTCTTATGGTGCTTGGCTATACACCTGCGGAAGCCAGAAAAGCCGTATCTTCTGTGGATAGTAGCATTACCGACGTGGAAGAGATAGTGAAGCAGGCACTTAAGAAACTCTTTTAACAGGAGGATACACAATGGATCTTAACGAGAGAATAGTGACGGGGGAGGTCATTGGTGAGGACAACCTCAACGAATACAGTCTCCGCCCCAAGAACTTGAGCGAATATATCGGTCAGGATAAAGTGAAGGACAACCTCAAGATTTATATAGAAGCGGCGAAGAAGCGTAATGACGCATTGGATCACGTGCTTCTCTACGGCCCTCCCGGGCTTGGTAAGACTACCCTTGCGGGCGTTATTGCCAACGAGATGGGGGTTAACCTCCGCATCACCAGCGGTCCCGCTATAGAAAAGCCCGGCGATCTGGCGGCGATACTCACTAACCTTTCTGACCACGACGTGCTCTTTATTGACGAGATACACCGATTGAGCCACAGCGTAGAGGAAGTGCTCTATCCCGCTATGGAGGACTTTGCATTGGATATAATTATCGGCAAGGGCCCCAGCGCAAGGTCTATCCGCCTTGATTTACCGAAATTCACCCTCCTTGGTGCCACCACCAAGGCAGGTAATATGACATCACCTTTAAGAGACAGATTCGGCGTTATATCCCGTCTTGAACTCTACACCACCGAAGCGCTCGCCACTATAGTAAAGCGTAGCGCAAGCATTCTCGGTGTGGAGATTGATTCGGAGGGCGCGGCAGAGGTGGCATCCCGTTCACGAGGTACACCGAGAATCGCCAACCGTCTGCTCAAGCGAGTGAGGGATTTTGCCCAGGTCAAGTATGACGGAGTAATCACCAAGGAAGTGGCAGACGATGCCCTTACAAGCATAGAGATTGACCCCATCGGCTTAGACGCTACTGACCGCAAGATGATTCAGGCAATGATCAACTACTTTGGCGGCGGCCCTGTGGGCCTGGATACTCTGGCGGCAACCATCGGCGAGGACGCCACCACCATTGAGGATGTGTATGAACCATATCTCCTCCAGTTGGGATTCATCAACCGTACTCCCAAGGGCAGAGTGGTATCACCCCTTGCCTACGAGCATTTCGGCATACCCTACAATAAAGAAGGATAATAAAAAAACAAACGGCAGATTTGATTTCTGCCGTTTTTTATATGCAAAAAGGTCTCTCATAAAGAGAGACCTTTTTCTTTTATCAAGGGATTATCTGTTGATTATACCACCAACCTGAGGAGCGTACATTTCATAGTCTTCACTATCAATGTCGCCATCAATATCGGTATCACCGAAGAAGGTGTAGTAGAGGTTGACTGTACCGAGGTCTACCTCTTCGCTGTTTGCGACTGTGATTTCAAAATCATCGTGAATGGTTCTTGATGCATACATTATGCCTTCAAAATACTCGTACTTGGAATGAGCAATATGAATCTTGTATGTGCCGGGTTCAACACGGAGACTGAATGCACCTGTCGCATCGGTCATTGCATAGAAGGTTGTATAAACACCATTGTGGAGGTTACCGCCATTGCCTTCATCATCAAGCTTAATTGCCGTGATTACTGCGCCGCCGGGGATCTCGTTTTCAAATCCGATAACCTCACCGGTGAGGTCTGTTACCCTTACAGTACCTGTGATGGTGGGATTTGTGTTAACGCCAACTTCCACAATCGTTGCACCAACAAGAGTTTTACCGCCACTTACTCCGACAATGTTTACATATACTTTTCTTTCAGATGCACTGTATTGGCTTGTAACGGTTGTAGCAACAACTTCAGCAGCAACCCCACCGGTCTTACCATTGGTAAGAACTGTGGCAAAGAGTCCTGTACTCTCTTTTACAAGAGTTTCTGCCGTGGCAATTATCATCGCCTCATCACCTTCGGAATCCTTGAGAACAAGTTCTCTGGAGATAAGTTTTACATTGTCTGTAGGCGCAGGAGCGTCAACCGTAAGAGTGATTGCACCTTCATATGGAGTCTTAAGAGCAGAAGATGTAACAATAACGGGCAAGACATAGCTACCCATAGCGGCTGCATTGTAGGAAGTAATGTCTATATACGCTTTGCCCTCTGCAGGAGCGTCTGTAACAATACCAAATGTGCCACTTGAAGCATGTGAAGTCAAAGAGTCAAAAACTGCAACAAGCTGTCTGCCACCAAATCCGGGGAAGGGAGTGCCTTCGGGCATTTCGGGGTGAGATGCCCAGGGGGTGTCAAGAACAACTGCTATGACAGATGTGGGAAGCACTTCGACATTAATCTGACCATTGGCAACAGAAAAACCGCTAACCTGTTCTACTGAAACCGTATGTTCTCCGACTATTGTGCCTGTAAATCCGTTTGCGTTTACATTGTCAGGACTAATTTCAACCGCGCCTTCTTCGACAGTTCCGTCTGTCATAACATGGCGGAAAAGATCGTCTCTTGCGGCAACAGCGTTTCGCACGTCATCTGCGCTTGCGCCGTATTTAACTTCTATCACTTTGGTTGTATCTGCAGTTATTGTGCCTGTTCTTTTAGCAGGGCCCACCTCTACAGTCAAGATGTTTTCTTTTGTAAATACGGGTTCCTTATTGTTGCTATCGATTATAACAACATCAAAGGTGTATGTGCCCTCTGTGTAATTATCAAAGGTTGATATATCAATATACGCCTTGCCTTCTGCAGGAGCATCGGTTACAACCTCATAATCTCGGGTTTCGCCTGTGCTCAATGTGGCACGAACCATATTAAATTTCACACCGAAGAAATCTTCGCCTTTTGCTATTTCAGAATCATCACACATCGGTATAGCATCTGTGATGTAAGGGATTTCCACGATAGTAACTGCAACCTCAACTGTGTTTGCACCAAGAAGTATCTTGCCGTCGGTAATGCCGTTAATTGTCACAGTAACCACGTCATCAGCGTAAGAGCCAGCTACATTCGTAGCATAAACACCTGATGTGGGCTCAGTCTCTACAGAATTATCAGAAAGAACGGTGTAGAACATGCCGGATGTGGCTTTGACAAGCGCTTCAGCGGCAGCGATTGCAGCATCCTCATCTACCTGTGGCTCTTCTACAGAAAGAACAGGAGCAGTCATGCGAACTTTGTCCGTCTTGAATTTTACAGGAATATCAACTGTTTTTGCAGTGCCGACGAGGGCTTTGCCACCGGAAACTGCTGTGATTGTCACGGTAACTACGCCATTTGCATATGTGCTTGAAACCTCGGTAGCGTAAATGCCTGTTTCAGGAGTTTCTGATACAGCACCATCAGAGAGAACTGCATAGAACACGCCTTCTGCTCCCTTAACGAGATCTTCAGCAACAGCTTTGGCAGCATCTTTGCTTGCCAGCACTTCGTTGATTGCGATGGTGGGAGCAACGAATCGAACGCTGTTTGTCTTGAATGTAACTGTAACTGACACCGTGTTGGCACCAACAAGAGTCTTGCCATCGGCAACTGCTGTGATAGTTACAGTAACTTTGCCATTTGCGTATGTACCTGTAACTGCAGTAGCGTAAACGCCTGTTGCAGGTTCGGTTGATACAGTACCGTCAGAGAGAATGGTATAGAACATACCTGTTTGAGCAAGAACGAGATCTTCAGCAGCTGCGATTGCAGCAGTTTCGCTTGCCTGAACCCCATCAATTGCGAGTGAAGGAGCAGCAAGCAAAACACTATTTGTCTCAACTACAGGGGGTATAATGGTAACTGCAACCTCAACTGTGTTTTCACCAACGAGAGTCTTGCCCTCGGTAACTGCTGTGATAGTTACGGTAACTACGCCGTATGCGTATGTGCTTTCAACTGCAGTAGCGTAAACGTCTGCTGCAGGAGTTCCTGATACAGAACCGTCAGAGAGAACCACACGGAACATGTTAGCTCTATCGAGAACAAGCGCTTCAGCAGCAGCGATTGCAGCAGCTTCGTCTGCCTGAACTTCAGCTACTGTAAGGCCTGTGGGAGCAACGAACTGTACGTTGTCTGTCTCTGTGGGCTCAACTACAGGAGGTACGATTGTAACTGCAACTTCAACAGTAGCAGTACCAACGAGAGTCTTGCCCTCGGTAACTGCTGTGATTGTTACGGTAACTACACCATTTGAATATGTACCTGTAACTGCAGTAGCGTAAACGTCTGCTGCAGGAGTTTCTGCTACAGTACCATCAGAGAGAACTGTGCGGAACATGCCAGCTTCTGCTTTAACGAGTGCTTCAGCAGCAGCGATTGCGTTAG
>JAZOWA010000020.1:0-32114 GCA_045659025.1 Clostridia bacterium
CCTAAAACAGTAGATGCTAAATTCATAATAAACGCAATCAAAACCGATTTCAAATATGATTCTTTTAAAAAGAATTTTACAAATATTATCTCAATTAAAAGACCGATTAATATTACATACCAACTTCTCATCCCCTCTGCAATATATAAAGATGGCCAAACCATATTTGCGCTTGCAGAAAGAGGCATTATAAGAAATAACATTAAACATAACAAACTATATTTGAATTTTTCTTTATTCACAGAATTTCTCCTTTCAACATTATTCGACATCCATATCTCTCGTGTCAAGACCGGATAAAAAAATATTATTTATCAATACCAAGTAATTCAGAAAAATCATATATATAATGATCAGAAATGGCCTTAATATCCTCCGCATAATCAGACGAGGACTCGTCAAACACGCCACACACCTTCATTCCAGCGATTTTTGCTGTTTTGTCAGCATTATAATTATCATCAAGAAAGAGAATTTCACCAACAGGTTTTCCCAATTTTTCAGCAACTTTTATATATATATCAGGATTAGCCTTTGTGGTTGAAAAATCATCACAAGACCATACATTGGTAAATAAATCAAATATCCCTAATCTTTTAAGACAAGGATCAAGCACCGTATGAGGACTGGCAGTAAGAACATTAAGGTCAGCCCCATTCTTTTTCAGGGTTTCCAGCGTTGAAATAACATTTGACTTTTCAGGTATCTTGTGCAGATAATCATCATATATATACTCATTCATTTGTTTTATCATTTCGTCTTTTGGTATTGGAACGCCTATCTGTTGAAAATATTCGGCAGTCCCCGCATAGCCTAAAGGTGTTATAATTTTCACTATATCATCTTCATATTTTATGTGATTTTCCTCCAGTATTCTTAACATAACCGAAATAAATGATTGCATAGAATCTACCAAAGTTCCGTCAAAATCAAATAAATATGTATTATATTTCATTTTCATTTTTCCTTTTTTAATATTTTCCGACACAATACTTACTCGTGTCAAGTCGGGGCAAAAAAATTCATTCAAGTATATTCCACGGGGATTCGTTGGGTGGAGTGGCGGAGATATCCAAACCGCAGGTCGTAATTCTATGGGAGAAAAGGCCTATGGGGCAGGATTCCCGGCTACCGTATTTTTTATCGCCGAGGAGGGGGTGCTTACGGGAGGCGAACTGCACGCGTATCTGGTGGGTTCTGCCCGTTTGCAATCTGACCAATACATAAGAGCAAACCTTATCATTATAGGTGGCGGTGCGAAGGACTTTATAGGTGAGGACGGCTTTCTTCACGCCCTTACGCTCCCTCTTAACTACGAAGCTCTTATTTTTAGAAGAGTCTTTGAAAAGCAAATCCTCCATAGTACCTTCCGTCTCGGTGAATTCGCCTTCGCAGAGGACAAGGTATTCTTTGCTGAAATCGTCGTTAGAGGAAATCTTACTGCTCATGAAGGCAGCCGACTTCTTATTTTTGGCATACACCATAACTCCGCTTACGGGTTTATCCAGGCGGTGAAGTGGGTATATATCGCTATTGAGTTGGCTTTTGAGCATAGTTATCATTTCTTCCTCGGAGGATACACCCGAGGGCTTGATGCAAAAAACCAGATCAGAGTCTTGGTAAAGGATTTCTATCATAACAGTCTCCGTCACAGTTGGAATATATCAAAGAGTCTTTATATAAAAATGGGTCATAGCGCCGTGGGCTACGTCTTTGGGACGGTCAATCAGGGTATAACCGCATTTATCGTATATATGCATGGCTGCCTTTAGGTTAATATGCGTCTCAAGGTATGAGGTGGTATAGCCTGCATCACGCATACGGGATTCTACATATTCAATGAGCTTATAGCCGAAGCCGTTGCCCTTGACGGAATCGTCAAGGTAGAGTTTCTGGAGCTCGGCACAGTTATCAAACAGTGGGAATTCGGCAAAGCCGATACCGCCAACCACCCTGTCTGCTTCATCAGTGAGCACATAATACCCTCTGCCCGTGGCCTCATAAAAAGCACACAGGTCATCGAGAACGGGGTCGAAATATACAGTACCGGGGATGTCCAGATCGTGATTTTTAAGATTATATCTTGCAAGGTGAGCCATGGCAGAGTTATCCGCCGGGGTCATCTTCCTTATGCTATATTTCATATCCGTATCGCTCCTTGAAATCATTTATCAGTTGCACCAAAAACTTTTGATGCGTTTTTCCATTGCTTCGTCGGCGAGGTCGGCGATATCCTCTATAAGACGGATATTCATATCCTCGGCTCTCTGGCGGAAGTACTTGGCAGATGAGCCGTATTTGGAAATAGAAGTTGCCACAAGAACCTTCTTAGCGTACTCCCCGCCAAAGCGGTGGGCAACGGAGGAGAGTTTATAGAGTTCTTCCATTGTAACGAGACCGTTCTTGCAGGAAATGAACACGGGGACAAGGCCGTGCATAAGCATAATATCTATCTCATTGACGGTGCTATACTCGCCGGGGAGGTCTTCCTCGGCGTTACCATCCCAATCTATCACCACGCCGTTGACGGCATCATTATAGGTGGGGGTGCCGTCATCTTCCTTTGCTTCCTTTGCTGACACAAAAATCTTCATCTCCAACGCTTGTCCCGCTTTGGTGAGGCATTTCTTCACCTGATGATTCTTATAGGAAATCACTACCCTATCGCCGTCCGCATCATCAAAGGATGCGAGAAGGCCATTATCTAACAGCCTGTCCACAATAGTCTTTGACACCTCATAACGAAAACGGTGCTGATAGAGATTATCCTCCACCTTACGTCTGGATGCAATAGTGACAAGGGCATCATCTACTGATGATGTGCCTACGCTCTCAACTGCATTGAAAACGTTGATTATAAAATTCCAGTCCCTTGCGTTATCTCGGCAAATCTCCCACATATTGTTGATATCGTTTATGAAATCGTCGGTGAGTTCCCATTGATATGTCTTAGCTTCGTCTATACCGCCATAGGCAACGTCACCACCATACACACGGATATTCTCCTCCACCGACAATGTGGGGATATGAGTGAATGTGGTCTTGCCGTTATTATCAAGATACACTACCTCGTTATTTCTTAAATTCATTCTATGGATACGGATGTTCTTTTCAGGGTATCGCTCACACACTATGCCAAGAGCAACGTGCAAAAGCTCTTCGCCACCCGTAATATCAAACACGCAATCGTCATAGGTCTCCACTATTTCGGTGAGAATGGATATGGCATTATCCAGATTGCTTTTTGATACCGTCTTATAGGAAATATCAAGGTTGTTGAAGCCCCTGCCCTCAAAGACACGACGATAACGTTCTATATGAGTCTTCATTGTCTTTGCATTATCACCGACAAAGATTACTCGCTCGGGAATATAGGAGATACAAGCAATAATATTCTCTATGGCTGTTTTATCAAAAAACTCGATATAGGTCATAAAATCACCTCGGTATCACAAATTGGATTGCTATGAGGACGGGTATTACAGAATAACTATAAACAACAGATACATCAAGGGGATGGTGATTACCGACAGAGTGTGGGAAATCATTGCCATTGATGCGCCCGTCTCCGTCTCACCACCATAGGCGGCAGGGAATACAATAGTATTCAGACCGAGCGGAGTTGCAAATGCGATAAGGGCGAGAATCATAATCTCTTCGCTTACATTAAAGGCTTTTAATACAAGCATTATCACCGCAGGGATTACCACAAGGCGCAGTGCAGATGCTACATACACCTTCTTATCGGTCACAAGGCCTTTGAGGTTATATCCGCCTATCACAAAGCCAGCAAGAAGCATGGCAACAGGGCCCTGGCATTTACCTGCGTTATTAAGGGCGTTGGTAAGGAACTCGGGCATATATGCGCTGAGACCTGTGATACCAATGAGCATACCAATAATGAGTCCCATAATGGGCGGTGTGGTAAGAGTCTTTTTAACATTGGTGGCAAAACTATCGGTTTCATCCTTGGGAACGAGAACATACATACCCCAACTCTTACAAAGAACCGCAAGGAGGAAAGTGAACATGGTGTATTTATAAAACATATCGTCTCCCCAAATGCCCAGGATGATGAAGTTACCCATAAAGCCATAGTTGCCGAAGGTCATTGAATATTTATAAATGTTTCGCTTATAGGCAAGTGTCGCGGATGAGGAGGAGTTGCGGATGAAAAGACCCGACAACGGATAAGACACGAAAATCGCACAGAGAGTGATCACCAGACCATAAAGCATAAGCGAATAGTTCTCGACAAAGGTGGAAGGAGTACACTTGGTAATCATACTATACATAGATAGCGCAGGAAGGAAGATGTTGGTCTCCAGCTTGGCCATCATAGTACCTGCGTTATCAGGAAGCACCATCTTGCGTCTTAAAATAAATCCCACAAGAATAAGTGTGAACATCATAAGCATCTGTTGCAATGTAAGATTAAAAACTGTCATGTCTATCATCCTTATAAATTATTTTTTTGTCTACACAAACAGGGGCAGGTTACAATGTCGTGGCAACAAACGATGAACCTACTACCACTCATTACCATTATACCACCTGGAAGTCAGTAAATAAAGTGTTTACACAAAAAAATTACAAAAAATATTCAAAATTAAAAGGGTTACGTCAAACAGTGTCAAGTTTATCCTAAAAACGCCTTGTGATACGGCTTGAAAAGGTAGTTCTTCCCCCGCCATATCATGGAAAGGGAAAGTTTGTGTAACACATTTGACGTTTTCACATATTATACATTGAAATCGCAAAAAAATATTTTTTTCGGAGGTGCATTTCTATGTTTGGTAACGGTTGCGGTATTTTCGGCGGAGGTAATGATGGTATATTATTCTTCATCCTCGTTTTCCTCCTTCTCTTCTGCGGTGGTGGCCATACCACCTGCAACGGCGGTAACGACTGCGGTTGCGGTTGCGACAACGGTTGCAACTGATTTATTATCTATTTTTTCGGAGGTGTCTTTATGTTAAATTTATTTGGTAACGGTTGCTGCCGTAATGGCGGTAATGGTGGCGAGTACAGCACTGTTCTCTGGTTCATCATCCTTTTCTTGTTACTCTTTTTGAACAACGGTTGCTGCGAAACCAATAATCGTTGCTGCTGATTCGCTTATCAATTCCTCTATCTGAATTTCTGAAAGGTGGGATTTCCCTTGGGAGATTGCTGCAACAACTGTAACCCCTGCTGCAACAGCAACAATGGCTTGTTCGGCAACGGCAACACCTGGTGGATTATTATCGCAATAATCGTCATCTGGCTTTTGTGGGACAATGGCAGCAACAACTGTTGCTGCTGATATCTTCTGCAGACGGCTCCGCCCATGGTGGATGCCGTCTGCTTTTTATATACTTTTTTCTTCCTTTTATAGCAAAATAGTATTGACTTTAATATTTTGCGATGTTATAATTTATACATTATTATAAATGCGATGATCGGAAACAAGTAAGAATGCATGGAGCCTTGAGAGAGCTGTCGGTCGCTGCGAGACAGTGGAAAGTGCATTTCTGAATACATTCCGGGAGCTGTGCTCCGAACGGATCCCAATTCCCTGTAGGCGGCAACGGGTGTTCCCGTAACAGAACGGGAGTGTTGTCTGACACTCTGAAAGGTTACCGTTGTGAAGCGGTAATAAACTGAGGTGGTACCACGGGTTTTCTCGTCCTCTGTATTCTATAACAAGAATGCGGGGGATTTTTTATATCTCTTCCGCAAATCCAGATAAGGAGTAAGATATGATTATTACTGATTTACTTGAAAGAAATGCCAGGGAGTTTTCCGATGATGTTGCGTTGGTGGAAATCGCCCCCAGCATGATGGAAAGCACAAAAGTCACCTGGAAGGAATACGCCCTTATCCAGCCTAACCCTGCCGAATCCGGCAGACAGGAAATCACCTGGCAGGATTTTGACCGTAAGGCAAACAGATTCGCTAATCTTCTCCTCTCAAGAGGTATCAAGAAAGGCGACAAAGTGGCAATCCTGCTTATGAACTGCTTAGAATGGCTTCCTATATATTTTGGTGTACTCAAAGCCGGCGCTCTTGCAGTACCCCTTAACTATCGCTACACCTCCGACGAAATCAAATACTGCACCAAACTTGCAGAAGTGGACGTGTTGGTGTTTGGTCCTGAATTTATCGGACGTGTGGAGGAGATTTACGGAAGAATGCCTAATGTGAAGCAGGTATTTTATGTAGGCGCCAACTGCCCCACCTTCGCAGAGAGTTATGATTTGCTCACTACATACTGTTCTTCACACAAACCTAATGTAGATATCGTGGCAACCGATGATGCGGCTATTTACTTCTCATCAGGTACTACAGGATTCCCCAAGGCAATCCTCCACAACCACGAAAGTATATATCACGCTGCTGCCACCGAACAGAATCACCACGGACAGACAAGAGAGGATTGCTTCCTCTGCATCCCGCCCCTCTATCACACAGGTGCAAAGATGCATTGGTTCGGCTCACTTATGGCAGGCAGCAAAGCCGTACTCTTAAAGGGTGTTAAGCCTGAATGGATTATCCGTGCCGTGTCCGAGGAAAAATGCACAATAGTATGGCTCCTCGTGCCCTGGGCACAGGATTTGCTGGACGCTATCGACAGAGGCGATATAGAAATCGACAATTACGAACTTGAACAGTGGAGATTGATGCACATTGGCGCACAGCCCGTTCCACCCAGTCTTATAAAGAGATGGAAAGCCAAGTTCCCCAATCACGAATACGACACCAACTACGGATTATCTGAATCCATCGGGCCCGGTTGCGTGCATCTCGGTGTTGAAAACATACACAAAGTAGGTGCTATCGGCAAGGCGGGTTATGGTTGGGAAGTGAAAATCTGCACCGCAGACGGCACACCCGTAGAAAAAGGTGATGTGGGTGAGCTTGCTGTAAAAGGCCCCGGTGTGATGACCTGCTACTACAACGACGAAAATGCCACCGCAGAGGTGCTTCGTGACGGTTGGCTCTTTACCGGTGATATGGCGAAGGAAGATGAAGACGGATTTATCTATCTCGTTGACCGCAAGAAAGATGTTATCATTACCGGCGGTGAGAATCTCTACCCTGTACAGATTGAGGACTTCCTCCGCAGAAATGACAAAATCAAAGACGTGGCTGTTATCGGTCTTCCCCACGAGCGTTTGGGCGAGATTGCCGCTGCTATAATCGAAGTCAAAGAAGGAATGACCCTTACTGAAAACGAGATAATTGATTTCTGCTATGATCTGCCCAGATATAAGAGACCGCAGAAATTCATATTCGCAGAAGTGCCCAGAAACCCCACCGGCAAGATCGAAAAGCCGAAGCTCAGACAAATCTATTGCGGTGAAAGTCTGGTTGCGAAACAAAATGAGATTGGAGCGAATTAAGATATGAAAAAACTGATGTTAGGAAACGCTGCCGTTGCACAGGGTGCATACGAGGCAGGAGTAAAGGTGGTATCATCATACCCCGGTACACCCAGTACTGAAATCACAGAAAACATTATCAAATACGACGAGATTTATGCTGAATGGGCACCCAACGAAAAGGTGGCTGCGGAAGTTGCTATCGGTGCATCCATCGGTGGTGCAAGAGCTATGAGCTGTATGAAGCACGTAGGTCTTAACGTTATGGCTGACCCGGTATTTACCGTAAGCTATACAGGTGTGAACGGTGGTCTCGTTTTCTGCGTGGCAGATGATCCCGGTATGCACTCATCACAGAACGAGCAGGATTCACGTCACTATGCAAAGGCATCCAAGATAATGATGCTTGAGCCCGCCGACTCTAATGAGTGCAAGGAATATACACGCCTTGCCTATGAAATGTCTGAGAAGTTTGACACACCCTGCTTTATCAGATTATCCACAAGAGTTTCCCACTCACAGAGTCTGGTGGAAATCGGCGAGAGAGCATCCGACGAATTGAAGCCCTATGAAAAGAACATCGGTAAATACGTTATGATGCCTGCCAACGCCATCAAAAGACACGTGGTGGTAGAAGAAAGAATCGCAGCCCTCACCGCTTTTGCAGAGGATTGCACATTCAACACCGTTGAAGACAACGGTGCAGAAATCGGTGTGATTACATCAGGCATATCATACATGTACTCCAAAGAAGCCTTGGGCGACAAGGTAAACTACTTGAAGTTGGGTATGGTTTACCCCCTCCCCTGCAACCTTATAAAAGATTTTGCTAAAAAGTGCAAGAAAGTATTTGTAATCGAAGAACTTGATCCTTACATTGAAGAGCATTGCAAGGCATTGGGAGTGGAAGTTATCGGCAAAGAGGTATTTACTCTCCTTGGCGAATACACCCCCTCAATGATTAAGAAAGCCGTATTTGGCGAGGATGCTCCCGAAAGTATCGCCCTTGAAGAAGCGATCCCCGTAAGACCTCCCGTTATGTGTGCAGGTTGCCCTCACAGAGCCACCTTCTATGTGCTCAAGAAATTGGGTCTTGTGGTGTCCGGTGACATTGGTTGCTACACCCTCGGCGCAGTTGCTCCCCTGGAAAGTGTAGATACCACCATCTGTATGGGTGCATCAGTATCTGCGGCTCACGGTATGGCGAAGGCAAGAGGTGCTGAATTTAACAAGAAATTAGTATCTGTAATCGGTGATTCCACATTTATGCATTCAGGTATCACAGGACTTATCGATATCGTATACAACAAAGGTGCAAACACCGTAATTATCTTAGACAACTCCATTACCGGTATGACCGGTCACCAGGAGAACCCCACCACAGGTTACACTATCAGGGGAGAGGAAACAGTACAGGTTAATCTCCTCTCATTGTGCAAGTCAGTGGGTGTTAAGAACGTAGTGGTAGCCGATCCCTTTGATCTCAAGGAGTTTGAGAGAATAGTAAAAGAGGAAACTGCAAAAGACGAACCCTCAGTAATTATCGCACAGAGGCCCTGCGCTCTGCTCAAGAGAGTAAAATACACAGGTCATTGCGAAATCAACGACAAGTGCAAAAACTGCAAAGCTTGTATGAAACTTGGTTGCCCTGCCATCTCCGTAGTGGGCGGTACAGTTAAAATTGATATGACACAGTGTAACGGTTGCGGATTGTGCATCAACGTATGCCCCTTCGGTGCAATCGAGAAGAAGGAGGACTGATAATATGACTAAGAATATTATGATTGTCGGTGTGGGCGGTCAGGGTACCCTGCTTGCCAGCCGTATCCTCGGCAACACTGTTATCAGCGAGGGCTTTGACGTGAAGGTATCCGAAGTTCACGGCATGAGCCAGAGAGGCGGTAGTGTTGTTACTTATGTAAAATACGGAAGCAAGGTGTTCTCCCCTATTATTGACAAGGGCGAAGCAGACATCATCCTTGCTTTTGAAGAACTGGAAGCATACAGAGCATTACCTTTCCTCAAAAAAGGCGGTAAGATGATTGTGAATACACAGAAAATCAATCCTATGCCCGTTATAATCGGCAAGGCAGAGTATCCCGATGAGATATGTTCCAAACTCTCTGCCAAGGCAGATATAAAAGCCGTAGACGCCCTCTCCCTCGCAGAAGAGGCAGGCAACTTCAAGGCGGTTAACGTGGTACTTATCGGTGTAATGGCAAAATCTATCGATATCCCCTACGAGAAATGGGTGGAGACAATTAAATCAACAGTGCCTCCGAAGTTTGTGGATATAAACCTCAAGGCATTTGAACTTGGATACAATTTATAATCCGGAGGAATGGCAATGAAAATGTGGCAACCTGAAATCGAGGCAATGCCCCGCGAAGAACTTAAAAAACTTCAGAGCGAGCGTCTTGTGAACCAAGTGAAGAGAATGTATGAAAGAGTGGAACTTTTCCGCAATCGTATGGACGAAAAAGGTCTCAAACCTTCTGACATAAAGGGCATAGAGGATTTGCACAAGCTCCCCTTCGCCTACAAGCAGGATCTCAGAGATTACTATCCCTACGGACTCTTTGCAGAGCCTCTCAAAAACATCACCCGTGTACACGCATCAAGCGGTACTACCGGAAAAAAGATTGTAGTAGGTTATACCGACAAAGACCTCAATGACTGGGCAAACTGCGTAGCAAGAATGTTTACTGCCATTGGCCTTGACGATGAGGACTTTATTCAGGTGGCATACGGATATGGTCTCTTTACCGGTGGTCTTGGTGCACATTCCGGTGCAGAGAAAATCGGTGCTACCGTAATCCCCATCTCTGCAGGTAATACCCACAACCAGTTGCAGACTATGGTGGATTTTGGTTCTACTGCACTCTGCTGTACTCCTTCTTATGCTATGTATCTCGGTGAGGCGGCAGAGGAAGCAGGCATTACTGACCAACTCAAGTTTAAAGTGGGCGTATTTGGTGCAGAACCCTGGACCGAGGATATGAGAAAAGCTATTGAAAGCAAACTCAAATTGAAGGCATACGATATTTACGGATTATCCGAGATCATGGGACCCGGTGTTTCCTATGAGTGTGCCGAGCAGAACGGTATGCACATCTGCGAGGATATGTTTATCGCAGAAATCATTGACCCCGACACAGGCGAGGTGCTCCCCGAAGGTTCAACAGGTGAGTTGGTATTCACCACCATTACCAAAGAGGGTTTCCCCGTTATAAGATACAGAACCCGCGACATCTGCTCACTTATATATGAGCCCTGCAAATGCGGAAGAACACACATCCGTATGAACAAGCCCCAGGGCAGAAGTGACGATATGCTCATCATCCGAGGCGTTAACGTATTCCCCTCACAGATTGAAGAGGTACTCCTCAAAGTAGGTGGAAACATCACTCCCAACTACCAGATTGTAGTTGACAGGGTAGACAATAACGATACATTTGATGTAAACGTTGAAATGAGCGAAGCACTCTTTGCTGACGATATCAAATCAATCGAGAAGATTGAGAAGCAGATTACCGCTGATCTTCGCAACGTGCTTGGAATCGGTGCCAAGGTACGCCTTGTTAACCCGAAATCCATTCAGCGCAGTGAAGGCAAAGCAAAGCGCGTAATTGATAACAGAAAACTGTAAGGAGGATATAAAGATGCTTATTAAACAGTTATCTATTTTTGTTGAGAATAAACCCGGCAGACTTGTCGCAGTAATTGACGAGCTTTCTAAAAACGGCGTTGATATTTCTGCCCTCTCCATCGCAGATACCGCTGAATACGGTATTGTAAGAATGATTGTAAACAAGCCCGACCTTGCGGTGGCTTGCCTGATGGAAATCGGTGTATTCGTTAAGCTCACAGACGTTATCGCGGTTACTATCGACGATACTCCCGGTGGTCTTTCAAAATCACTCCATCTTATAACCGACGAGGGAATTGAGATTGAATATATGTATGCTTTCGTAGGAAATCTCGAAGGCAAGGCAGTAATGATTCTCAAAGTAAACTCCCCTGAAAAAGCAGTGGAACTCCTCAAAGGCACTTCCATTGAGGTGGTTGACGCAAAGGATATTTATAGGATTCATTAATTTGAAATCTAACAGCAAAACAAAAAGGTGTTTTCGTGATATACGAAAACACCTTTTTATTATGGAGATAAGCGGGATCGAACCGCTGACCTCTTGAATGCCATTCAAGCGCTCTCCCAGCTGAGCTATACCCCCATTGGTCAACAACGATATGTTAACATACTTTTAATCCGTAGTCAATACTTATCAATAAAAAAATCAGGTATTGCCTTTGCAAACAATACCTGACATCAGATTATCTTCTGATATATTCCTCACTACGACTATAGGGGCTATCCAAAAGCATATGCCTTATCACATCTGCTTTCTTGCCCTCTACCAAAAACTGCACACTATCAACTCCTGCTATCTCGGTGAGGGAGTTTACTATGGAATAAATGGTGAACGCCTCTGCCGTAGTGCCATGGCTATGCTTTGTGATGAATTCTGAAGAAAGATTTACAAAGCAGATACCGTCTTTCGTCTCAACGGAGAGCACCTTAGTATCAGAAGGGATGGTGGACATAAGTTTATCGCTGTCGGGGCCTTTGACAAGTTCAATAACAATGGTCTTTTCCATACTGTTATCTACGAGGGTGACCTTACGCTCTACTTCCTCAAGGAAAGCAAGACCTTTATCGGGGAAGTAAAGAGTGATGGGTGTGGTATTGGCATCATTACCCAAGGAATTGAGCATTATGTCATCCTTACCTAAAGCACCTACCGGCACATTGGAGGAGTTGACGAGCTCTTTTCCCTCAATGAAAATCTTGACCTTATCAATACCCTCTATATCGCAAAGTGTATTCACCAAAGAGTATCTTGCAAGAAGTTCCTCCGTCTTATTGTCATCCGCAGGGAAATATTCCTTACTGAAGTTTACCATGGCAACAGAGTCTTTGATATCGAAATCAAGCAATCTGGTGCCCTTGGGAATAACGCCTCTGGCATCGGCGCCTGAAGGACCTTTGATAAGTTCCTCAACTACCGCCTTTGCCGTACGCTCCATACCGCGCTCATCAATATTGCGGGTCTCTGTGACGAGATTATTCTTTTCCTGATTGGCAAAATACAGATTATACATCTCACCGCCTGAGGACGCCCTGAGTGAGCATCCTGATATACTGAGAATCAGCATAACAGCAATCAGCAATACGCCTATAATTCGCTTCATACTTATCACTCCTTATGGGGATATACAAGTATTGTAACACAAAACCTTTACAAAAAAAATGAATTTATATTACAAAAGTATTAATTCTACATCTTTTTAAGAGGAAGAACTATTATGAACTCACTGCCCATATTAAGTTCACTTATAACCTCTATATGACCACCATGGGCTTTGACCGCCGCATTGGCTATGGCAAGGCCGAGACCTGTACCGCCCGTCTCCCTCGAACGCGCTTTATCCACACGATAAAATCGCTCAAATATATGCTCTGTATCCTCTGCGCTCATTCCTACACCGTTATCACGGATACGGACGATGGCATTTTCCGCACTCTTCTCGAGCAGGATATTGACTTCACCATTGGGATTGGTATATTTGATGGCATTGTCGCATATATTGTAAATCGCCTGAAAAAGAGTGTCTTTATCACCTGATACAAAAACATCTCTTTCTCCGCCCAGGTTTATGGCAACATCTGACTTGGACGCCAATGGGCGAAGAGTCTTTATAATATCACCGACAAATTCGGAGAGATTGAAAGACTCGGTCTTATACTCCCCTCCCTCTGCCTGAGTATCAAGGCGGGTGATATTCAACAGTTTATTTATAATACGATTGAGACGGTCTGCCTCATTATTTATATCAGCGAGAAATTCTATGGTCTGAGACCTTGGAATGTCGGGGTTCTGCAGGATTGAGTCTGCCATGAGTTTGATAGAACTAAGGGGCGTTTTGAGCTCGTGGGACGCATCC
Organism: Clostridia bacterium; assembly: GCA_045659025.1. Classification (GTDB taxonomy): domain Bacteria; phylum Bacillota; class Clostridia; order UMGS1810; family UMGS1810; genus SIG455. The sequence goes on from JAZOWA010000020.1 coordinate 13,368, forward strand.
GACACAAACTGTATCCTGCGTCTTTCATTCAAGGCGAGTTTCTCTGCCATGGTATTGAAGGCGATGCCCATTCGGGCTATCTCATCATTACCTTTTATCTCCATCTTCTCATCTAAGACGCCGTCACTCATAAGGGTAATCTTATCGGTGAAATTGATGATTCTGCGAGTGACGAAATTAACCATTACAAAAATCACAAGGCCGATAAGCAGACTGCTCACACAAACGATAAACACAAAACTCTCCCTCATCGTAGAGGTGAAAAGTTGTATTCTCTCTACCGTGTGTATGATATTGACCGCACCAATAATACCATCACGGGTCACAATAGGCACTGCAACGTCTATGACATCCACACCCGTGGAGGTGTCTTTATAATTGCCTACACCCTCTTTACCGCCAAGGGCAGTAAGAACACTCTCTTTAACCTGCGCCTTGCCGAGGATTGCCTGATTATGATGGGAATCGTATATAGCAAGGGAGTCTTTATTTATAATTATTACCCTCATCTTATCATCGGACAGAATGGACTTCAAAAACGGTGAGAAGTCATCGCTGACACTGCTGTTATCTTCACCCACGTATTGCGGGGCAAAACTGGACACGATGTTGGCAACCTTGGATGCGTTCATCTTCTCCTCGGAAATGAAGAAGTTATTGGTGGTGACTATTATATAGTAGCCGATTAATGAAAGAGTGAGGATGAACACAATAAAATATGTGAGTACAAGGCGGACAGTGAGACTGTCGAGCCGTTTAATCAACCTCTCTAAAATAGTAACCAGCTCCCCACTTGGTAAGTATATAATCGGGTTCGGCAGGGTTTGGCTCTACCTTCTCCCTGAGACGGCGAATATGCACGTCAACAGTGCGGGCATCACCGGGGTAGTCGTATCCCCATATCATATCCAAAAGATTGTCCCTGCTGTAAACCTTGCCCGGATTACACACAAACAAATCCATTAAATCAAATTCCTTACTGGTAAGGTCTACCGTCTTATTACCCACAGTAACCTTACGCTGATTATAATCCAGCACTACACCGCCAACGGTAAGACGGGTCTTACTGCCACTCTTACCTGAAGATGCAGCACGGCGCATAATCGCCTTTACCCTTGCTTTTAACTCCAATATATTAAAGGGCTTGGTGATATAATCATCTGCACCGTATTCAAGGCCAAGAATCTTATCCATATCCTCCGTCTTGGCGGTGAGCATAATAATCGGAACACCTGAAAATTCACGGATTTTCTGGCATACGGTGAGTCCGTCTATCTCGGGAAGCATCCAATCTAAAATTATAAGGTCTAAACTCTTGTCACGGGCAAGTTTCAACGCCTCGGCGCCATCATAGGCAGTCTCAACAGTGAAACCTTCCTGCTCAAAATTGAATTTGAGTCCTTTAACAAGGAGCTTTTCATCATCTACTATAAGAATCTTCATATTATACCTCTTAACGGGTGGTTAAGTATTTACTTATCTGCTGATAAGTCTTATCCCCTATTCCATCAACGAGTTTTACCTCTTCTATGTTCTTGAATCCGCCGTAATCCTCACGGAACTTGATTATGGCAAGAGCCGTCTTCTCGCCAACACCTGAAATCTCACAAAGCTCTTCCTTGGTGGCGGTATTGATATTGACTGTAAAGATCTTCTCTGTCCTTGTCGATTCCGCTTCTATGGCATCTTTAAGGGTATCGGCATCATCTGCGCTTACGGGCTCATATCCCTGACTTTGCAAAACGGCGGCACTGTCGTAATGGCTCCTGACAAAGGAGCCTACGATACATACCACCGTAAGTGCTGCAAAGTACACTATCCATCTAATTATTTTCTTATCCATTATTCAAGGAAATCTTTGAGACGTTTGCTTCTGCTGGGATGACGAAGTTTGCGGAGTGCTTTCGCCTCAATCTGGCGGATACGCTCTCTGGTAACCTTGAACTCTCTGCCTACTTCCTCAAGGGTCTTGGCTCTGCCGTCATCAAGACCGAATCTCAAACGAAGAACCTTTGCCTCTCTGGGAGTAAGTGAATCGAGTACATCCATAAGTTGTTCTTTAAGCACCTGATAAGTAGCAACTTCTGATGGAGCAGGAGCATCTTTATCCTGAAGGAAATCTCCTAAGATACTGTCCTCCTCTTCACCGATAGGCTTCTCCAAAGACACAGGTTCCTGAGCAATCTTCATAATCTCTCGCACTCTATCTTCGCTCATATTCATAGCCTTGGCTATCTCATCAACGTGAGGGTCTCTGCCCAGATCCTGAAGAAGAGTTCTTGATACTCGCATAAGTCGGTTGATTGTCTCTACCATATGAACGGGGATACGGATTGTTCTCGCCTGATCGGCTATAGCTCTTGTGATTGCCTGTCTGATCCACCAGGTAGCATAAGTGGAGAACTTAAAACCCTTGGTGTAGTCAAATTTCTCTACCGCTTTGATAAGACCCAGGTTACCCTCCTGAATGAGGTCAAGAAAAAGCATACCCCTGCCCACATAACGCTTGGCAATAGATACAACGAGTCGAAGGTTCGCCTCGGAAAGACGTTTCTTTGCTGCGGCATCACCGCTAGCCATTTTCTCGGCAAGTTCTATCTCCTCTTCTGCAGAAAGAAGGGGCACTTTACCAATCTCTTTAAGGTACATACGAACGGGGTCATCAACGCTTACGCCCTCGGGAATTGAAAGATCAATCTCCTTATCATCTGCTTCGTTGCTCTCGTTCTGAATGGCCTCAAGCTCTTTCTCAAGGTCCTCAACAAGCTCAACGCCGTTGGCTTCCATCTTATCGTATATACTGTCTTTCTGTCTCTGGTCAAGGTCGAAGTCTGCAAGGGCTTCGTTAATCTCATTAAAAGAAAGTACGCCCTTCTTCTTACCCATCTCCACGAGTTCTTTGATTATCAGTTTTTTTGTTTCAGCAGGGTTGGAATTGAGCTCCGGTACCTTCTGTTCATTATTAACCTGATTCTCTGTCATTTGTTTTGTGCTCCTTCACTAATTATTTTTCTTAATCATTTCGTTTAATTTCTCTACGCTTCCGCTATTTAACACTTCAAATATCCGGGCAACTCTCTGCTCATCTTTAATGATTTTTATAAAATCCTTTATCGCTTTGCCCTCATCCGATATATGAGTGTCAATACTCAAAATACGGGACAGCATCTTAATATGTTCCTCAGGAAGGGTAGTCATCATAAGATTGACATCAATCTTCTTGCCCTCATCATAGAGAGTGCTGATATATTTGAATATCTCTCCGGCAGAACCATCACCAAACATATCGGCAGATAATGCGGACTTATTAGCATTATAAAGGCCTATATCCGAAAGTATAAGGGCTATAAGACCTTCTCGGGCTTTATCAATCTTACTTCTTCCGCTATCTGCTCGTGCAACTTTGGCGTTACCCGAAGTGTCCTTCACGGGCGCAGTGCTGACCTTCTTGATACCAAGTTGTGAATACAACGCCTGAGGGGTCACCGCCGTGATTGACGAGAGTTTATTCACATACACATCTAATTCAACGGGGTTAGTAACCAAAAGCAAGTATGGAATCAACGTCTCTATATAAGAAACCTTATCCCCGTCAATATTTATGTCAAATTTTTCCCTGTAATATTCTATAAGGTAGGTAAGGTCGGTCTTACGGGCATTCAAAGCAGTATTGAAACTATCCTTTCCCATCTTCTTGATATACTCATCAGGGTCTTTACCGCCTGATAAATACATTACCGACGCTTTCACCCCTGCATTACGCATAATGATGATTGCCTTCTCTGTGGCAGTCCTGCCCGCCTGGTCACTATCGTAGCAGATAACCACCTCTTTGAAATACTTTTTGAGTATCTTCGCCTGATCGGGAGTGATTGCAGTACCCAGTGTGGCAACTGCATTGGTATAGCCGTGCATCGCAAGGGAGATTACATCCATATACCCTTCCACTAGTATTACTGTATCCTGCCTTGTGGCTTTGGCTATATTTAGAGCAAACAGATTCTTGCCTTTACTAAACACAGGACCTTCGGGGGAATTTAAGTACTTGGGTTTATCGTCGTTTAGCACTCTGCCACCGAATCCTATGACATTATCCCGCTCATCAAATATGGGAAACATCACTCTATGGCGGAAACGGTCATAGAACTTACCGTTATCGTTACCGACTATAAGACCAGCCTTGAGGATATCGCCTTCGGTATACCCTTTACTTTTCAGATAGGAAAACACATCGTCCCAACTATCTCTCGCATAACCGAGCTGATAACGCTTAGCCCAGGCACCGTCTATCTCTCTGCCCTTGAAATATGAGATGGCATCTTTGCTGTCTTTAAGATTCTCATAAAACTTCTCGGCTGCCGCACGATTGATCTCGTACATTAGTTCCTTCTCCTTGCGGCGTTCGTCACTCCTGTTATAATCAAAGGAATCTGCCCTGGGGAGCTCTACATTCACCTTTTCGGCAAGGCGCTTTACCGCCTCGTAAAAAGAGATGTTCTCAATCTTCATATAAAACCCGATTGAGTTACCGCCTTCACCGCATCCAAAACAATGGAAAATGCCTTTTTGCGGGGAAACGGAAAAGGACGGAGTCTTTTCATTATGGAAGGGACACAATCCCGTATATGACGAACCTGCACGCTTGAGCGATACATACTGGGATACAAGCTCATATATATCGTTCTTTTCTGCCACTTCTTGTATAATGTGGTCAGGTATCAACGGCATTGCACTCTTCCTTTCCTATGAAATTTTTTAAGCCAAAATGTGTCTCCATTTCGGCTTCAATATTATAATTCGACACAAATAGCCAAAACCCTTTTTTTAACGGGCAAAAAATGATTTGGGCATAAAGAGTTCTTCAAACAAATCTATGCTGTAATTATCAGTCATACAAGCGATATAGTCACACACAACAGTATGGAGATCATATCTCTCTAAAAGACGCTTATATTCATCAGGCATCTTATCTTTATTATTATAAAAATAATCATAAAGACGCTCAATGATGAGTTCTGCTTCTCCGTCTCTGCGGGCCAAAACATTATAAACTCTGTCAAAGAGAAATTGCCTCATACCCATCATTGCCTTCTCCACCTCTTCCTCCATTGACACATAGCCATTGGCAATAGTGGTATTGACTGTGCTGAGGATCAGGCGGTCTATCCTCTTGGAGTGGGTATTGCCCAAAACATCAGTGTATTCCTTGGGCAAATCCTCCGTCTTAATAAGACCTGCACGGATAGCATCGTCTATATCGTGGTTTATGTATGCAAACCTATCTGCAAACTTGACTATCCTGCCCTCCTGGGTGGATGCCTCGTTATCACCTGAGTGATTTAAGATACCGTCTCGCACCTCGTAAGTGAGATTAAGACCTGCTCCGTCCTTTTCAATAATATCGGTAACACGAAGGCTCTGTTCGAAGTGCTTGAAGCCATTGGGATTGAGTTTATTAAGACTTTTCTCTCCCGCATGACCAAAGGGGGTATGGCCTAAATCGTGACCCAAACATATCGCCTCTACGAGTTCTTCATTAAGGCGGGATGCCTTGGCAATCGTGCGGGCTATCTGCGCCACCTCGAGGGTATGGGTGAGTCTGGTTCTGAAATGGTCGTTATCCAGTGTGATAAACACCTGTGTCTTATGCTTGAGTCGGCGGAAAGCCTTGCTGTGGATAATCCTGTCACGGTCTCGGGCAAACTCTGTGCGGATGGGACACTTATCCTCTATCCGCTCTCTGCCCTTACTCTTACACGAGGGGCAGGCGTACTCAGATAAAAAATCAAGTTCGGCTCTTTCTGTTTGCTCTCGGATGTCCATAAGTTTTCTCCTTATAAAAAAATGAGATTCTCTGTCATATTTATAATATATAAATACAACAAAAAATCTCAATTTCCTTTATTTTGTTAAGTTTATTCTGCCAAAAGCGCCTTATCTACACTCCAGTAGAAGTTCTCCTCCCCTACTACATCTGCTAAGCCCGCTTTGTTCATAACGTCTTTTACATTATCGCATACACCACAGAAGGCGAGCTTGACTCCGCCCTCTTTGAGGCTGTGGCAAAGTTCGCACATACTCTGGGCGCCTGAGGTGTCTATGGCAGACACTCCTCTTAATGAGAATATAATCTCATCGTACTTTGTAAGACCCTCTACCACCTTGGTAAGTTCATCAATGTTGCCAAAGAAAATGCTGCCTGTGATATACACAACTGCACCATTGGAGTGAGTCGCCTCTACGTCTGCATCGCTATGGGTGAGTTTACTATTCTCTATCTTTGATACGTTGATATCTATCTTTGAGGACTTCACCACGAACATCAGGAAGGAAAGTGCCACGCCCACGATAATTGCTATGGTAAGGTCAAACACAATAGTACATACCATTGTAACGACAAATTTCACTATTGCGCCCTTGAAACGTTTTGAGAATATGTAGGAAATGGATTCCCATTCGTTCATTCGCCATGCGGTAACCATAAGCACACCTGCAAGGGCAGACAAGGGAAGGCGCGCCATCAAGGGACCTAAAAGGAACATTGAAAGTAAAAGCCCCAAAGCGTGAATGATACCTGTGAGACGGGTAACACCGCCTGATTTAATAGCCACACTTGTACGGGCGATAGCCGCTGTGGCAGGTACACCGCCAAAGAAAGGAATAAGCACATTACCGATACCCTGAGCAATAAGCTCCTGATCGGCATTGAAGGGCTCTTTCTTCATTCTGGACGCGGCAGAGCCACAAAGGAGGCTCTCAATCATAGCAAGCATTGCTATTGTAAATGCAGGACTGATAAGACCTGACACCATACCAAAATCGATTCCAGACAATGTAAGACGTGTCTCGGGAAGAAGTGTGCGGGGTATCTCCCCTACCTGTGCTACAGGGAAGGAAAATACGTTACTTACGATTGCGGCTACTATTATCGCCACCAAGGATGAAGGAACTGTAGCGCTCCATTTCTTGGGGTAGAATATCATTATAAGTACCACAAGCAAGCCGATGGCAACTGCATACCAATTAGGATTGAATCCTAACGTACCGTAGGATATAAGCTTGGCAATTGCAGACTCGCCCTGAGATGCTGTGCCGAAGAAGTTATCTATCTGGCCCAACGCGATTATTATAGCGATACCTGATGTGAAACCCGTAACAACCGGCATAGGGATAAAGCTCACAAGATTTCCAAGACGCATAATGCCGAAAAGCAAAAGAAGGACACCCGCCATAAGGCACGCTACGAATACACCCTGCATACCAAATCTTGATACAATAGTGATGAGCACTGCAGTCATAGCGCCTGTAGGACCTGAAATCTGGAAGGAGGCTCCTGCGAATGCACTAATCACAAGACCTGCAATAATCGCAGTGATAAGGCCTGCCGCTGCATCTGCACCACTACTTACACCAAAGGCAAGGGCAAGGGGCAATGCCACCGCAGTAACGGTAAGACCTGCCATAATGTCGTTTGAGAATTTCTTGCCGTTATAGCCGTTGAACTCTCTTTTCAAATCTCCTATAAATGTCTTAATCAACTTAAATCTCTCCTAACTACATCAATAACCAAGTTCCTCGGGAATCAGGAATACTTTAATCCTGTCTGCATCCCTCTGGAATCCGTGAAGTGTGTATGTGCAACAAATTCTATCGTCAGTCTTACAATCGGTGCAATGGCCCGTTACAGCGCAACCCGTCTTTTTCTCAAGGCGGATACAGTTGGCAGGGGCGGCAATTGCCTTAACCCTCTCAACCGCCTCATCGACATTGGCAACTATCTTATTGTAACCTGCAACTACGATTACCTTCTTAGGACCGAAGGAAAGAGCGGCAACGCGGTTGGCATTACCATCCACATTATAAAGCTTACCATCCAATGTAATTGCATTGGCAGAGGTCAAATACCAATCACCAAAAAACGCCTCGCGTAAAACATCTATCAGCTCGCCGTTTTCATCCTTTCTGCCTCTGTAGTAGTAATCATACCCACCATTGTTTAGCATATCAATTATGCCGGTCTCCTTCAAAGTCTCGGAGCCACCGCTGAACACCTTGTCGGTCACAGAAATCATACCCTTGATTCGCTCAAGGAGCTCTTCCCTGGACTCAACCACCACCGTCTCCATACGGTTTTTATTAAGGGCTTCTGCTACGGATTTAAGACGAAGCATCATGCTCTTTTTCAAATTATCGTTCATATTACATCCTCCTTGGGATATTGATGGTCTCATTATACCAAACATTCCCCCATAAAGTAAATAGAACTGCGAAAATATTTTCGCAGTTCTTATCATATTATTTCTTTTTTTGTTTGTTATTGATAGTGAGTGATACCTCGCCCTTCATATACATAATAAGCAATCCCAAAATCACCATTATATTGGATATCTTTATTACCACAGGGAAGAAATCCTTATAGATAAAATCACAAATAGCAACCGCCGTATCTCCACCAACAACAAGGGCAACGAGATAGCCAAAGAATGTGAATCCTCCTGCAAAAAGGCAGAGCATAATGCCGTATCCAAAAACCACCTGAAGCGTTTCTGCTATTTTTCTGATAGCGATTTTCATTATCCTCTCCTCCTTATAATCCTAAAATCGGAAGCCATCCCATAAGTACGACTACTTCAAGTATAAACTGAGCAAACACCCACCAAAGATTGTTATTAAAAGTCTTTGTGAAATCTGATTCAGCCAGAGTCATACCCGCATACATTCCAAGACCAAGGGGAGGTGTGATACCACACATAACTCCGCATATACAGGGAAGCATTGCAGCGGCAATAATGGGATTACATCCCACCTGCTGAAGTACTATGATAAACACGCTACCGAAAATTACTACCAAAGACGATCCCGGAATTACCATTCCCATAAAGCAGGTAATAAGACAAACGGCAACTACTGTGCCAAGCTTACCGAAATTCCAGCTTGAAATGATTCCTCCCAAATCTTCTGCCACATTCAAATCCTGGAACAATGAGCCAATCATATATCCGAAAAGACAAACACCTATTGTAGGGGCGATTGACTTAATTGAATTTGAGAACATCTTACCAAGGTTTGTGACTGATACTATCGACTTATCCTTTGCCACCAGGCAAGCGTACAAAGATGCAATACCGCCTATAAACAAAAGAAGTGAACTTGAAAGATATTTAGCACCTGAAGCACCGAGTCGTGCGGTGAAGAAATTATCTTTATAAAGATAGTCCAGAACAAAAGGCAAGATTATAATGACAGGAAGCAACAGTCCTGTCCAGTGCTTTTTGAGGGATTCTTTAATAGAGGGAAGCTCCTCTTTTGTGAGAGGTTTCACCTTATAGTACTTACAAAAAGCCCACACCATAAACAAACGTTGGAGAACAAACCAAAGAGATATTCCCCAGAGAATAATCCAGAATCTTCCCGTAGTCAAAGTTTCATTTGGATAAACCGCCAAAAACGCGCCAAGTGCCGCAACTATATTTGATGAAGGGGGGATCATATTGCCCATATAACTTGCATTACTCTCAATATTGGCGGCAAGCTCTGCAGGGAATCCGCTGCGTTTCATAGCGGGTATCGTAATGGCACCTGTAGCCATAACATTACCGGGACCTGAGCCGGAAAGAGCACCCATAAATGCACTTGATATAATAGCTGTATATCCTGCTCCGCCAGTCAAACGGCCAATGAGAGACAGTATGATAGAAATACAACCATCAACCACCTTTGTCTTTGTGAGTATGACCGACATGGCTACGAAGGCAACCATAGAATACAAAAGGGATGTTGACAGGGCAACGTCAATATATTCCAACAGATTTGCATATGTACCTGTGACAAACAAAAGTACCACAAAGCTTAGCAATACTGCTTCATATACCGGTCTCTTAAAAAGAGAAAACCATACTATAATCACAAGCAACATAACGCCGAGATAAGCAAGGGATAATGGCATAACTGTTCCTCCTTATAACGATTAAGTTATACAGTGCATAACATATAGTTATATAATCCCATACTTTTTTACTTTTGTCAAGAGGTTTTATGAAAAACTTAAAATGATTTTTTCTTCTTGAAATATGGGGGATTTTCAGTTATTATAAAGATATATTGCCTATATAAGAAGGTGTATTGTATGAACAACAAGCAAATGCAATTTGCAATAGAATTGTCCAAGCAACTTAATTTCTCTGCTGCAGCCGAAAAGATAGGAATCTCACAACCCGCTCTGAGCAAACAGATTTCTGCTTTAGAAAAAGAACTTGGGGTAGATTTATTTGACCGCACTACCTTTCCGATTTCTCTTACTGCTGCGGGGGAGCATTTTGTAAAGGTGGCGGAGGATCTTTTGTACAGCGAGAATCAACTTCTGCGTTCTATGGAGGATTTCAAATCCGGTCTGCGAGGTAGTATTGAAATCGGTGTATCGCCTTTCCGCAGTATGTATCTTATACCCGACCTATGCAGAAAAGTCAGAGATAAATATCCCGGTGTCAAGATTGTGCTCCACGAAATGGCAAGTGATGCACTTCGCAAAGCCGCCACAGAGGGTTGCTTTGATTTTGCTATTGCAAATCTGCCCGTCGATGAATCGCTACTTGATGTATTGCCGATTGAGCAAGATAAGTTAGTACTTGCAGTGCCTACAAAAATGTTGCATCTCATAAACAAAACAAATGCAAAGGAAATGTCGCCAATCAACTTTAAGGATTGCTCTGCCCTACCCTTTGTGGTAGTTGGGCAAGGACAGGAAATGAGAACTCTGTTCAACAAGATTTGTGTAACGGCGAACCTGAACCCTGAAATAGCCGCAGAGGTAGTCGGCCTTGCTACCGCGTGGAAAATGACCCATGCAGGTGTGGGTGCCACCCTTTTGCCCTTACAATTTATAGAGAGTATGAACAAAGACGAGTCCATCACACTGTTTATCCCCGAAGGTGATATCAGCATACGTCAACCCGCAATCATCACCAGACACGGACAGCACCTATCGGAATATGCCAAATACGCAATAGAAATTCTGAAAAACCAATAAACAAAAACTCCTGAACAATTTTCGTTCAGGAGTTTTATTTTGACTTAAATTTCTGTTATAAGATCGTGACGCATCATATCGTTACCATCTGTATCAATGACCTTGATTCTATCGTTTATTTCCTTGTGTCTTAAGGAAAGTTCCTCCCGTGTGTCTGCACACACGGTATAGCCGCCCACGCGGTCACCACTACTCTCAATCGAGCTAAACTCTGCACCGGGCCATTTGAACACATAATAGTCTTTCATAATACCTTCTTGCTTAACTTCCTCAAAACCTTCAAGGTGATCAAACTTACCGGGCCTGCAATAGATAAAATCATTTACAATATATTTACCTGAGGATTTTATCTCATCAAGGTGTGGCTTAATACCCAAAGTAAGGTCAACAACCGCTTTTATAACATCAAAGCCCGACACCTCTTTGATAAGGATATATTTAACACCGCCACCTGTACGGGCGCTGAACTCAAGCACATATATATTCTCGCCATCACTCATTGCCTGAATAAGCATAGGGGTATTCTTAAGGCCAAATGCATCAGCAATCTGCTGGGCGGTTACCTTTATTTTATCAACAACAGGCTCCGCCTCCTCAGGATTATACCATCCCCTGAATATAACAAATTTATCATTATTGGCAATCTTATCAAGACGGCATACGGACAATACGTTTGCCTTACCGTTCTCCACATATACGTCTACACTGAGTTCTACTCCGGAAACAAACTCTTCCACAACGGCTGTGTCTGTACGGCTGAAATTCACCGCCTGAGCAAAAGCAATCTCAAGTTCCTCAAGATTTTCTACCCTCTTTACACCTTTTGAACTATTACAGTCTGCAGGCTTAACAATCAAAGGGAAACGCATCTGAGAAATTTTATCTTTATCAAGTTCAGACATTACAGCGTATTTGGCAGTGGAGATTTCGTTATCCTGAAAAACTTTTTTCATATACGCTTTATTGGTAACATCACGGGCAGTCTTATAATCTATATAGCAAGGAAGTCCAAGATCTTCCGATACTTGTGCCACAGTAAGAAGCGCCTGGTCGGTGCACGCGGTAATCAAGAAATCTACCTGCTCCTGTCTGGCAATATCTGTAATGGCCGCCACATCCAAAGTGGACGCCTGATAATATTTATCTGCATACTTTTTAGCTACGGGTTCTTTATTATAATCTGCAAGGACAACGGTGATATCTCTCTTTTTAAGTTCCTGAATCAACGCAATTTGCGGAAATCCGCCTGCCAATACAAGTGCTTTCATAAATATTCTCCTTTTTGGGATGTTATCATTTTTATTATACCAAACATTCCCCCATAAAGTAAACAGAACTGCGAAAATATTTTCGCAGTTCTTATCATATTTTGCAAAAAAGGAACATCCGCAGGGATGTTCCTTTAATGTATGAATTATTTTGTGCCGAAGATTCTGTCACCGGCATCGCCGAGACCAGGCACGATATAGCCTTTTTCATTAAGACATTCGTCCAAGTTGGCACAATAAATATCTACATCAGGATGTGCCTTGGAAAGTGCCTCCGCACCTTCGGGTGCAGCGATAAGGCACAGGAACTTGATATTGGTGCCACCATAGGATTTGATCTGGGTAATGGCATCAATGGCACTACCGCCCGTAGCAAGCATAGGATCAACAACCACAATAAGACGACGGCTGATATCTTTGGGGAGTTTGCAATAATACTCGTGGGGTTCCAAAGTCTCCTCATCACGATACATACCGATATGGCCGATCTTTGCTGAGGGGATAAGACGCTGAATACCATTTACCATACCGAGACCTGCTCGGAGAATGGGTACTACTGCGAGTTTCTTACCCTTTAAGATTTTCTGCTTTGTTCTCTTGATGGGGGTCTCAATCTCCACCTCTTCCAAGGGGAGGTCTCTGAGTGCCTCATAGCACATGAGCATTGTGATTTCTTCAACTATCTCACGGAACTCCTTATTGGGAGTTGATTTCTTACGAAGGATAGTTGTCTTATGCTGAATTAACGGATGGTCAAATACTGTTACTTTTGCCATGATAATTACTCCTTACTATGCTTTTACGCTTCTTTTGTCTTGGAAAGAACTACGTTAACGATGATACCAAAAATCAATGCGCAAGCGATTGATGTGAGTTTAACTGCACCGATCTGGAGTGACATATTACCGATACCTGCAATGAGGATTACGGATGCAACAAAGAGGTTTCTGTTGTTGTTAAGGTCAACGCCCTGAAGCATCTTAAGACCGGATACTGCAATGAAACCGTAAAGTGTGATACATACACCACCCATTACGCAAGAAGGGATAGTAGCAAGGAATGTAACAAAGGGTGCTACGAAGGATGCTACGATAGCGATGATTGCTGTGGTGAAGATTGTGATGATGGAAGCGTTCTTTGTGATAGCTACACAACCAACACTCTCACCGTATGTGGTGTTGGGGCAACCGCCGAAGAATGCGCCCACGAATGAACCGATACCGTCGCCGAGAAGTGTTCTGTGGAGACCGGGCTCTTCGAGAAGGTCTTTCTCAATGATTGAAGAAAGGTTCTTATGGTCTGCAATGTGCTCTGCAAATACAACGAATGCAACGGGGATATATGCAACTGCGATGGTTGCTATGTACTGTCCGTTGATCTCACCAATGCCCTTGAATGCTTTGAGGAAAGTGAAATCAGGGTACCACTGCATATTGGAGAATACGTTGAAGTCGATAACCAAAAGTGCTTCATTACCTGTCTTAAGACCGATAAGTGTGAAGATTGTAGCTACTACGTAGCCTGCGAGGATACCAACGATGAAGGGGATGAGCTTCAATGTCTTCTTACCGTAAACTGAAGCAATAATAACTGTGAAGATAGTTACAAGACCACAGATGAGACCTACCCAGCCGTGAGCACCCATAACGTATACGGAGTTACCTGCATCAAAGGTGGCAAATTTCAAAACGTCGCCAACTGCATTGCCTGCAAGTGAAAGACCGATGATTGCAACTGTGGGGCCGATAACTACTGCGGGCATGAGCTTGGAAATCCAGTTAACGCCTGCAATCTTAACGATAATTGCAAGAACCACATAAACAAGCGCTGCAAAAGCCGCACCTATCAAGATACCTGCGTATCCTGCTTCTGCTGATGCCGCACCTGCGAAAGCTGCGAACATTGAGCCGATAAACGCAAAGGATGAACCAAGGAATACAGGGCTCTTGAACTTAGTGAAAAGCAAATAAATGATTGTACCTGCACCTGCACCGAAAAGCGCTGCAGACTGGGACATGCCGTTACCGATAATTGAGGGAACAGCGATTGTGGCTGCCAGAATAGCAAGTAACTGCTGGAACGCAAATACTAAGATCTGGCCAAATTTGGGTTTGTCATTAACATCGTAAATCAATTTCATGTTAATATTCCTCCGTTTCTTTTTTCTGACACTCTTATGTCAGCATTATAGTAAGCATACCATATATTGTGTTATTTAACAACAAAAAAGGGCACATTTATACAATTTCTCCGTTTTTCACAAAAATTACACAAATATTTCTACATAATTTTTATATGACTTTTTCAAGAAGTTTTTCAAGGATTTTATACACCTTGGCAACCGAGGAAATACTGAGTCTCTCCTCGGTGGTGTGGATGTCCCACATCTCGGGACCAACAGAGATACAATCAAAGTCGTCAATAGCCGAATCAAATACTCCGCACTCTAATCCCGCATGAATGGCAGAGATTGTGGCTTCCTCTCCAAAGAGGTCTGCGCAGGTGGATTTATATGCCCTCTGCATAGGTGAGTTCTCCTTATATTCCCAAGGGGGATACTGACCCGATATGCACACTTTGGCCCCTGCGAATGTCGCTATGGCGGTGAGGCGGTTTTCCAGATGACGAAGGGCCGTCACCTTATTGCTTCTCAAACCAAAAGACATATCAACGCTTGCCTCCCCGGTGGTCAATATGCCGAGATTCAACGAGGTCTCAACAAGGCCTTCTATGGCAACACTCATATCCATAATGCCGTTGGGAAGGGCAAGTAAAGCGGATACCGTTTTATCTCTGCTATCTTCTGTGAAAACAGAGAATCTCCCCTGATCTCCTATATCAATATTGAAAGTAAAGTCTTCTTCGCGGTCGGAGATTTCTCTTTTAATTATATCAAGGGTATCTCTCATACTCTCTGCAAAAGATATGGCATCATCTGTTATGCCCTCAATCACCGCAACACGGGGAATGGCATTATCCTTATCACCACCACGGACAGAAATCAAAGAAAAGCCGAGGGATGATGCACATTTAAGCACTCTGCCCGACAGTATATCTGCATTCACTCTGCCTTTATCAATCTCCACCCCTGAGTGTCCGCCCTTGAGTCCTGAAAGAGTGATAGTGACCAAGGTGCCCTCTTTCTCGGTGCGGTCTATGGGGAGGGTCATCTTAAAATGACTGCCGCCTGCACAAGAGACAATCATCTGGGTGGGACTTTCCGTATCAAGATTAACCATACGTTTGCCCTTGAGATTTGAAAAATCAAGGGCGATTGCTCCGTCCATACCCGTCTCCTCATCAGTAGTGAATACCGCCTCTATAGGTGGATGAGCGATATCCCCACGCTCAAGCAGGGCTAAAATCATGGCAACGGCTATACCATTATCGGCACCAAGGGTGGTGCCTCTTGCCATCACCAAATCACCCTCTGCATACACATCAATACCCATTGTATCAAAGTCTATATCGCAATCCGCCGTCTTCTGGCACACCATATCAAGATGTCCCTGCAAAATCAAAGGAGCAGAGTTTTCTCCCCCTCCCTGTCCATCTTTGTAAATAATTACATTATTGGCGTTATCACGGATATAGCGAAGGCTGTGTGTCTCGGCAAATTCTACGCAGAATCTGCTTATACCCTCCTGATTGCCTGAACCATGAGGGATAGAACAAATCTTCTCAAAATAATAAAACACTCTCTCGGGGGAAAGGCCTTTTAATTTATCCATATATTTCTCCTTAAAATATTCCATACTGCAGAAAAGACCTGAAATTAATCAGGTCTTTTTCTTTATTAGTTGGTATAGTTATCGAAATAACCCTGTACAAGTACTACCGGTGTACCCTTATCACCTGAACCGCTGGTGAGGTCACAAAGTGAACCGATAAGGTCGGTAAGCTGACGGGGAGTTGTACCCTGAGACGCCATATTACCTACAAGATTATCATCCTTGGCTTTGATACTCTCGGAAATTGCTTTCTTGAGTTCTTCGCCTGAGAGGTCTTTGTAATCGTTATCTGCAAGATATTTGAGCTTGAGTCCATTGGGAGTACCGATGAGGCCATCGGTGTATGCAGGTGATACAACCGGGTCTGCAAGTTCCCAGATTTTGCCCTTGGGATCTTTGAAAGCACCGTCACCATAAACCATAACCTCTACATGCTTGCCTGTGGCATCCAAAACCTTCTTCTGGATATCAAGAACGAGGTCTTTACAGTCTCTGGGGAAAAGTTTGATCTGGTTCTCGGTGGATTTGTTGGAGCCGAGAAGACCGTACTTCTCATTATAACCACTTCCGTTGATGGAGGTGTTAAGAATCTCGTCAAGGCTATAAACCTTGCTTGCACCATTGGCGAGAAGGATTCTCTTGGTACGTGCTCTGGTGTGGATATCACAGTTAATCACGCAATCTGTATAGTCAAGGATTGATTTTGCCTGGTTAGCAAACACAATCTCAACCTCTGCACCACACTCAGCAATGAGTTTACCATAATAATCAACGTAATCTACGCCGGTGAATTCGTGCTTGTTCTCACCGAAAAGCTCACGGTATTTCTCAAGAGAGAGAACATCGGAGTAAGGATTAACTCCTGCCTCGTCTATCTTATCCAAAGATATAAGTTCGTTACCTACCTCATCGGAAGGATAGCTGAGCATAAGAACAATCTTCTTGCATGCTTTTGCAATACCCTTAAGGCAGATTGCAAAGCGGTTACGGGAAAGGATGGGGAAAATAACGCCCACAGTGCCTCTGCCGAATTTTGCCTCTACATCGGCTGCTATATCGTCGATGGTGGCGTAGTTGCCCTGAGATCTTGCAACAATTGACTCGGTAACGGAAATAACGTCTCTGTCACGGAGTTCAAAACCTTCGCACTCAGCAGCTTCTATCACACTTGTAGCAACGATCTCTGCAAGGTCATCGCCCTGTCGGATAATAGGGCAACGAATACCCCTTGAAACCGTGCCTACTCTTCTTTCATTCTTTGTCATTGTAATCACATCCATCTTTAATAAGATTTAACTATTCAAAAAACGCCACAATAGATTGTATCACCTTTTATTATAATTTTCAATAGTTATTTTTATATCATAGAAAATTTTTTCTTATTTTTTATCGGCGTTTCTTAACATCGGGATTCGGCATCGTGGTAGTCTTTTCCACATGAATAACGGGACCTTCCGATTCGTACTCGGGGGCATACTCGCTATGCACCTCTCCCCTCACCTTTATGAGCGAGCCTTCTTTAATGAATGATGCCTTGTCGTATTTGCAAAGGAATCCAAGAAATTGCATATCGTCCTCACAGCAGGTCATAACCATATTGCCTACCGTGAAGGAATCTTCACCAAAGTAATCGGGTTTCACCGCCTGACCGATATACTCTACCGTCTTGCCTATATATCGGGCAGGGTTATCCAGCATATCGATATACCAGGTCATATAGCTATCTCTGCTGATCTCGATGACATCACCATCCACGTTATAGGGAAGTTCTTCATCAAGGGTAATCTGCAGCGGGCCTTCCGTGTCACTCAAATATATTATCTCTGCGTGGGGAGCGCAGTTTTTGATACTGCTCTTATACAACCTGAAGTCATCCTCACGGGTGCAACGATTTACAAAAACTGTGGTAGACGAACGAAGCATATCCGCAAAAATACTTTTCATATTATCAAAGTATGTGGAAAAGGTGGTGGAGTCTATAACAGTCACCTGTTCTATCACCTTCCAGGAAGAAGGCATCCTGGTCTTATATATCCTTTGCATACCCCATATGCCGTTATACTCAATAAATACCACGGTGGGTTTGTATTCTTTATTTATACTGCTTAAAAGTTCGTCGGTGAAATCGGTATCATCCTCCACCGTATAAAGACGGACATTGGAAGGGATATCAGCGTATTCCTCCTCGCCCTCTTCACAACAGATAAGGGCTACCTTCTCCCTTTTAAGATTCTCGTCCTTCAAAAAGGCGTTATATATAAAGGTAGTCTTACCGCTTTCCAAAAATCCGTTTATAACGAAAACGGGAACCTGATTAAAACCAAGCATTGTGTCCTGTCCCCTTCCCTTACTCTTTATCGAAAAGTGCAGATATTCCGTCAGTATCAAGGTCGGCACCGATTACGCAGATTTTTCCCGTATAGCAGGGACTTCCGCCACGGATACCGTGTTCAAAGGGAACGTAGTCAAAGTATATCCAGCCCTCACCTGACGATACCATACCCTTGGCACGAAGAATGGTGCCGTACTCTCCGCTATCGAAGGCCGTAAGAATGGACTCCAACTCCTCTGCGGTATAAGCAGATGCGGTCTCTTTGCCCCAGGAGATGAAGGTGTCATCTGCATGGTGGTGATGGTGCTCGTGCTCATGGTGGTGGCAACCGCAATCGTGGTCGTGATGCTCATGCTCATGGTGGTGGCAACCGCAATCGTGGTCGTGATG
>JAZOWA010000021.1:0-4385 GCA_045659025.1 Clostridia bacterium
CCCGTTCCCATTCCGAACACGGAAGTTAAGCTCTGTGGTGCTGACAATACTTGGCGGGTGACCGCCCGGGAAGATAGGGAGTTGCCGGGACTTAAGATTCAGCATAGGCGTACCGAGTGTACGCCTATGTTTGAATTTAACTATATGAAATATTCCTCGTTAGCTCAGTCGGTAGAGCATGCGGCTGTTAACCGCAGGGTCGTTGGTTCAAGTCCAACACGGGGAGTTCAATGAAAAAGCACACCATCAGGTGTGCTTTTTTCATTGACTTCGGTTTACACTTACCACCGATCCTGCGGTTAATTCAGTTTGCGAAGCAAACCCGCAGGGGATTGAGTACGAGCGCTCACAGTGTGAGAAGAAGCGAGTACGAAATCGGAAACAAAAAAGAGATTTGCGAGTTTACTTTGCAAACGAAGCAAAACGACTATTTTGTTGACCGGACGTTGGTTCAATAAGTGATACCCGTGAATTGTAGCAGAGCGAATCGTAGTCCAACATGGTTTACTTGTTTATTGCATTCTGAGGTGTAATCTTTTTATTCACTCCCCAAAAGAGATGCCTCGGGCGTTTTTTTAATATGGTAAACCCAAGAAAAATTTTGGTAATATCTTGACAAAACATCCCAAATAAGGTATCATAAGTTATAGTGTAACTAGTAATAGGATGTCAATTTTATACAACTAGAGAAAAGGGGTGGGACAATGACATTTGAATCACAAAAAATGCCTTCTGTAGAAAAACCCTGGCTTAAATATTACAGTGAAGAGGCAATGAAAGACGAAGCGCCCAAGTGCACTGCGTATCAATATCTTAGAAAGAATAATGATACTTATCCCGAACGAATTGCACTGAACTATTACGGGCAGAAGATAAAGTTTAAAGACTTTTTTGATAAGGTTGATGAATGTGCCGATGCATTTTATGCTATGGGTGTCAGAGAGGGAGAAATTGTTTCTATAATTTCGGTAGGAATTCCCGAAACAGTCTTTGCCATTTATGCCCTTAATAAGATTGGCGCGTCGGCCAATACAATCGATCCCAGAATGGACGTTAACACCATCAGGAAGATGGTGGTGGAGTCCGGCTCAAGATATGTGGTGGTATTGGATCTGGCGTATCCAAAAGTGCGTCAGATAAAAGACGACATTGAGCAGGATTGTATAATCGTTCAGAATGTGTATGGCTCACTTCCGTTAGCCAAAAAAATATACAAAAACCTTACTAATAACATCCCCGTTTCTTATTCAGTTGACGTAATAAAATGGGATGATTTCATAAAGAACGGCAAAGGTACAAATGCCGTTGAAGCGCCTTATAAGGGTGATGCCACAGTTGCGATAACATACACAGGTGGCACTACCGGATTGCCCAAAGGCGTTATGATTACCAATGACAGCATGAATGCCGTTGCATTTAATTTCAAGCATTCAAGTATATGCGTTAAGGGTGGGGATAAGTTCCTCGGTATTATTCCTGTGTTTGCTTCATACGGATTGGTATGTGGCTTGCATATGCCCCTGGCATTGAATATGCAACTCATCCTGATTCCCAACTTCCAGCCCCACAAAATGGGCAAACTGGTAAGATCGTTCAGACCACAGCATATGATAAGCGTTCCTGCTTTCTATGAGATAATGATGGAAAGCCGAGAGGTTAAAAATCTTGACCTTTCCTTCCTTATTACTTTGGGTTCCGGTGGCGACACCATGAACGACGGTCTTGAAAACAAGTTGCACACTTTCTTGAAAGACCACAATATGCATCGTAATCTGGCACAAGGATATGGTATGAGCGAGTTGTCTGCTGCCGCATCGTTTTGTGCGGAAGATGTGTATAAGCCCGGCAGTGTGGGTATCCCTTCAATTACAACCACCATCGGAATATTCAAGCCTGACACATTTGAGGAGCTTGGCATTATGGAGGAAGGCGAGATTTGCGTAGCGGGTCCGTCTATGATGAAGGGTTATTATAATAACGCCAAAGAGACAGAGCACGTAATGCGTATGCATCCGGACGGTCAATACTGGATTCATTCCGGAGATATCGGATATATGGACGAGGACGGATTCTTGTATGTAAACGGTCGTATCAAGCGAATGATCACCCGCTTTGACGGGCACAAGATATTCCCCGTAAATATAGAGAGTCTCGTTTCCGAACATCCTAATGTAAGAAACTGCTGTGCAGTGGGTATAAACGATATAACCCACGGACAGGGCCAGGTGCCCTTGGTATTGGTTAACCTTTCTGAATGCGATAAAGATGCGGTGTGCAAAGAGATATTCAACACCTGCGACCAGTTGCTTGAAGAAAGAGGCAAACCCGTGGCGGTTGTAGCCGTGGATTCCATACCCCTTACGGGCATGGGCAAAAACGATTATCGTAAGTTGGAGAAAATGTATCGGACTTATGATTACACTTCATTTTGACTATAATATTGCAAAATATTATACATATATCATTTTTTAGGAGGAAAAGTTATGAAGAAATTTATGGCTTGCGTACTTGCCTTCGCAATGGTTTTCGGGGCATGTACATCAGTATCTGCAGCTGGATTGCCAGAAGCAGTGAAGGCTTATATTGAGGGTTTGGTTTCAGAAGTAAAGGCTGAAATCGCAGAAATCATCGATATTGCCACAAACGGTACAGACGAGGAAAAACTCGAGAAGATCGACGAGTATGTTGAAAAAGCAGAGGACAAATTGGTTGAGGCCGGTTTGGATGCTGACAAGGTAGAGGCTGTTGAGACAGAGATCAGAGACGAAGCTACCGAAATTATAGAGATTGTTGAGTCTAAAGACGATGAAGCTGCCAAAGAGAAGATTGACGCTTATGTTGATTTCTTGAAAGAAGTTCACAACATCTCTGCTGAAGACGAAGAGAAGATCGCAGAAAAAGTTGCAAACATCGCTGCTTTGGTTGAATTTGCAGAAGGTCTTTCTGCTGAAGACATCAAGTTCTTTGTAGAGCTTTATATTGAAGGCTTGAAAGAAAATGCTGAGACAGAAGCTGCAAAGCTTGCACACAAGCACTACGAAGCAACCGAGGATAGCTACTATGTAGCAATCGGTGGCGATACTGTTGCCGGTACAGGTATTGGTCGTAACGATAAAGGTTATTACGATTTGATCAGCAAAGAGTACGAAATCAACACCCAGACTATCGGCGCAGCAAAACTTTTGCCCTCTGAAGTTGTTGAATACATCGCTGCTAATGCAGAAGAAGTAGAAAAAGCTGATCTTATCACATATCAGTTGGATGCAAGTGCATTCATTTATGCTGTTTTGCTTGACGAACCCGCTTGGGAGAAATACTTTGATGCAGACACTCAGGCTGTAATCAACGAAGTTTGGGCTAAGGCACAGGAAGTTCTCGCAGCTGACTGGGAAGCAGAAGGTATGGCTGTCGCAGAAGACGTTGCAGAAAAGATCAAAGCATCTGTTTTGGAAACACTCAACGGCAAATTTGATGTTACAGAGGAAAAAGTTGATGCTGTAATCGACGTTTGCATGCCTTATATAGAAACCGTTCTTGCTTACGCAGAAGCTAAGAAAGACGAAGTTGTTGCTGGTGTTGCGGCAATCGACGAAATGGCTCTTGAATATGCAGAGAAACTTGCATATGCTGTTGTGTCTTACATCGCAGAAACCGAGAAAGCAATTGAGCTTATCAAAGAAATCAATCCCGAAGCAACATTGGTTGTAGTAGGTATGTATAACCCCGTAAACGGCCTTGTAATCGAGGCTGAGGGTGGTGCAGTAGATGCATCTGAAATCTTTGAGTTTGTAATTAAAGCAACTAACATCTATGGCAAAGCACTTTCAGCAAAAGACCGTGCTTTCGTATTCGTTGATGTTACTGAAGCTAAGACAAACGGCTTTGATGCAGCAACATTTGAAATCACCCAGATCACAGAGATGATCCTCGGTGCAGACAAGAGCATGCACGCAAATGCTGCAGGTCATAAATACATCAAAGACCAGATTGTAAAAGCACTCACATGCGATTACAGTGCATATAAGTCAATTGACAAGAGATACCACTCCATCTCCTGCGCACTTTGCGGTGCAGAGAATGGTAAAGAGAGACACTCTTTCGATTCTGATAAGATTTGTGAGAAGTGTGGATACGAGAAACCCAAATCAAGCGGCGGCAATGGTGGCAACGGTGGAAACAACAACGGTGGCAACAACGGTGGCAACAACGGTTCCACACCTGCTGATAAAAAGGACGATGTAGAGACACAGGCAGACGTTCTTGCCAAGTTTGCTGATACCGCTAAAGACGCATGGTACTATGATTCTGTAAAGGCTATCGTTGAAAAAGGCCTTATGAACGGTATTTCCGATACAGAGTTTGCTCCTAATGCAACTCTTACAAGA
>JAZOWA010000022.1:0-9874 GCA_045659025.1 Clostridia bacterium
GAATGTGCAGAGGGGATAGAAAATATCACCGTTATAAGCGGTTTTGATATAGTACCCCACGATATTAACTACTTTGCGGATTTGATGTTACACCCCAATGATGAAGGCTTTGATATTTACTATAATCAGGTAATACAAAAGATCAAGGATTCACTTAAATAAATTTCACCAATGTCTTTTCCCAATATAACAAAAAGGAATGATGTTAATGGAAATGATTAATTTCAGAGGTTATCAGAGATGCTGTGTTAAGGTTAATCTTGATGCTATCACTCATAATCTCAACGAGGTTAAAACCCGTCTTCATGATGGCGTTAAGCTTATGGCGGTTGTTAAAGCGGACGCCTACGGTCATGGAAGTGCTATGGTTACCAAGCACATAGAGGATGGGATAGACTACTTTGCCGTTGCCTGCCTTGATGAAGCTCTTGCTTTGCGAGAAGACGGTATCAAAAAACCTATTCTTATACTTTCATATACCCATACATCCTTTGCAAAGGACCTGATTGAGAATGATATTACTGCCACGGTATATGACTATGCCGAGGCAAAATTCTTCTCATCTGCCGCCCTTGAGTTCGGCAAGAAACTCTCTGTACATATTGTCGTTGATACGGGTATGGGCAGAATAGGTGTTCAGGCGGATGATGAAGGCCTTGATACTGTTAAGAAGATATGCGCTCTTAAAGGTCTTAATGTAGAGGGGCTCTTTTCTCACTATGCTTGTGCAGACTGCGAGGATAAGACTTCGGCAAATGAGCAGACAGAGCTTTTTGATAAATTCATTGATAATCTTGAGAAGGATGGAGTCAATATCCCCATAAAGCATATCTGCAATAGCGCCGGCTCCTTGCAACTTGATAAGCAGTATGATATGTGCCGTGTGGGTATGTCTCTTTACGGCCTTTTCCCTTCAGATGAGATGGATAAGTCGGGAATCGAACTTATCCCTGCCATGAAGGTGGTGAGCAGAATAGTTCATATCAAGGATGTACCCCAGGGCTTCAAAATCGGCTATGGACACGCATATATCACTCCTTCGCCCAAACGTATAGCCACAGTAAGTATCGGCTATGCAGACGGCTATAACAGAGCATATACAGGTGTAGGGTATGTGCTTGTAAATGGCAAAAAGGCTCCCGTTGTGGGTAAGGTTTGTATGGACCTTATTATGGTTGATGTAACGGGCATTGACGATGTGGATATAGATGCAGAGGTTGTTATCCTGGGCAGAAGCGGTGATGCCAGAATTACCGCAGAGGAACTGGGTGCTATGATAAATAGCTTCAATTATGAGGTGATATGTACCTTTATGCCCAGAGCAAGACGAATATATTTTACAGAACAGTATTAAAAAAAGACCAGTCAGCCGACTGGTCTTTTTATTATTGTATGCATTCTTTTATTTAACCATAACCTTTACAATTTCAGACACATAAAGGGTGTGAAAATCTTTGTTTGGAAAGAATTTATCGCAGTAGGCTTCATCAAAGAAACTGCCTTCTTCAAGCTCTACCTCACACATCTTCTTGCAGATTATCACCACTTCTGATTCTTCAAAATAAGGAGTATCACCATCATATACAACGGTGAGTCCTGTTTTGGCAATTTTGTCTTCATCCTTTCCAGATACTCTGCCAAGATAGGTGAGCTCATCCCGATACCCTTCGCCGAGCACTGAGAGGGAAAAGGTGTCTGCACAGTCCACAAATTCTTTGGTGTATCTCTGAGGGCGGATAAAGGTAAATGCCACGTCTTTGTTGCAGAATACTCCAAGACCTCCCCAGGAGGCGGTCATAGTATTTACTTTTTCTCCGTTTGATGCGGTTATGAGCATCCAGTCATCACCTATAAGGGAGAAGGGATTATTCTTTAATGCTTTGGGGCTGATTTCTTTCATTTTACCCGTCCTTTCTCGTATTCAACATTTCTTGTTATATAAAATAATATTTGCTTTACTTGCCAAAAATACCGCAGATAACCTGCGGTATTTTGTATTACAGTGTAACTCCGTCTTTGAAGATGGATATTTCTTCGTATCCGTATATTTCGTTCTTGGTCTTTTCGCCGTTTGCCCAGTCGATAATTCTGCCGATAAGTTCATCTGCCAACTCGTCTGCATCCTTGCCTGATATGATAGGGGATGCATCAAAATCGATCCAATTGCTCTTCTTCACGGCAAGATTGTTGTTGGTGGCAATCTTTGCGGTAGGCACTGCGCTGCCTGCAGGAGTGCCTCGGCCTGTGGTAAAGAGGATGATGTGTACCTTTGATGCCATAAGGTTGGTAATTGCCACAAGGTCATTACCGGGTCCGTTCAAGAGGTTAAGACCGTTTGACTTTGCATCCTCACCGATATCGAGAACGTCGGTCACGGCAGAGAAGCCACCTTTTTTGATACAACCCAAAGACTTCTCCTCCAAAGTGGTGATACCGCCTTTTTTGTTGCCGGGTGATGGGTTTTCATATATCACCTGATCGTGACGTACGTAATAATCCTTGAAATTGTTTATGAGTTTAACAGTTTTGTCAAATACATCCTTGTTGATTGCTCTTTTCATAAGCAGATGCTCTGCGCCGAACATCTCGGGCACCTCAGTCATTACACAAGTAGCGCCTTTTGCAGTCAACTTGTCGCATACACGGCCAACTAAGGGGTTGGCGGTAAGACCGCTGAAACCGTCACTGCCACCGCATTTAAGACCAACTTTGAGTTTGGATATGGGGAAGGTGCGTTTCACATATTTAGATGCATTTTCTTTAAGCTCGTCTATGAGTTTGATGCCGTCTGCAATCTCGTCTTCGCTGTCCTGACAGTTAAGGAATTTGACACGTTTGTCATCCCACTGTCCAAGCACTTCCTTGAAGGAATCAATGTAGTTGTTTTCGCAACCGAGGCCGAGCACGAGCACACCACCTGCGTTGGGGTGGTTTACCATGCTTTTGAGTATGATTCTTGTGGTGTCAAAATCATCACCCAGCTGTGAACAACCAAAGGGGTGGGGGAAACTCTTTGCTCCCGTTTCCTTTGCGAGGATATCTGCGGTTTTGTTAACACAACCAACTGTGTTTACAATCCATATATCGTTTCTTACACCAATGTCCCCGTTCTCCCTGAGGTAACCTTCAAAGGTGAGGGAATCATCATCTGTGAAATCATAAGGGTAATCTCCCGAGAATTCATAGCTTATCTGGTCTGAGAGATTAGTTTTAACATTGTGGGTGTGGATATGTTCACCTGCTTTGATATCGCAAGTTGCATGACCGATAGGGAATCCGTATTTTATAATGTCTTCACCCTGAGCAATATCTCTGCGGGCATATTTGTGACCGTCTTCCAAATTGATTTCCACATTGTCAATACTGTCTATAATGAGTCTTTCCATCTTGGGTATTCAATCCCTTCGTAATTATTTGATATCTATAGATTCGTAGCACTTTGTAAGTTCTTCTGTAAGGAAGGAAAGATCCTCGCCCCAGAGTGTAGTGTTTTTGAGGATAGAGGGAATATCACTCGCCTTCATAGTCTCAATCACATTGGCATCGTCGGTGGGAGTGCCGTCTTTGTAGAACTTTATAAGATAAGCAAAAGACATCATAAGGTTTGCGGGCATCTTGCCGAAACGTTTGATGTATTCAAGGATTGAGGGGAGAACCCTTACCTTGAACTTGCTCACACTGTTTAATGAAATTGATGCACAGTAGTGGCGGATGTAGGGGTTGTTGAATCTCTCGAATACGTCCTTTGCATACTGCACAAGTTCTTCTTCGGGTAAATCAAGGGTAGGCACAATCTCGTCAAACACGCAGGAATTAACGAAAGCACTTACGGTAGCATCATCCATACAATCCTTTACTGTCTCCACACCGCAAAGCATAGCGTAGGGGATCATAGATGTATGAGCGCCGTTCAGTATACGTACTTTTCTTGTTCTGTATCTGGGGAGATCATCTGTGAAAACCACATTAAGCTCTGCTTTGTCAAGGGGAATAGCAGAGAGAACAGCCTCTTTGTTACCCTCAATTACCCAAAGGTGGAAAAGTTCGCTGGTGTTTAACATATTGTCCTCATAGCCGAGTTCAATTTTCTCGTCCTTGGGATAACCTGTTACGATACGGTCAACCAATGTGTTGCAGAAGGTGTTCTCCTCCTCAACCCATTTTGCAAACTCGTCACCGAGGTTCCAGTCCTTTCCGTATTTCAAGATGATGTCTTTGAGAGTGTCACCGTTTTTGTCTATAAGTTCACAGGGAAGGAACACAAAACCCTTCATTCTGTTTTTAAATCTTCTGTGAAGAAGTGCAGTAACCTTGGCAGGGAAGGATACGGGAGGAGTATCGGTGAGAGCATCCCCCTCGTGATATGTAATACCAGATTCGGTGGTGTTTGACACTACCACTTCAAAGTCGGGGTTGTCTGCCAAAGCGAGATAACTTTCATAATCGTCATAGGGCTTAACAGTACGGGATACACAGTCAATAATCTTGTTGTCTACTGTGGGCACACCGTTTTTAAGGCCCCTCATTACGTGGGTATATACACAATCCTGGCTGGCGAGCATATCGCACATTCCCTTTTCAATGGGCTGAACGATAACAACGCTTCCGTTGTAGTCGGATTTTTCGTTGGTAATCTGCACAATCCAGTCAACGAATCCTCTTAAGAATCCGCCTTCGCCGAACTGAATAATCCTTTCAGGTCTGATTGTTTTTGTGTGGTTCATTTTCTAATCCTCCCAAATCTGTGTTGAATATAAAAATCGGTCAAAATTCATCCACATAATTATACATCATATTGGATGAATTTTCAATACGAAATCCTTTTAATTCCTGAAAAAATCATACGATTTCATTTTGTTTTTTGTCAGGCATCTGCACCAGTAGAATTGCTCCGAACATAAGCACACAACCGAAGATTTCTCTTGCACTCAGCGCTCCTCCCGTAAGTTCCCAACCGAGAGCCACCAACACAACGGTTGCAAGGGTGGCAAACACCGACTCCAAGCTCATAAGGATCGAAGCGGATGTGGGGTCTGTGTATTTCTGACCCACAATCTGCAATGTGTATGCCACACCGCAGGATACAATACCGGCATAGGCAATATCAATCTTTGCCGCCATCACATTTGTTATGGTCGGTACTTCGTCAAAGAACATCCATATTATGTTTATTATACCGCATACAAAAAACTGCATGGCAGATAATTTGATGCCGTCAACCTTGGGTGAGAAGTGGTCAATGGCAAGTATGTGCCCCGAGAATACGAAGGCACAGCAAAACACGAGTAAATCTCCCGTGGTAAGCGTAAATCCGCCTTTTGGGATACACATAAAGTAAAGTCCTGCCACCGCTATGGCAACCGCCATAAATATCATTATGGTGGGTTTTTTGCCACGCAAAAGATTTATGACGGGTACTATAATCATATATAAAGCCGTTATGAATCCAGCCTTGCCGGGACTGGTCTCCAGCATACCCACCGTCTGCAAAGTAGTGGCAATGCAGAGGAATACTCCGCATAGCACTCCGCCGGTTATAAGCGTCTTGTCAAATTTCATTACGGGGATGCCGTTTTTTGCTTTGTTTCTGTCAACTATATAAATCACGGGCAAAAGCACTACACCGCCGAGAAGACATCTGATTCCGTTGAAGGCGATAGGGGGTACCACCTCTATTCCTTTGCTCTGGAATATAAAGGATAAACCCCACAGAAAACCTGCCAGCAAAAGATATATATTTCCCTTTAATTTCTTGTTTTGCATCATATCAACTCCTAAGACTAGATTATACCATTTTCAAAGTGGCATTTCAACAAAAACCTACAAATCAAAGCAATAAAAAAGACCCCATACTTGAATTATATAATTTTATCAAGTATGGGGTGAAAGTTTTAATTAAAACATTCTGTTTTTGCGAAGTGTGTTCATTTCGGAGAGGGCTTTACCTGTGCCGAGCACCACGCAGGATATAGGGTCTTCGGCAACTGTTACGTTCAGTCCTGTCTCGTCGGAGAGGAGCTTGTCCAATCCTCTTATGAGTGAACCGCCACCTGTCATTATGGCGCCGCTTAAGCTGATATCGCCGATAAGTTCGGGGGGAGTACGTTCAAGTATCTCCTTTACGCCGTTCACGATTGTATCGGCGGTTTCTTTGAAAGCGGTCATAATATCATCAGAGGATACCAGCACTTCCATAGGAAGACCTGATGACATACTGCGTCCTTTGACTTTCATAAAGGTCTGCTCGTCCTGGGGATATACACAACCGATTTCCTTTTTGATTGTCTCTGCCATTCTCTCACCGATGATGAGATTGTGGCGTTTTCTTATGTATTTTATAATATCCTGATCAAAATCATCACCTGCGGTTTTGAGGGATGAATGAACAACCATAGATCCAAGGGATATAACAGCAATATCAGTCGTGCCACCACCGATATCTATTACAATATGACCTGCAGGTCGCGCAATATCAAGACCGGCACCTATTGCAGCAGCGATAGGTTCTTCCATAAGATATGCGCTTCTTGCACCGGCGGTAAGCATAGCATCTACCACTGCCTTTTTCTCTACCTGGGTAACCACACTGGGTATGCACACGATAACCCTTGGCTTGAAGAATGAGAATCTCTGCACCTTTGAGAGAATGTGCTTTATCATCACGGTGGTTGCTTCGTAGTTTGATATTACGCCCTTTCTCAAAGGACGGATAACGGAGATGTCGTCAGGGTTTCTGCCAATCATCTCCTGAGCATCAGAACCCACCGCCATAAGCTTCTGTGTATTGTTGTCAATGGCCACAACGGAAGGCTCGTTGATGATTATACCTTTGTCTTTAGTATAAACGAGGATACTTGCAGTACCCAAATCAATTGCGATTTCCTGGGGTTTGAAATTAAACATAATTTTCCTCCACATCAGATTTCGACTATATATTCCATTATACAATGAAAATGAAATAAATCAACTCTTTTTTATGTAACAAAAGATTTTTAAGAGGAATAAACTGTAGATATAAGGATGTGTTTATATGAAAAAAGTAATATTTGTATTTTCGTCGATGACCTCAGCAATGGGGGTTAAAAATTATCTTAAACGTAAATATATGAAGGATTCGTTTATTACCCAGGCCCCTTCAAAAATGTCATCCAAGGGGTGTAGTTACGGTCTGTCGGTGTCAGAGGATATGGTGCAGACAGTGCTTAATGTTGCCAAGGAAAACGGTGTTGCGGTAAGGGGCGTGTTCAATGAAGACGGAACACGCCTTAAGTATGATAATCAAAGCTGAGGTGATATGATGTGATTTATCTGGATAATAGCGCTACCACCTTTCCCAAGCCCCGTGAGGTGCTATTGCGTATGGATGAGTGTATGCGCAGATACTGTGCCAATCCGGGCCGTTCAGGGCATCGGTTGAGTAGGCATATAAGTAATGAGATATATGAGTGCAGAGAGAAAATCGCCCGTATGTTCAACGTGTCATTCCCGGGCAATGTGATATTTACTTCAAATGCCACAGAATCTCTCAATACTGTTATCAAAGGTATGCTGAAATCGGGGGACCATGTAATAATAACTTCAATGGAGCACAATTCCGTGCTTCGTCCCGTCCACAAACTGAAAGAGCAGGGGATAGTTGATTATTCCGTAGCCAAAGCCAATATATACGGATATGTGTCTTGTGAGGAGATAGAATCCCTCATCCGTCCAAATACCCGCCTTGTAGTTATGACCCACGCCTCCAATGTGTGCGGCACCATAAATCCCGTTACAAGTGTGGGAGAGATGGCAAAAAAGCATAATATCCCGTTCCTTTTAGATGGTGCCCAGTCAGCAGGTATAATCTCCATAGATATGGAACGTGACAACATCTCCGCTCTTGCTCTACCGGGGCACAAGGCTCTCTATGGCCCGATGGGTATGGGAGTGCTGTGCCTTAACAAAGGCATCAATCCTGACACATTGAAGGAAGGGGGCACGGGTAGTAATTCCAAGGAAGCTCGTCAAAGCGACGAGGCGCCCGATAAGTATGAGAGTGGTACTTTGAACGGGGTTGGCATCTGCGGATTGTCTGCGGGGATTGACTTCATCAATCGGGTGGGTATGGATACTATCTATGACCACGATATGCATCTTGCGGGGATAATGCTGGAAGATTTGTCTGTTATAAAAGGTGTAAATATTCAGGGTTACCTCACCTGTTCGAATCGTCTTGGCGTAATATCCATCACCATAGACGGCAAAGACCCATCTTATATATCATCAGTGCTTGATAATCACTATGGTATCGCAACGAGAGCAGGATATCATTGTGCTCCTCTGGCGCATGAGACACTGGGCACTTTTGACACGGGTAGTGTGCGATTTAGCATCGGTGCTTTCAATACCCTGGAGGATATCAAAACTACGGCCTATGCTATAGGGCGGATAAGCAAAACGGACAGTTCGTATTGAACTGTCCGTTGAATTTTTGTTGGATGTTATTTGGCGTGATAGTGTACCTTTCCGGGGACGAAATCCTTGCCCTTCGCCGCCATAAGTTCGCTTACGGTTACAAGCTGGAATCCCTTTTCAGTGAGCTTTCTTATGATTGTTTCAGCCGCTTCTGCGGTGGAGGGATACAAATCGTGCATCAACACGATATCTCCGTCAACCACCTGATTTATCACAGTATTGGCAATTCCCTGAGGATCTTTCTTCATCCAGTCCTCTGTGTCTATTGACCAACCAATAAACGGCTTATCCACTACATTTGCTGCATCGCCAATCTCTGCATAAGGTGCACGGAGAAGCGTGGTGTCTTTGCCCGTGATTTCCTTCAATGCGTTGCTTGTGCTGTCAATTTCCTGCCTTACTTCACTTGCAGAGAGCTTGGAGAGGTTTACGTGGTTCCAGGTATGATTGCCGTATTCACAACCCAACTGGTCACCCCTTGCGATGGTTGACTTCTCTGCACCAACCCTTGCACCTAATACGAAGAAGGTAGCTCTGCCACCCACACTTTCAAGGGCATCAAGGATGCGATTGGTGGAGGGCGCATAGGGGCCGTCGTCAAAGGTGAGGGCTACCATAGGACTTCCTGCATCATACTTGGGCGGTGTATAGCCGGTGATGTTAAGCTTCATATCGGCAAACACCTCGCTCACGGGTACAGATGCAATTACGGCACCCATATCCGAGGGGAAGATTTCTCCTGCACCGAAGTAGAAAAGGATATTGTTTTCACCAAAGGAGAAATTTTTGAAATTTTCTGCCTTGGGTTTTGTGTTGTCTGTAAAGAGGGGAGTATAAGTCTCCGCAGCATACTGGGCATTGTTGCCAAAGAATTCTTTTATGTTGTGAGATACCGCAACGGCGAAATTCTCGTTGAATATATCCTCGCTCTTTACCGCTTTGCCCGTTGAGGTGTTGTATATTCTCGTTCTGTACTGAATATCGTTTAAGTCTCTTAAGGGTGCCACACGGCTGATGGTGTATACCACGCTCACGTATCCGTCTTTTGCAGGGATGACATTGAAGTTTGCGGTGTATATAGTCCTGTCTTCGCCGGAACCGGTCTTGAACTGCTTGATTTCCTTCTTGAGCTCATCCACAATCTTTTTTGCATCATCCTCGATTGCCTTGTTAGTTGCATCTGCAATGAGAGGATACTGGATACCTACTGCGAATTTCTTGTTGATTTCGGTTATCTCCTCATAGGAACCCCAGTTCTGCGGAGGATTGAAAGTAAATGCAAATTCGTCTTTCTTAAACCCCTTGAAACTCTCTGCTGTCTTGCCCTTGTTCAGCATAAATATACCTGCCACTATAAGTACAAGTATGAGAAGGAAAATAACGGGTTTTGCAGATTTTCTTCTGCTACGTCTTTTCTGTA
>JAZOWA010000023.1:0-60467 GCA_045659025.1 Clostridia bacterium
GTGATACTAAAGAAGGCATATATTATTACAGAACCTACGATAATTTTCAATTAAATGCAGTCAGTATGCATAACGAAGATCTAGACGGCAAATCACTTATCTCCTACCCTTTAATCAAAGTACCACAAATCAATATAGTCAATTAAAAAAGCGATGGAAAATCCATCGCTTTTTACATTCTAAATATTTCTATCAGAATTCAAATCCGAGATTAACGGCATTAATATTTGCATCAAACAAATTCTGCTTCTTTGCAGAAACAACCTTAGCCATTGCTTTTTCAACTACTCCAAAAGGAATAATCTCTGTATGCTTAATGGTGTGACCCATCATGATCATATTAGCAAGACCACTGAGATTCTGTTCTGATGCCATCTGTGATGCGGGGATATAATATACCTCAACATCAGTACGCTTTACCTTGCGTTCAACCAAGGAACTATCAACAAAGATTTTACCGCCGCTTACAACAGTATCCTCATATTTATCAAGTGAGGGCGCATTCAAAGCCACCAAAATATCGGGCTTATCAACAACGGGAGAACCAACTTTGGTATCGCTTACGATAACGCTACAACTTGCAGTACCTCCACGCATTTCAGGACCATAGGAAGGCAACCAGCTTACTTCCTTGCCCTCTACAAGACCTGCGTATGCAAGGAATTTACCTGCAAAAAGTATACCCTGTCCGCCGAATCCGGCAATTAACATCTGCTTGCTCATTATTTTGCCTCCTCTTCAGCGTATTTGTCCTTATATACTCCAAGGGGATAATAAGGCATCATTTCACTCTCCAACCATTTGAGAGAATCCTCGGGAGTCTTACCCCAGTTGGTAGGACATGTAGAGAGAACTTCTACTAATGAGAAGCCCTTGCCTTCTACCTGATTCTTGAAGGCTTTTTTAATAGCCTCTTTTGCTTTTTTAATATTCTTAACATTGTTAACCGCTACTCTTTCAAGATATGTAGCACCATCAACATTAGAAAGCATCTCACATACCTTTACGGGGTAGCCAACCTTCTCTACGTCTCTGCCGTAGGGAGAAGTCTGTGTAATCTGGCCAGGCAAAGTGGTGGGTGCCATCTGACCGCCTGTCATACCATAAATAGCGTTGTTTACAAAAATAACGGTAATATTCTCGCCTCTTGCAGCAGAGTGAACTGTCTCAGCAGTACCGATAGCAGCAAGGTCACCATCGCCCTGATATGTAAACACAATGTTGTTTGAATCAGAACGTTTAACACCAGTTGCAACAGCGGGAGCACGACCGTGTGCCGCCTGAACCATATCAACGTTAAAGTAATTGTATGTAAATACGGAGCAACCTACTGATGCAACACCGATAGTTCTGCCGCGAATACCAAGCTCGTCAATAGCTTCGGCAACGAGACGATGGATAATACCATGTGTACAACCAGGACAATAATGCAACGGATTTTCAGTAAGTGCCTGGGGTTTCTCAAATACTACCATTATTTGTCACCTCCGATTTTGTTTGCTTCTTCAATAGAGTCAAGAATGTTGTCAACAGTATGGAGCATACCACCTGTTCTGCTGCAAAGGAGAACGGGCTTCTTGCAACGGGTTGCAAGTTCGATATCCTCAATCATCTGTCCCATGTTAAGCTCAACGGAGATAAATGCTTTTACCTTGTCTGCCGTTTTGTTAAGTACATCTTTGGGGAAAGGCCAGAGTGTGATAGGACGAATCATACCAACCTTGATACCTTTCTTGCGTGCTTCGTCAATAGCGTTCTGAGACACTCTCGCAGCCACACCGAAAGCAACGATACAGATTTCAGCATCTTCCATCATATACTCATCATACATAACCTCGTTTGCCTCAATTGTCTTGTATCTTTCGAATCTTTCAATGTTAAGACGTTCGAGTTCATCGGGCTGAATATAAAGAGAGTTAACAATATTGGGCTTTCTCTCACAATTTGTACCAGTGAGCGCCCAGGGTTTTTCATAAGTTTTAACTTCTTTTTCATCCAAGGATACAGGCTCCATCATCTGACCCATAGTACCATCAGCCAAAAGCATAGCAGGCATTCTGTATTTATCGGCAAGATCAAAACACTTAGAAGTCAGATCAACCATTTCCTGAACGGAAGAAGGAGCAACTACGATGAGATGAAAATCACCATGTGAGCCACCCTTGGTTGCCTGGAAATAATCGGACTGTGAAGGCTGAATACCACCAAGACCAGGACCACCACGCTGTACGTTTACAATCAAAGCGGGCAAATCACACCCTGCAAGGTAAGAAATACCCTCGCTCTTGAGTGAAATGCCGGGGCTTGAAGATGATGTCATAACTCTTTTACCGGTAGATGCAACGCCGATTACCATGTTAATAGCGGCAATCTCACTCTCTGCCTGCAAGAACACTCCACCATCAACCTTGGGAAGTCTCTTTGCCATATATGCAGCAACTTCTGTCTGAGGTGTAATGGGATAGCCGAAATAATGCTTACATCCTGCCATGATAGCAGCTTCTGCAAGGGCTTCATTACCCTTCATCAATACTTTTTCTTTCAATGCTCTCTCCCCCTTATCTTTCAACAGTAATTACACAATCAGGACACATGGTAGCACAGAAAGCACAACCTATACAACTATCGGGATCGGTCACGCCTGCGGGATGATATCCTTTTGCATTCAATTCATCTTTGAGTGCAACGATGTTTTTGGGGCATGCGCCTACGCAAAGACCACATCCTTTGCACAACACTTCGTTAAAAACAACTTTAGCCATAAAATCTACTCCTTATCTTAACCACGATTGCCTTACATAGAGTTCAATCGGAAAAAGGTTACTAATCTGTCCGTCAAGCTCTTTTACAAGACTACTCTTAACGGAGGTGAACAAAATATCAAGCCCCGTGAGGGATGATATCTTATCGGCATATTCCACGGAGGAAAGTACGGTCTCCGCGGTGGTCTCCTCACCGAGATTGGAGTTATTGACAATAGAGGTGAACTTAGCACCTGCGGCAAGTTCAATCTCCCGCATAACTTCAACAGTGTCCTCGGGTGTTGAGGTGAGATAACGGTATTTATTTATAACAAACACCATCTCATAATCATTTTGCTCCAAGATATCGGGCATATATCTGCCAAGAGCAAGAGCACCTCTATCATCGCCACCAACGTCTATGACGGAATATTTGCTCTTATCATGGATTACAGAATACGCTTCCGCAGGAAGTGCGGGGGTGTCTACGTTTGTATTGGCATAAGGGGAAGAAATCAGTCTAATTCCTGCCCCCTCCAAAATCTGCTCCGAGTCCTTGGTACGAAAGTAAGGATTTACGATGTCAAGGTCAGCAATAGCGACAGAATTGCCTGTCTTCGCCATACCAAGAGCAAAGTTTACTGCAATATTAGTCTTACCGCTACCATAGTGACCTGCAAAAACAGTTATTCTTTTCAGATTTCTACTGTCCATCCGTATGTATCCTCAATCTTTCCCCACTGAATACCGGTGAGTTTGTCATAAAGTTTCTGTGTAACTTCACCGATTTCGTTATTGTTGATTGTATATGTCTTGCCCTTATAGAAAAGCTGGCCGATGGGTGATACAACCGCAGCTGTACCACAACCCCATGCCTCTTCAAGTGTACCTGATTCCATAGCAGCAGTAAGCTCTTCGATAGAAAGCAATCTTTCAGATACTTTGTATCCCTCATTCTTGAGAACTTCGATACATGACTTTCTTGTAATGCCGGGGAGAATTGAACCAGAAAGTGCGGGAGTGATAATCTCGCCGCCAATCTTGAACATTACGTTCATTGCACCAACTTCTTCGATATATTTTCTCTCCACACCATCAAGCCAGAGTACCTGAGTATATCCGAGTTTCTCTGCTTTTTCGCCGGCACGGTTAGCAGCGGCATAGTTACCACCGCATTTTGCAAAACCCGTACCACCACGAACTGCACGTACATCGTCTTCTTCAATCATAATCTTAACAGGGTTGATGCCCTCTGCATAGTAACTGCCGCTAGGTGAGCAGATGATTACGAAAGTGGCATTGACGATTGAGTGTACACCAAGATGCTCGTCATTGCCGAAAAGGAAAGGACGAATGTAGAGGGATTCGCCATCTTTGTGGGGTACCCACTTCTCCTCGACTTTAACCAATTCCATAATTGCCTGAAGCATATCCTCTTCAGGCATCTGGGGAAGACGCAAACGCTCCGCAGAGTTATTCATTCTCTTAACGTTTTCGATAGGTCTGAAAAGCTGTACTTTGCCATCAGCTCTTCTGTATGCTTTCATGCCCTCGAAAATCTCTGCACCATAGTGGAATACAGTAGCAGCAGGATGCATGCTAAGATTGCCAAAGGGAATGATTCTTGCGTTATACCAACCCTTGTCTCTTGAATAATCAGCGACAAACATATGATCGGTGAAAATTTTGCCGAAACCAAGATTCTCTGTAGGAATAGCTTTAGGCTCGGTTGTTTTGGTGATAGTGATGTTCATAATATCTCTCCTTACCTGGCGACTGAAATGTCAGCCTTTTAATTTTTTGAAAAATAAAAACGGCTCTGCATTTTTTGAAAGCAAAACCGTCTGATAGATAATCTTATATGCTTGCGCATTCGGTTTGCTTACTGGTAATGATTTTAATAATTGAAATTATTAAGGAATTTATGATGATTATTCCAATTATTCCACCTAGGGCAATAATGCTTATGACAATACTGAAAATAAGCAAAAATGCAGACGCTGAAACACCAGCACCTGCATTGCATACAAAACCGAATTTGCCGCCCATAGCGGCGTTTTTTGCACGACAAGATGAACACACACTATTGTCAGTGTGAGTGTTGCTATGTCTTGAATCAGTCATACCAAATCTTGACATTCGTGTTCATCTCCCGTCAAAAAAATTGATCATTATACATAATAGCACTTTTGACGTGTTTTGTCAACACATTTTTGACGTATAACCATTGAAATTCCTAATGTTTGACGGAGTTTTTCTTGGCGTGTTCCAACTTCAACTGACGACGGTTTTTCACTTCGTGAGGTATGGGTTCTATTTCTCCTGCTGACATGAGTGCCTGCCTTGTGAATACAGGTCCAAAAAGTTCATATATAAGTACAGCAAAAAGAGTGATGTTTCGCACCATTATCCCCTGCCCTGCCATTTCGGGGGAGGCAGCGACCATCGTACACATTCCAAGGGCAACGCCCGCCTGAGGAAGAAGGGTGATACCGAGATATTTACAGATTTCTGGTGAACATTTGGTGATTTTTGCACTGCCAAATGCACCGAAATATTTACCAAGTGAACGGAATACGATGTAAGTAGCACCTATCAATACAATGGAAATATCCGTAAACACATTGAGTTCAAGTTCTGAACCACTAATAACGAAGAACAGCGCAAAAAGTGGCGAAGTCCATTTGTCGGTTTTTTCCATAAGATCATGAGAAAGAGGACAAATGTTGCAAAACACCGTACCGAGCATCATACAGGTAAGTAGTGATGAAAAACTTACATGAACAGAACCAATATTGAATTTGACCATTGAAATTGCAGCGGTAAGAAAAACCATCGCAATAGCAAGGTTTAGACGATTGGTGTTAGAATTATAAAGCTTCTCTAACTGAGTAAGAATATATCCCATCACCGTACCAAGCAAGAGCGAAGCAAAAATTTCCACCAAAGGATTAATGAAAATAGATATAAAATCTATCGATCCAACCACCAGTGTTTTTGCTACGCCAAAGGATACAGCGAACACTATAAGACCTACCGCATCATCCAATGCAACTATAGGTAAAAGAAGTTTGGTAAGAGGGCCATTTGCTTTATACTGACGAACAACCATCAAAGTGGCCGCGGGAGCGGTAGCAGTTGCAATAGCACCGAGGGTGAGTGTCTGAGACAAAGAGAGTTTGTCGGGCATCATAACATGAATCCCGTAAAGTGCCAGGTCTACGAAAAGCATTGCAACAAATGCCTGTAAAACGCCAATAACCATTGCTTGCATACCGGTTTTCTTAAGGTCTTCCAGGCGAAATTCACTACCGATAGAAAACGCTATGAATGCGAGAGCAACTTCAGAGATAAGTGCTAAATTCTCTACAGAA
This sequence comes from Clostridia bacterium, assembly GCA_045659025.1. Taxonomy (GTDB): domain Bacteria; phylum Bacillota; class Clostridia; order UMGS1810; family UMGS1810; genus SIG455. The sequence goes on from JAZOWA010000023.1 coordinate 6,116, forward strand.
TGATAGTCCTTGAATCCAACACCATCTATACCCAACGCACCAAGGCAGTAAGGGCCCACAAGTACACCTGCAATAAGATATGCGGTTACTGAAGGTAATTTAAGTGGTTTGAACAGGCGTGTCATCAAAAGACCGCCTAACAGAGCTATGGAAGCAGAAAGTAAAATATCCATATTAACCTCCGATGAATTAATGTGATCATTAAACATTGAAAAGTATAGCACACGATATTGCCAAATTCAAGGCAAAAAGGTCGTTTTCTTAATGAAATCCTTAACAAAAATAAGGATTTTAACACGTATTTTGTTGTTGACTTTAACAAGTGCATTTAGTATAATATTTGAGTAAGTATTTTTGCTGGTGTGGCTCAAAGGCAGAGCAGCGGTATCGTAAACCGCAGGTTGCAGGTTCAATTCCTGTCACCAGCTTATCCTCCTTCTTGATTTGATGGAGGATTTTTATGCATATTGTACCCACAATACTAATAAACAGGAGCTGAACATATTATGAAAACAATGTTTAAAAAAGCACTTAGCCTGGTGTTGGCAATCGTAATTTTGTTTGCAACAACTATTGTTGTAACTGCCAACTCGCCTTCTAGATTCTCTGATGCCGAAGTCAACATCAATCTTGTTAATGGCGAAGTGGTTGTAACAGGAAGTTTTAACAGTTCTGCCACAAATTCGGAGAAATACAAAGTTTATCTTAGTTCGCATGCTGCTGATGGTTCACTGATAGCCGTATACGTTTCGGAGGCTTTCACTACCACTTATGGTGCCAATGCTTTTGAATATAATGCAGGTATCATCACCAACGCGGTAAACTTGAAAGCATTTGTGTGGACCGGCAATCAAAAGCCTATTTCCACCCCCGTCGAAAAATCTATACGTTTCAGTGATGGCGAAGTTGCAGTCAACTATGTAGACAACAAGTTTGTTGTAAGTGGTAGTTTTGTAAGCAGTATCGCTGATGATGCAAGGTACACTATTCGTCTTGGCTCATACGACTTTGACAACGAACTTGTGGATATGTACGAATCTGCACCCCAGAGCATTGTTGCCGGCAAGAACACATTTGAATATGATGCGGGCAGTATTGCTGATGCAAAGAAATTGAAAGCATATGTTACGGTTAACGATACAGATATCTGCGAATCCCCCGAGAAAATCCATAGTATCAAAATACTCGGTATTGGCAACAGCTTTACCCAGGATGCCATGAGTCTACTCTATCAGCCTCTCAAAGAGATGGGAATCGATAAAGTCGTAATCGCATATCTTTACAAGGCCAGCTGTTCTCTTAAAACCCACTGGACATGTGTTACTGATCAATCAGCCGCATACAGATATTACAAAAATACCTCTGACACTTGGGCAACTTCCACCAGAGCTTTTGACTATGGCTTGAAGAACGATAAATGGGACTTCATTACACTCCAGCAGGCAAGCGGTAGTTCTGGTGATGCCGATACATACGAGCCATATCTTTCTGATTTGATTGAACATATCAATAACACCAAAACAAATCCGAAAGCAAAACTCGGATGGCATACTACGTGGGCATATTCTCAGGATAGTACCCATAGTTCCTTCCCGACGTATAATAAAGACCAGCTTACAATGTACAATGCTATCCTTTCCGCAGTAAAGGAAAAAGTTTATCCCCACAATGAGTTTTCCTTCTATATCCCTTCCGGCACAGCAATACAAAATGCTCGTACCAGTTTGTTTGGTGACGGCTTAAATCGTGATGGTCACCACCTACAAATTCCGCTCGGAAGATACATCGCCTCATTAACTTGGCTTGCATCAATTACCGGAATGTCGATTGATAATATTGACCATGTACCGAACGGACTTCCCGCTGAGTATCTAAGTGTTATAAAGGAATGCGTAAACAACGCAATCAAAAATCCTGAGAAAATTACACAATCACAATATGCCGAAATATCTGACATTTATGACTTAAATAACTATACACAAATCGGTTTAGGGCATACTCAAGGTTATTGGAACTCCACCAGTTCTTCTGCTCACAGCAAAATCACAGTAAGCACTACAGCGGTTGCAACCAAACAATTCTCAAAAGAGGATCTTCCCAACGGATCACTTATAGTTATTGATAAGGGAACAAAATATCGTCCCGAAGGATGGCAGACCTTGGGAGTAAAGAACTCTTCTGACAGGCCTGAAAACGTGACTATCGGCGTAGAGGTAGTTAGCGACGCTTGGTGGGGAGATTTCAACTACAGGGCATTCAACATTTCATATATCGATGGAACATCAATAACCAGCGATAAAGTTGACGAAGCCGCCTCTCACTTCAGAATTTATATTCCAAAAACAAACAACTAAAAAATTAAAACACCCATCAAAATGATGGGTGTTTTTTATTGATACTGTTTGAATTGAACATCAAAGAAAAGAAACCAAACGCATCAATAATTTTCTTTTCTAACCTCAAAGAAGCTCTGGGGGTGTGCGCAAACAGGGCAAACCTCGGGTGCTTTCTTACCCATAACAAGGTGACCGCAGTTACGGCATTCCCACATAATCTCTTCACTCTTTTCGAATACCGCTTTCATCTCTACATTGTTGAGAAGTGCACGATAACGCTCTTCGTGAGCCTTCTCTACTTTTGCAACCAATCTGAACTGTGCAGCCAATGCGGTAAAGCCTTCTTCGGCAGCCTCATCAGCAAAACGGCTGTACATGACGGTCCATTCATAGTACTCGCCCTCGGCGGCGCTGAGAAGATTCTCTGCGGTTGTGCCAAGTTCGCCTAAAGCTTTGAACCAAAGTTTTGCATGTTCTTTCTCGTTGTTAGCTGTTTCTTCGAAAATAGCAGCTATCTGCTGATAACCTTCTTTCTTTGCAACTGATGCAAAGTAGGTGTACTTGTTTCTTGCCATGCTTTCACCGGCAAATGCTTCCAATAAATTTTTCTCTGTTTTTGAACCTTTGAAATCCATAAGAAATTCCTCCTTATAATTTTATTTATTATTTGCAACACCAATTCTGGTGATAGCACGCAATAATTTGATTTTTGCCTTATCAATCTGAGAACTGTCATTTGAACTATCAATGACTTTTCTCGCTTTGTCACGGGCGTTTTCTGCCCTCACAACATCAATTTCATCTGCCCATTCAAAAGTATCAGCTACAATACGGACACCCTCTTTATCGGCGCTGATAACGCCTCCCGAACAAGCAGCAAAACGCTTGATTCCGTTTATCTGTATCTTTGCCTCGCCGGTGGAAAGTGCTGCAGCAAAGGGAGCATGATTGCTTAAAATCCCCACGTCGCCAACAGTAGTCCTTACGACTACAGACTCTGCCACACCATCAAACTCGATACCATCAGGTGTCACAACAATCAACTTAAACTCTGACATAGCACCCTCCGATTATTTCTTCTCCTGAGCAGCTTTTTCGATTACTTCGTCGATTGTACCCGCAAAAAGAAATGCAGACTCAGGCAAATCATCGTGTTTACCTTCTACTATCTCTTTGAAGCCACGAATAGTCTCTTTCAACGGGATGTATTTACCTTTCATGCCCGTAAACTGCTCAGCAACTGAGAAGGGCTGAGACAAAAATCTCTGCACTTTTCTTGCACGGTTAACAGTGATTTTATCTTCCTCGGTAAGCTCATCCATACCCATAATTGCTATGATATTCTGAAGTTCTTTATACCTCTGAAGGATATGAATAACAGCCAAAGCAGTATCATAATGTTCCTGACCTACAATCTCAGGCGAAAGGATTCTAGATGTAGATTCAAGAGGGTCAACCGCAGGGTATATACCCAATGATGCAATGTTTCTTGAAAGAACCGTAGTAGCATCAAGATGAGCAAAAGTAGTAGCAGGAGCAGGGTCTGTAAGGTCATCCGCAGGTACATAAACCGCCTGAACGGATGTGATGGAACCCTTCTTAGTAGAAGTAATTCTCTCCTGTAAAGCACCCATCTCTGTAGCCAGAGTCGGCTGATATCCAACCGCAGAGGGCATTCTGCCGAGAAGTGCACTAACCTCGGATCCCGCCTGAGTAAACCTGAATATATTGTCAATAAAGAGCAACACATCCTGACCGGCAGAATCACGGAAATACTCTGCCATAGTAAGACCAGAGAGAGCAACTCGCATTCTGGCTCCTGGTGGTTCGTTCATCTGTCCATATACAAGAGCGGTCTTATTTATAACACCCGATTCCTTCATCTCATTATAGAGGTCATTACCCTCACGGGTTCTCTCCCCTACTCCTGTGAACACAGAAATACCGCCATGCTCTTTTGCAACGTTATTGATAAGTTCCATGATAAGAACCGTTTTACCAACACCTGCACCACCGAAAAGGCCGATCTTGCCACCTTTGGCATAGGGCGCAATAAGGTCTACAACCTTGATACCCGTCTCAAGTATCTCAGTTGTACTCTCCTGTTCATCATAAGCAGGGGGATTGCGATGTATTGTCCATTTCTCTTCCGTCTCGGGAACAGGAAGTTCATCAATAGGCTGACCAAGAAGATTAAAGATTCTACCGAGAGTTTTCTCGCCTACGGGCACTTTAATGCCCGAACCGGTATCAATCGCCTCAACGCCTCTTTTCAATCCATCGGTTGAGTTCATTGATATACAACGGACAATATTGTCGCCAAGATGAGCAGCAGCTTCAACTACAATAGTTGTGCCGTTACTCTCGATCTCGATAGCATTTTTAATAAGAGGAAGTTGGCCACCGTCAAAACGGATGTCTACAACGGGACCAATCACCTGAATTACTGTTCCTTTATTATTCATATTCTCACACCTTCCGATTTTAGCCGAAAGAGAATAATCCGAACCACGATTTTCGAAGGCGGATTTTCGCTTTCGCTTCGTTAAAATACTCGGTAATCCGTCAAGGATTACCTCCGTTTTTGCCTCACGCAACACAAAAATCCTCACTTTGAAAATTCTACGACCTTAAACCGATGAAATTTCGAGGAGATTTTGGTGCAGAAGACGCCGCAAGGCTGACGCCTTGCAAGGATGATAAGCCGAAATATACCGAAATTACGCTGTTTAAGGCGGGTTCAGATTATTCGCTTTCGGCTAAGAATTAGCACCTGCTACGATCTCTGTAATCTCCTGGGTAATACCTGCCTGACGCGCTCGGTTATACTGGAGTTGGAGACTGGAGATCATCTCATCAGCATTGCTTGTGGCAGTATCCATAGCATTCTGTCTTGCAGTGAGCTCACTTACATAAGAGTGCGAAACCGCAGAAAGCAATGCAGATGCAATATACGAGGGCAAAACACGGGAAACAGTAGATGCAAAACTCTGTTCGCATTCAATCTGCACTTTCTTTTCGTCTGCTTTTGCCTCAAGAGGTAAAAGCTTGATTGTTACAGGTTCCTGATGCAAAACATTTTTATATGATGTGTAAGTAAGGTAAAATTCGTCTATCTCACCAGACTTAAATTTGTCACAGACAAGGTTGCCAATTGCAAAGCAATCACTGATACTCACATCGGATGCATTCATTTTGCAATCTTCAAAAAACTTGAATCTCTTACCAAAATATTCTGCAGTTTTCTTACCAAGAGGTAGCACCGAAATATTACCTGTGCTGTTTTCGCAATGCGACAACACCTCTTTGAAAACATTTGTGTTATATCCACCCGCAAGACCTCTGTCACCCGCCACAACGCAATAACAGATGTTTTTTGATTCTCTTTGAGTATAGAACACACTATCAGATATATCCGTGCTATGCGACAATCTATCTATCACATCACAAAATGATTTGTGGTACGGAGCAGTCTGCTCCATTCTCTCTTTTGCACGGCGAAGTTTTGAAGATGCCACAAGACGCATTGCTTTAGTAATCTGACGGGTACCCTGAATACTTTTGATACGGGTTTTGATGTCCTTCATAGAACCGCCTGCCATCAGTTACTCACCTCTTTGCATGTGTATTTACAAAACGTTCGGTGAAGGTTTTTACGGCTTCGTCAAGTAGAGCCATTCCTTCATCGGAAAGTTTGCCGGTAGAAACCATTTCGCTCTTGACCTGAGGATATGCCTCAGCAACGAAAACAAAAAGTTCCTTCTCGTACTCTGCTACGTTCTCAATCGCAACGTCATCGAGGTAGTTGTTTATAACAGCATATATGATTACTACCTGATCTTCTACCGCAACAGGTGCAGAACGTCCCTGCTTGAGGATCTCTACTATACGTTCACCCTTCCTCAAACGGCTCTTGGTATCTGCATCAAGGTCAGAACCAAACTGGGAGAAGGATTGCAATTCTCGGTACTGTGAATACTCAAGTTTGAGTTTGCCAGCAACTTTTTTCATAGCAGGAATCTGCGCATTACCACCTACACGAGATACGGAAATACCAGGGTTAACAGCAGGCATTATTCCGCTGTGGAAAAGTTCTGTTTCCAAGAATATCTGTCCGTCAGTAATTGAAATTACGTTTGTGGGGATGTACGCAGATACGTCTCCCGCCTGAGTTTCAATAATAGGAAGAGCTGTAAGCGAACCTCCGCCGTATTCAGGAGCAAGGTTAGCCGCTCTCTCCAAAAGTCTTGAATGGAGATAGAATACGTCACCGGGGTAAGCTTCACGACCAGGAGCACGACGAAGCAGAAGCGACAAGGTTCTGTATGCAACAGCGTGTTTTGATAAATCATCATACACAATAAGTGCACTTTTGCCCTTCTTCATAAAATACTCGCCCATGGTGCATCCGGAGTATGGTGCAATATACTGCAAAGGTGCAGTTTCGGATGCAGTGGCAGATACTACAATAGTGTATTCCATGGCTCCGGTTTTGGTAAGCAATTCAACAAGCTGTGCAACTGTTGAACGCTTCTGACCGATTGCTACATAGATACAAATTACGTCTTTACCTTTTTGGTTAATGATTGTATCAATAGCAATAGCGGTTTTACCGGTCTGTCTGTCACCAATAATAAGTTCTCTCTGGCCTCTGCCAATGGGGATCATAGAGTCAATTGCTTTGATACCCGTCTGCAAAGGAGTGTTAACAGATTTTCTGGTGATGATACCAGGTGCTTCGGATTCGATAGGACGAATTTCTTCAGCAAGAACGGGCCCCTTGCCATCGATAGGATTACCAAGAGCATCTACTACCCTGCCAATCAATGATTCGCCAACAGGCACACTAACAACCTTGCCGGTACGTTTAACAACGCTACCCTCCTTGATATTGGAGTCGTCGCCGAGAATTACTATGCTGACAAACTCTTCCTCAAGGTTAAGCGCCATTCCCATCTCGCCATTCTCAAATTCAAGAAGCTCATTGGACATACAGTTTTCCAATCCATATGCACGGGCAATAGCATCACCAACTTCTATAACATAACCGGTTTCACTATAAGAAACTTTGTTTTCGAAGTTCTTGATTTCACTTTTTATCAATTTACTAATTTCATCGGGTTTCATTATAAACCTCCATTATTCAAGCACAACAGACTTAATACGCTTTTCTATATCGGAAAGGCGTGTCTTGATACTTGAATCAATTTGTGTGTTTTCTGTCCTGACGATAATTCCGCCAATTATGGACGGATCAACTGTTACCGTCATCTCAACCGTCTTGGAAAGTTTATCCTCAAGTCTTGATTTCAGTGAGGAATTTAAATCCTCGGACAAAGGCTCGGCAGTGATAACAGTCACCTTCTCAATGCCATTATCCGCACGGTACAAACTCATAAACTCATCAGTCATCTGCACAAAAGCAGATGTTACACGGCGCTTGCACATTACCTTGATACAATTGAGAAGATGCACATTGATATCTGCAAAGCATCTGTCAATAAGAGAATACCGATTATTCAAATCAGCACCAGGTCTGTCCAGTATATCAGAAAGCTCGGGATTATCGGAAAATGCGAAACGAACGTCCGGCATCTGGTTGTATATCTCCTCGGTGCAATTCTCGTCCTTAGCAAGTGAATACAACGCCTCAGCATATGCAACCGCCATCATGATACATCACCCAATTCATCAATGAATTTTTCAATCATGCGTTTGTTGTCTTCGGCATTAATCTGTCTCTCGATTACCTTGCCGGCAATGGTAAGGGCCATATCGGACAGCTCGTTCTTAGCATCGTTTACTGCTTTCTTACGCTCTATCTCAATTTTCTCATTTGCTCTTTCCATAATAGTAGATGCTTTGCTCTGGGCGTCAGAAATTATCTCGTCCGAAGACCTCTTCGCAGTCTTGACAGCCGATTTCACAATCTCTTCCGCCTCTTCTTTAGCATCTCCCATACGACGATCATACTCCTCTTTAAGCTCATTTGCGCTTTTACGAGCGTTTTCAGCTTCGTCGTATCTATTCTTGATTTCGTCGTTTCGTGCGTCAAGAATTGACATGACGGGCTTGAACAAGAACTTCTTGAACAGCCACATCAATATCAGCAGGTTACCCCACTGCATAATTATTGTCCACACATCTATACTTACAAACGGCATTATATGGCCTCCTTGAAGCTATTAAAGCAAGTTAATGAGGGGGTTGGCAAACAAAAGGATAAGCGCTACAACCAAACCGTAAATACCCGTTGACTCTGCAACTGCACAACCAAAGAGCATTGTAGATGTGATATCACCCTTTGCTTCAGGCTGACGACCTACTGCCTCTGCTGCTTTACCTGCAGCATAACCCTGACCAATACCAGGACCAATACCTGCTATCATAGCAAGTCCTGCGCCCACTGCTGATGCAGCTAAAATGATTGCTCTTTCCAACATAACAATTACCTCCGTAATTTTAATAATTTTAATTTCTCGGATCCACTCCGGAAACGAATACCATAGTCAACATAGAAATTATATATGCCTGCAAGAAACTAGTGAATATATCAAAATAAACTGACAGTATCGCAGGCAGACCTAACTGGAAAATCGGGATACTTGCAACAAATTCATTGGGTATCCACCCAATCACAAATCTACTGAGCGCCGCAAGTGCCGAATAAAGCAGACTTGTAATTACCATACCTGCAGCAATATTTCCAAAATGACGGAACGACATTGAAATCGGGTTTGCAATTTCAGATACCAGATTAAGCGGCAACATAAAGGGTACGGGGTCGGCAAAACCTTTAAGCCAGCCCCCCACTCCATTCAAGCGGATATTATTGCCCTGAATCATAATGAAAGCAAGTAACGACCAACTCAATGTGGTGCTTAAATCCGCGGTGAACGGTCTTAATCCAACGAGAGATGACAAACTTCCTATCATTGACGAAGCAAACAAAGCAGCAATATACGGTGCCATAAACATATATCGTTTGCCCATTGTGGTAGACACGAGGTTGTTGACGAGTTCTACTAACTTCTCTGCAACAAGTTGCCTTCGGGTGACAGGGATCACCTTGAGGTTCCTCGTAAGAAATATGCAAACTATAGTGAGCACTGCCATTACAAACCATGTGTCAACAATAGTTTCTGTGACGTTTATATTGAGATACGGTATTGTAAACAGTATCTTAGGCCCCTCCAAGATTATCACCCTCCTTTACTGATGATTTCCTGTATTTTAATATAAATTGCACCACCATTATGGTAACACGAGGAAAAACAAGAGGAATCGCAGCAGCGACATAATTAATCATAGGATGTTTTATTGCAAATACAATTACTGCGCCTATGAATGCCAAACGCAAAAGATAACTAATACCCATATATCCGGAAGCGGCTTTACCTTTGGAAACAGAGGTATATACGGTAAGTGCCAAAAGGAGAAAGTTCACTATTGCACATATAGAGCCAAGCAAAGAGCCCCACAGCACAGTCACATCAAATCTTCCTATGGCAAAAAACACGGCATCCATTATGATACTTAATATCGCCACACCTGAAACGACTTGTATAATATCCTTTTTCATATTATTCCTCAATCACAACAATTTAATTTATTCGCCAAATAGTATATAGCACAAGATTGTCAACAACATAGAAAAAATTGTTAACAATCCGACTTATGTATTACTCCCCTTTTGTCTCGCAGTATATACATCTGTACTCTCTCTTGCCCTCATCGGTAAGATTGAATACATGCGGAAGTTCCTGCTCAGTAGTAGATATACATCTAGGGTTCTTGCAGAAAATCACATTCTCGAGCCTTTTGGGAACAGACATTTTCTTCTTTTCAACCAATTCACCGTCACGAATGATATCAACGGTAGCGCTGGGAGAAACAAATCCAAGAATATCCATATCAAGTTCGATAGACGCATCTATCTTGATAATATCTTTTTTACCCATCTTATTGCTGGTGACGTTTTTAATAATTGCAACGGCACACTCCAGTGAATCAAGATGCAACAGAGCATAAATCTCCATTCCCTTGCCTGCTTCAATGTGATCAATTACAATACCGTTCTTAATTGAATCTATCTTCATTTATTCTACCCCCAACAACTTGAGTATAAGTGCCATACGCATATATTTACCGTTGAGTACCTGGTCAAAGTAACATGCGCGGCTATCCTTGTCCACCGCCACGCTGATCTCGTTAACCCTCGGAAGCGGATGCATAATGCACAAATCATTCTTTGCGGTTGTGAGCTTTTCAGGAGTGAGGATGTAGCTGTCTTTAAGACGCAAATAATCTTCCTCGTTGAAAAAGCGTTCTCTCTGCACCCTGGTCATATAAAGAATATCAAGTTCACCAATTACACTTACAAGGTCAGTGGTCTGGGTATATTCAAGTTTCTGCTCTTTGATAATATTCTTTACATAGCTGGGAACCTTGAGTTCTTCAGGAGAAATAAGCACAAACTTGACATTATCATATCTTGAAAGTGCAGAAATCAGAGAATGTACCGTTCTGCCGAATTTTAAGTCACCACAAAGACCTACTGTCAAAGAATCAAATCTGCCTTTTTTACGATGAATTGTAAGAAGATCGGCAAGAGTCTGTGTGGGATGGTTATGACCGCCATCGCCTGCATTTATAACGGGGATGTCACTGTTTAATGCAGCAACGAGAGGCGCACCTTCTTTAGGGTGACGCATCGCAATGATATCTGCATAGCAGGAAATTACTTTGGCAGTATCTGCTACGCTCTCGCCTTTTGAAGCAGAGCTGGATGCAGAATCCGACATAGAAAGCACATTACCACCCAATTCATACATTGCCGCTTCAAAACTAAGCCTTGTACGTGTTGAAGGTTCAAAAAACAGTGTAGCAAGTTTCTTGCCATCGCACTTGTGAGCGTACTTAGACGGATTTGATATTATATCTTCAGCAACGTTTATCAACTGGGCAAGTTCGTCTTTTGACAAATCTTTAATATCAATTACACTTCTCATTTTGATGCTCCTATCCAGCTTTCGTCTGAAGGGTTATTTCTGAACGCAATAAGTCTGGCGATATCTTCTGTCTTGATATAGCCTTCTTCAGCTGCAGCTTCTGCAATCACGTCAAACTCGGTAAGGCTGACATTTTTAACATTTGCTTCTGCAAGTCTATCGATACCTTTTTTCATACCGTAGGTAAAGATCGAAGCAATACCAAGTACCTCTGCACCTGCTTCACGAAGAATCTCTACTACTTCTATAACACTTCCGCCGGTAGAGATAAGGTCTTCTACTACTACAACCTTCTGCCCGGGGATGAGTTTACCTTCAATCTGGTTCTTTCTACCGTGATCCTTAGCGCCACTACGAACATAGCCCATAGGAAGACCAAGAATATGTGCAGTAATTGCAGCGTGTGCAATACCTGCAGTAGAAGTACCCATAAGCACCTCTGCCTCAGGGTAGTTCTCCTTAATAACCTGAGCAAGGCCGTTCTCTACATCGGATCTTACATCAATATCGCTCAAGGTGAGACGATTGTCGCAATAAACGGGACTTTTAATACCGCTTGCCCATGTGAAGGGTTCTTCAGGTCTGAAGAATACCGCTTTGATTTTAAGTAAGTCTTTAGCAATTAACTTTTTCATAAATCTATACCTCTCAATCTACAAATTCTTTAACACATCTTCTGTATGCAGCAACAGGATCCTCTGCCGCAGTGATAGGTCTGCCTACTACAATATAATCAGAGCCAATGAGTTTTGCCTGTTCAGGAGTCATAACCCTTACCTGGTCCCCCTTTTCACCATCTGCAAAACGAACACCGGGAGTTACAGTTATAAAGTCCTTGCCGCAGGTGTTGTGTACCTTCTCTGCCTCAAGGGGTGAGCACACAACGCCATCAAGGCCAGCCTCGGCAGCGTTCTTGGCATAGTGCATTACAACCTTGTCAATAGGCTCGCTAATGAGAAGATCTTTCTCCATTCTCTCCTGACTGGTGGATGTGAGCTGTGTAACAGCAATAAGTATAGGTCTTGATCCATCAGGACGAGTAAGACCTTCAAGGGCCGCCTTCATCATATCAATAGTACCCGCTGCGTGAAGATTGGTCATATCAACATCGAGCTTTGAAAGTACGGCCATGGATTTCTTAACAGTGTTTGGAATATCGTGGAGTTTAAGATCAAGGAAAATCTTGTGACCTCTCTTTTTAATCTCGCGAACGATCTCAGGGCCTGCGCCATAGAAAAGTTCCATACCAATTTTCACAAAAGGTTTTTCCTCAGTAAAGAGATCAAGAAACTTAAAAACCTCTTCTTTGCTTGGAAAATCACAAGCAACTATAACATCCTTACCCATTAATGAGCACCTCCTATAACATCTGAAAGACTTTTAATTCCGTATTTATTCATATACACAGGCAAATCCTCGATTATCTTCTTGCAGGCAAAGGGATCAACAAGGTTTGCAGCACCTACCTGAACCGCTGTAGCACCAGCCAACATCATTTCTATTACATCCTCAGCAGTAGATACGCCACCCATACCGATTATCGGGATTTTAACCGCATCATACACCTGATATACCATACGAAGAGCCACAGGGAAGATTGCGGGACCCGAAAAGCCACCCATCTTGTTGGCTATTACGCATTTCTTTGTCTTCAAGTCAATCCTCATACCAAGCAAAGTATTGATGAGACTGATACCATCTGCCCCCGCCTCTTCACAGGCTTTTGCAACAGATACGATATCTGTCACATTAGGCGAAAGCTTAATATATACAGGCTTAGTAGTAACTGCTTTTACTGCCTTAGTTACCTCTGCCGCAGATTCGGGCGTGGTACCAAAGCTCATTCCACCACCGTGCACATTGGGGCAAGAAACATTAACTTCTATCCATCCCACCTGCTCAGCTTTATCAATCTTTTCACAAGTATATACATACTCATCGATAGAGAATCCACTCACATTAGCCATAACCGGCTTAGCGAAATATTCTTTAAGTTCTACCAATTCGTTGGTCAAAACATGCTCAACACCAGGATTCTGCAATCCCACTGAATTAATCATTCCCGCAGTACACTCTGCGATACGAGGTGTGGGGTTACCGAAACGAGGGTCCTTGGTAGTGCCTTTGAAGGAAAAAGTACCAAGGCAATTAATATCATAATATTGTGCAAACTCTTTGCCAAATCCGAAGGTGCCACTGGCAGGGATAACGGGATTGTCAAGAGTTATACCACTCAAGTTGACTCTTGTATCTACCATACTATCTCCTCTCTCTCTAAAATAGGCCCGTCTTTGCAAATACGCTTATTGCCATATTTGGTCTTGCAGGAACATCCCATGCAAGCACCGAATCCACAGCCCATTCTCTCTTCAAAGCTATACTGACCTGATGTCGTGGCAATTGCCTCAATCGCCTTGAACATAGCCATAGGGCCACAAGTATAAAAATATGTATAATCAAGATTTGCCACCACATCGGTAACAAACCCTTTTGCGCCACAGGAGCCGTCTGCAGTAGTAATATAAACTTCTGCACCAAGAGCTTTGAATTCGCTTTCCAAATACACATCATCTGCACTGTTAAACCCATTCACCACAACGGGTTTTTTGCCCTCGGAGATGAGTTTGCGACAAAGATTGTACATAGGTGCAACGCCCATACCGCCACCGATAAGCAAAGGAGTCTCACCACTTTTAGAGGTGTCAAACCCGTTACCAAGACCTACGAGAAGATCAAGTTCGGCACCTTTGCCAATTTTACTCATCGCCTCTGTTCCCTTGCCTACCACTTTATAAATAATAGTGATAGATTCTGCATCATAATCGCAGATAGAAATGGGACGGCGAAGGTAAAAACCATCTAATTTAATATTAACGAATTGACCAGGGGCAGCTATTGGAGATGTATCCCCAACGAGCTTCATCATATAGACGTCCCTGGCGATATTTTCGTTTTCTGCAACGGTATAAAATGATTGAATCATTTTTACACCATCAATAATAACTTCGTTCAATGACATGGTTTTCTCCTTATGCATCGATTGTAGAGATTGTGAGTGTGATTTCTTCCAGTACATCAAGCAGAACTCTTACTGTATCAAGTGAAGTAAAGAGTGTTACGTTATTCTCGTTTGCAGTACGTCTGATTTCAACACCATCTTCATAGTGAACACCTGAAAGTATGGCACGGGTATTGATTACATAGCTTACATATCCTGCGCGAATAGCGTCGAGGATCTCAGTGCTGCCTTCGGAAAGTTTTCTTAAGATCTTTGTCCTGATACCGTTATCTCTAAGATGCTCGGCTGTACCGATAGTAGCTTCAATATTAAAGCCCATATCATAGAATCTTCTGATGAGAGGAAGTGCTTCATCCTTATCTTCATCAGCAAGTGTAACGACTACTGTTCCGTAGTTCTGGAGTTTCATACCTGATGCCTGAAGCGCTTTATAAAGAGCGCGATTCAGTTTATCATCATAACCAATTGCTTCACCTGTTGATTTCATTTCAGGCGAAAGGTAAGCATCGATACCTCTGATTTTGTTAAATGAGAACACAGGGACTTTTACGTACCAACGTTTCTTTTCATCAGGATAAATATCGAAGATTCCCTGCTCTTTAAGTGACTTGCCCATAATAACTTCTGTAGCAATATCAGCAAGACTGTAACCTGTCGCTTTTGAAAGGAAAGGAACAGTTCTTGAGGAACGGGGGTTAACCTCTATGATATACACATTATCATTTTCATCAACGATAAATTGAATATTGAAAAGACCCACTATACCGATGCCGAGACCAAGTTTCTTAGCATATTGGAGGATGATGCCTTTTACTTTGTCAGAAATACTGAAGGTGGGATATACGCTGATGGAGTCGCCAGAGTGTACACCGGTACGCTCAACGAGTTCCATAATACCGGGCACAAAAACATCTCTGCCGTCACAAATTGCATCTACTTCCACTTCTTTACCCTGAATGTATTTATCAACCAAAACAGGCTTATCTTCATCAATTTCAACAGCGGTCTTAAGGTACTGTCTCAAATGTTCTTCCTTAGCGACAATCTGCATCGCTCTTCCGCCTAGAACGAAACTGGGACGAACAAGAACGGGATATCCGATTTCCGCTGCGGCTTTGATACCGTCCTCAATATTTGTAACAGCTTTACCCTTTGGCTGAGGAATATTAAGTTCTTCAAGAATCTTCTCAAAGCTATCGCGGTTTTCTGCTCTTTCGATTGCATCACAGTCAGTACCAACAATCTTAACCCCACGTTTCATCAAGGGCTCTGCAAGATTAATTGCTGTCTGTCCGCCGAGAGACGCTATAACACCATCAGGCTTTTCAAATTCGATAATATTCATAACATCCTCGGGAGTTAGAGGCTCAAAATAAAGTTTATCGGCAGTGGTGTAATCAGTAGAAACAGTCTCAGGGTTGTTGTTAATAATAATCGCTTCATAACCCGATTTTTTAATAGTTGTAACAGCGTGTACTGTCGAGTAGTCAAACTCTACACCCTGACCAATTCTGATAGGACCCGCACCGAGAACGATGAGTTTTTTCTTGTCAGAAAGGATAGATTTGTTTTCATCCTGATATGAAGAATAAAAGTATGGGATATACGCATTTGTATGACATGTATCAACCATCTTGTAAACAGGGAAAATGTTGTTTTCTTTTCTCATGTTGAAGACATCAATCTCTGCCATGTCCCAAATCTTTGCGATATATTTATCGCTGAATCCCATTTTCTTTGCAGAAATAAGGGTCTCTTTATCTCCGGGTTTTGCTTTAATTTCGTTTTCCTTTTTAACAATTGACTTGAACGATTCAAGGAAGTAAGGTGTAATCTTTGTGATCTCGTGGAGTTCTTCAACAGACATGCCGAGTCTCAAAAGTTGTGTTACGGCGAAGATATTATCATCTTTGAATTCCTTTAAGTATTCAACAAGTTCTTCCTTGGGCATGTCGTCAAACTTAGGAAGATGGAAATGGCATACTCCTGTCTCCAACGAACGAACTGATTTGAGCAAACATTCTTCCAAAGTGGAGCCGATACCCATAACCTCGCCCGTTGCTTTCATCTGTGTACCCAAAGTATTAGGAACAGTAGTGAATTTATCAAAGGGGAATCTGGGGAGTTTTGCTACGATATAATCAAGAACGGGTTCAAATCTTGCATTTGTATTTGCGATCGGGATATCTTCCAATGCCATACCACCAGCGATTTTTGCCGTAACTCTTGCGATGGGATATCCACTTGCTTTTGAAGCAAGTGCAGATGAACGGGAAACTCTGGGGTTAACCTCGATCAGGTAATACTCGCTTGTATAGGGATTAAGCGCAAACTGAACATTACATCCGCCTTCAATCTTGAGCTCACGTATGATTTTGATAGCGCTGTCATTGAGCATTTTAAGGTCGTGGTCATTCAAGGACAAGATAGGTGCCACAACAAGAGAGTCGCCTGTATGAACACCTACGGGGTCGATATTCTCCATACCGCAGATGGTGATAGCAGTATCATTGGAGTCACGCATTACCTCAAACTCAATCTCTTTATAGCCTTTAACGCTCTTTTCAATAAGAACCTGATGTACAGGAGAAAGTTTGAATGCATTCATACCGATTTCGATAAGTTCTTTTTCGTTATATGCAAACCCGCCACCTGTACCGCCGAGAGTAAACGCGGGACGAAGTACTACGGGATAACCAATTCTCTCTGCAGCCGCTTTGGCTTCTTCAAGTGAATATGTGATTTCAGAAGGAATTGTAGGCTCTCCAATAGACTGGCAGAGTTCTTTAAAAAGTTCTCTGTCTTCTGCACGCTCTATACTTTCGCTACTTGTACCCAAAAGTTGAACACCGCACTCTTTCAAGATACCTTTTTTCTCAAGCTGCATAGCAAGATTCAAACCAGTCTGTCCACCGATACCGGGAACAATGGCATCAGGTCGTTCATGTCTCAAAATTTTTGCAATGTATTCAAGAGTCAAAGGTTCCATATATACCTTATCAGCAATGGTTGTGTCTGTCATGATCGTAGCAGGATTGGAGTTAGCAAGGATAACCTCGTATCCTTCCTCCTTAAGGGCGAGGCACGCCTGTGTACCTGCATAGTCAAATTCAGCAGCCTGACCAATTACAATAGGTCCCGAACCGATAATGAGAATTTTTTTGATGTCTGTTCTTTTAGCCATTTTAGTGCCTCCTAATATATTTGAAAATTATATTTTTACACATAAAAAAACGGTTTGGATAAATGCCGACAGCACCGCCAAACCGATCAACTGAAAACAAAACAAGAACGAGTTTTTGAAAGTGAAAAAGTATTTGCAAAAAACTTAAAAACAGACGGTGTCATATCCTGAACCGCCATTGTTTTTGTATCACAGCAATTTAAAAGTTTGCAAAAAAAAATCATTTCAAAAATCCTTCTCTCAATTTTCTATAATTATAGCATATATATATATTTATGTCAACGATGTTTTTATAATTTTTCCCATTTTTTAAGCATAATGTTGACGGGGTTTTCTTTTGGTGTTATACTCGTAAATGAATGGCGGATGCATCAAGGTTCTGCCACATATTTTTTGTAAAGTAAAGAAGGCGATTTATATGTCAGAGTGCACACATAATTGTGAAACCTGCAAAGAAAAATGTTCATCAAATCCCCAGAGTTTTCTTGAAGCACCCCACCAGATGTCAAGCATTAAAAAGGTATATGCCGTAATGAGCGGTAAAGGTGGCGTAGGTAAATCTTTGGTTACTTCTATGATGGCGGTTACCGCCCAGAGAAACGGCTACAATGCCGCAATTTTAGATGCTGATATTACGGGCCCCTCAATCCCCAAGGCATTCGGTATCAAAACCCGTGCCGTTGGCAATGAATATGGTCTGCTTCCCGTTAAAACCAAAACCGGTATCGATATCATGTCAATAAACCTACTTCTTGATAATGAAACCGATCCCGTAGTTTGGAGAGGTCCCGTGATTGGCGGTACTGTAAAGCAGTTCTGGACCGACGTCATCTGGGATGATGTAGATTATATGTTTGTGGATATGCCTCCCGGAACGGGTGATGTGCCCCTTACCGTTTTTCAGTCTCTTCCCGTTGACGGAATCATCGTTGTAACATCCCCACAGGAACTGGTATCAATGATTGTGGAAAAGGCAGTTAAGATGGCTAATCTTATGAACATTCCGATTGTGGCGATAGTTGAGAATATGTCATATTTCACTTGCCCCGATTGTGGCAAAAATCATCACATCTACGGCGAGAGCAACATTGATGAAATTGCAGAAAAATTTGGTATCGGCAAGGTAGTGAAACTTCCTATGGATTCTATGTTTGCCCGTCTTTGTGACAGCGGTACCATCGAGACTGTTCCTGACAACATTACCAACGAACTGATTACCTGCATCGAGCAATAAATAATACAAATTCCAAAAACGGCACAGATTTATGCAATCTGTGCCGTTTATTTATTTGTCCGTTTCTAATTTAAACCAGAAAGTGCTGCCCTCTCCCACTTTACTTCTAATACCAAAATCTGCATTGTGAGCAGAAAGAATCATTTTGACTATAGAAAGACCAAGACCACTTCCTACCACATTACGCTTATGGGTCTTGCTGGAGCGGTAGTATCTCTGCCATACTTTGGGGATATCTGCTTCATCAATACCTGCGCCTGTGTCGGTTACTTCAAAAATGGCGTTATTACCAGATTTTTTGAGGGTGACTGTGACTTTCTTGTCATCTCCAGTGTAGTTAACTGCATTGAGAACAAGGTTATACACAACAGATTTGAGGCGACGATAGTCTCCCGTTACATATATGTTGTCTTCAATTTCTACATCAAAACAGTATCCGTCGTCTTCAAACACTCTGAAGCTTTCAAGAGTATTTGCTACCGCTTCGGAAAGGCATAATTCCTCATGTTCGTATACACCTTCACCAGCTTCAAGTTTTGATAAATCAAGGATGTCATTAACAAGAACAGAAAGACGATTACTCTCATCAATAATTATATTGGTATGCGCTTCTCTCTTAGTATCATCCTTGCCAGAAATATCCCTTATCATCTCAGCATATGACTTTATAATTGTAAGAGGTGTACGCAAATCATGAGATACGTTGGCAAGTAAATCTCGTCTCAACTCATCGGATTTTGACAGCGCTACTGCGGTGCTGTTGAGCACAGAAGCGAGGTCGCTCACCTCTTTATAATCTCCCTTGACAAAGGACGCCTGGTAGTTACCAATCTCAAGGAGTTTTGCTGATTTTGTTATATCAGAAATCGGCTTTGAAAGACGTCTGGCCAATACATAAGCAAGAAAAAACGAAATCAGAAGGGAGATAATCATAACGATTATTAACTGTCTCTGGAGTATCATTGTAGTAGTATCAACCCTCGAAAGCGGTGAATACAAATACAGATATGCATTGTCCTTGCCCGGAATTGCACTCATATATGTGGCTACGTTGCGTCTACTGTTTCCGCCCTGAGGAACGAGAACAGATTTACCAAGATTGTCAAGGTTTTTAGTTATCTGCATCCTTCTCGGATTGTGACCACCATTACCAGAACGGTTAAAAGGCGGTCTGAAGCGGGTGTTTCCTGAAAGAACATTGCCCTCGCTATCCACAACGTACGCAAACACGTTGTGCTCTACCATAACCACATTTATAAACTCGTCATAGTTCTCAACCGTGTACGTTCTCAATATGTCTTTGCCAATATCGGCGAGTTGATGAGCACGGTTGCTCTCATAAAAGGTCTGGAGAAAAAGAGTCTGTAACACCCAGAGGAGTATCATCAGCAACACAGAAAAAGCAGAGAAATATCCCCACAGTTTGAACGCCAGGGGTTTGCCGTCACTCGACTTGTATTTACTCACCCGTCTTCACCTCGTTTGCCTCAAACTTATACCCAATACCACGAACCGTCACTATATACTCTCTGCAATCGCCAAGATTGTTTCTGAGCATTTTTATATGTGTATCTACCGTCCTGCCGTCACCATAAAAATCATATCCCCATACAGAATTTAAGATTTTGTCTCGGCTCAGTGCAATGTTTTTATTCATAGCAAGATACAACAGAAGTTCAAACTCCTTGGGAGTAAGATTAATCTTATTGCCCATAACAAATACGTTGCGTCCCTCACAGTCAATCTCAAGCCCCGGGAAGAAGAAATTCCTATTAACGGCAGAGGGAACAGAGAGATTTCGCTTAATAATCACATTGATTCTTGCCATGAGTTCTTTTGGCGAAAAAGGTTTCACCACATAGTCATCTATACCCACCTCAAAGCCGTGAAGTTTATCATATTCTTCACTACGAGCAGAGAGCATAAGAATGGGAATATCCTTTAGTTCCTTAATCTTTTTGCTAGCGGAAAATCCGTCGAGTTTGGGCATCATAACATCCATTACCACCAGATTGTAATTTGTGGTAGCGCACTTATCAACCGCCTCTATACCATCAACCGCTTCATCAACTTCATATCCTTCAAACTCAGCATATTCGCGTATAACCGACCTGATTTTATCTTCGTCATCTGCAATGAGTATTCTGCTCATATGTACCTCCGCAAAAATGTGTTTTATTCATTATACACTATTCTCTCTCATCTTTGGTGAAAATTTAATGAAAATTAAATGTGAAAACCACCATTTACCCCAACGATCTGTCCAGTAATAAACTCTGCCGAAGGCGATGCGAGAAACAGCGCTGTTTCCGCTACGTGAGAACACTCCCCCATCTTCATCAAAGGAGTCTCACCCACAATAGCATCTATTGTATCTTTGTCAATGTTACCATTCATATCCGTATTGATAAGTCCAGGCGATATGCAATTAACGGTTATACCCGATGGACCAAGTTCCTTTGCCAATGCTTTTGTAAACCCTATCACCGCCGCTTTAGAAGCAGAGTAAGCAACTTCACAGGAAGCTCCACATTCACCCCACATAGATGATATGTTAATGATTTTTCCGCAATGGTTTGATATCATAAGCTTTGCAACCTCACGAGTGCAGTTAAACACGCCACCCACATTGACACCAAACAGGCGTGACCATTCCTCGTCACTCGTGTCAGTAAAAAGTTTCTGCAAAGCGACACCTGCATTATTTATAAGTACATCAATAGTACCAAATCTATCCACCGCCGAATCAATCATTGCCTTTACCTGTATAACATCAGACACATCTGCTTTAACAGGGAAAATATTCTCATATTCTTTTGCAAGAGCAAAAGCTTCATTCTCGGAATTTAAATAGTTCACCACTACATTATAGCCGTTTTTGCTAAAGGCAACAGCACATTCTCTGCCAATACCTCTTGAAGCACCCGTAATCAAAACTGTCTTTTTCACTTATAACACCTCCAACCATTACATATTAACACTTTTTTTACAAAAATACAATTGCATTTTCCTTTCTTTATTGTTATAATTAAGTGAATTATAAATTATTGCGGAGGACAACCTTTATGGGTTTATTTTATAACTACGGAAAAGTCGGACCCGGCGTATCAAAAAATGAACGAGAGAAAAAGCGTTTCTTCTTGTTTCTCGATTTGCTGGGAAGAAAATTTTCTAAGCTCATTTCATTGAATCTCATATACTTTGTTACATTAATTCCGTTGTTTCTTGGGCTTTTGTTGTCCGTAAAACTCAATCCACAGATTTTATCTGACGGCGTACTCCATACCGATGCAATCGGTAAAGCACCCGTATTTGTGCTCACGGGTGATATGATCGGCTTGGCACTTATGTTTGTTTCTCTGTTTCTCACCGCACCCGCAACCTGTGGTTTTACTTATGTAATAAGGAACATGCAACGTCAGGAACACGCTTGGATATTCAGTGATTTCAGAGAGCATTTTGCCAAGAATTTCAAGCAGGCGTTTGTGCTAGGCGTAATCGATATGGCTGCCGCTTTGGTTCTTTATTTTGCATACACTTTCTATGCATATTCAATGCCCCTCTTATCGCCTGATAACGGCACCGTATCTGCACTTGGCAGTTGGTTTGTGGCTCTTGCCTCTCTTTTCTTTGTGATTATGCATTATTACATTTACGTAATGATGGTCACCTTTGACCTCAGTATCAAAAACATCTTCAGAAACGCAGCAATATTCACCATATCAAAGATGCCACTCAATTTATTCATTACTGCAATTGTTGGTGCCATCGTATTGTTGAGTGTTATCTATACTCCTATCGGCATTGTGTGCGCTATGGGCCTTACACTTTCGTTCTGCGGATTTCTGATCGTATTCAGCGTATACCCAACAATAGACAAATACATGATTTCCGTTCAGGAAACCGAAGAAAAGACAGTAGTATCCGATGAAGAAAGAGACTTTATTGATACAGTAAGGTAATATGAATGTTTTGCCGTACTGATTCAAGAAACGGAGTTAATATGAAACTTAAACATGTTGACATCTACACCGATGGCGCTTGTAGCGGTAATCCTGGCAAAGGTGGTTACGGCGTTGTGCTCAAATACAATGGAGCCGTAAAGGAACTAAGCGAAGGATTCATAAGTACCACTAATAACCGAATGGAAATTCTTGCAGCCATAAAAGGGCTCGAGGTATTAAAAGAGCCTTGCGAGGTTACCTTATATAGTGATTCAAAATATCTGGTGGACTCTGTCAATCAGGGTTGGATTATAAAATGGCAGAAAAACAACTGGTACAGAACAAAGAGCGAAAAAGCAAAGAACATCGATTTGTTCAAAAGGCTCCTTGAACTCCTTGGGGTTCACAAGGTTGAATTTGTATGGATTAAAGGTCATGCCGGGCACCCTGAAAACGAACGGTGTGACGAACTTGCAGTAAGTGCAACAAACAGTGACAATCTATCAGAAGATACCCAGCAAGATATATAATATAACTTTATTTTATGCACGAAAGAAGGCAATACAATGATTTATTTTGACAACGCCGCCACAACGCCGGTCAAAAAAGAGGTTTTAGATGCTATGCTCCCCTACTTCACCGAGAAGTTCGGTAACGCTTCATCCGTTTACTCCTTTGGTCAGCAGAGTGCAATGGCTATCGCAGAAGCACGACAGAAAGTGGCAGACGCCATCTCTTGCAAAGCGAACGAAATATACTTCACCGGTTGCGGCAGTGAGGCTGACAACTGGGCCATCAAGGGCGTGGCTTTTGCTAATCGCAATAAAGGCAAACACATCATCACCTCTGTAATTGAGCACCACGCAGTGCTTCATACTTGTCAGTATCTTGAAAAGCAAGGGTTCGAGGTAACATATCTACCCGTAGATGAATACGGCAAAATCCGTCTTGATGAGTTAGAAAACGCTATACGTGAAGATACCATCCTGATTACAATAATGTTTGCAAATAACGAGATAGGCACCATCGAGCCTATCAAAGAGATTGGCGATATTGCTAAAAAACATAATGTGTTGTTCCACACAGATGCTGTTCAGGCAATTGGTGCCGTAGATATTGATGTAAACGAACTCGGTATTGATTTGCTCTCAATATCCGGACACAAATTCGGCGGGCCCAAGGGCGTGGGTGCATTGTTTATACGCAACGGGCTGAGAATTGACAACTTCATGCACGGTGGCGGTCAGGAAAGATTCAAACGCGCAGGTACCGAGAACGTTGCAGGTATTGTAGGTCTTGGCGAAGCAATACGTCTTGCGACATCAAACCTCTATGAAAAGACCGCAAAAATCAGAGGGATCAGAGATTATATAATCAAAAACATAGAAGAGAAAATCCCCCATTGCCGTCTCAATGGTCATCCCACTGACCGTCTTTGCGGTAACGTGAATTTCTGTTTTGAATTTATCGAAGGTGAAGGAATGCTTCTTTTCCTTGACATGAACGGCATATCAGCTTCATCCGGATCTGCTTGTACGTCAGGTTCCCTCGATCCATCTCATGTGCTTCTTGCTATTGGTATTCCCCACGGGGTTGCCCACGGTTCATTGAGAGTGTCCATCGGCGAAATCAATACCATGGCAGATGCAGAGAAACTCATTGAAGTTCTCCCCGGAATCATCCAGAGACTCCGTGATATGTCTCCCCTTTATGAAGACTATCTCAAAAACAACTAATACCTTGGAGGAATAACATATGTACAGCGAAAAAGTAATGGATCATTTTTCTAACCCCAGAAACGTGGGCGAAATCGAAAATGCCGACGGAGTAGGTCAGGTTGGTAACGCTAAATGCGGTGATATTATGAAGATTTTTCTTAAAGTGGAAAATGACGTAATCACAGATGCCAAGTTCAAAACCTTTGGCTGTGGTGCTGCTATTGCAACAAGCTCTATGGCTACCGAACTTGTAAAAGGCAAGACGATTGACGAGGCACTTCAGCTCACCAACAAAGCAGTTATGGAAGCACTTGATGGCCTCCCTCCTGTGAAAGTACATTGTTCTGTGCTTGCAGAAGAAGCCATTGCGGCTGCTATTCAGAATTACTACGATACCCACGGCATTGATAAGAAAGTGGCAAAAAGTTGTGGTCATTGTGACTCCTGCAATTGCGAACATTAATGATTTAAGCAAAATTAAAAGAAGCATCTGAAGATGCTTCTTTTTTTATTTGTTTTCATATATTGTATCGACAATCCAACGAACAGAAGATTCTGCATTCATCGTTTCAATAGTGTATGATGCAGCAGGAGATATTTTTTTGGTCAAGGCAAAAAGCTCTTCCATAGGGATATTGCCCCGGTCTAATGCATTGTGGGTATCCACCGCGCCATCATTATTATGTATATGATAATGGCTGATAAATCCCTCGAATTTCTTTACCCATTCCATAACAGGAATATCAGAATATGCATTGATATGGCCTACATCCAGACAAATACCTAACCTTGAATCCCCTACTCCCCTGACTATATCCAACAGCATTTCGGGAGTCTCTTCAAAAGTGTTTTCCAGAGCGATATGAACATCACCAGAAATACTCTTTATAAAGTCTTTCCAGAACATCACTGATTGTTCAACATACCATTCCGGATAATACATACGTGGATTATATCCACCGTGTATAATCACTTTTGAGGCATTATATTGCTTGGCAAGATCTATTGCTTGATTATATCGAAAAGCTGCCAGTTCCCTCGCTTTTTTGTCTATCGCGCAGGGAAAAAGTTCGTTGAAGGGGGCATGGAGCAATCGCCTTTTCACACCATCCAAACCGCGTCTCAATTTACTGTCCGTTTCTGCAAATTTCTCGTCTATATTCCATGCAGTGCAAAAATCCGCAATTTCTATCCCGACGCCATATTTTTGTGCCACAAAATAGGCATCAGCAGCAATCGTAGATATATACAATCTTTCTTTGTCCATTTACTATCTCCTGCGCTTAATAGAGTTGTTTTCAAACTCGCAAATTACATACTCCCCATTGCCGATATGATAATCATAAAAAGTTCCTTCTTCTGCGAAGGATTCCAATATCGCCATTATGACTCCGCCATGAACTACAAATGTAGCTTCCGAATTGTCGGGTAGTGAATTGACTATCTCACCAAATGCTTTTGTGCATCTCGCCTTGAATTCCGCCACATCCTCACCCGATGGAATCGGATTCAAACACATCGAATCAACCCATGCTCTATACTCTTTGTCATCTGCAAGCTCCATAGCAGTTTTCCCCTCAAACGCGCCAAAATCTGTTTCCCTGAAATCATCAATCGTTACATAATCGCATTCCGGGAAGATAAGCTCTGCAGTCTGTACAGTCCTTTTCATAGGGCTAACAAAGATATATTCTTTGGGGAAATTACATTCCCTAAGCCTTAAGGATTGCTCCACTCCCGTTTCACAAAGTGGCTCATCTGTTCTGCCGATATATCGCTTTTCCAGGTTACCCTTGGTAGCACCATGGCGTATGAAAACCAATGAAATCATATCATCGCTCCTATCCATACACCAATTATACAACACAGTTCGAACATCTGCAGAAAAAATCCCGAGGTATCCCCTGTAACACCGCCAAAATGCTTTTTAACCATCAGGCAATACAGAACTGTCCACAAAGCACCCGCCACAATTGTGATTATTGCAACAATCCGCGAAAACCAAATCATAACCGCAGATGTAATAATAACAACTATAGTCATAGTAATATTTACAGCAATTCGTTTGGCATCTTTTGTATAAGAAGACAGCATTCCCGATTTTCTCGCATTAGGTAAATTTACTGCACAAAGTGATGAAATGCTTCTTGATAAGACAAACACAGGGCAAAGCAAAAGAAGATGTCCTGAAGTGGATATTTCATATACAAAAGCTAAATTTAAGATAAGATATATTCCATAATAAATACATGCGAACGCTCCGCAATGAGGATCGCTTAATATTTCAAGTTTTTTCTCCTTTGATTGATGGGAACAGAGTGCATCAACCGTGTCCATAAATCCGTCCATATGTATTCCGCCAGTAACAACAAGAGGTGTGCACGTGGCGATTACAGCAAAGAAAAATCTGCTTATATTCAAAACTCTGTCAAGGCAACAAACACCCCACATAAGCAGACCGCAGAAAACTCCTACCGCCGGAAAGAAACAAATAGCGTATTTCATATTTTTTTCATTCCACTCAAAGTTCGGCACGGGAATTATGCTGTATGTGGATATTGCCACCATAAGTGATTCAAACAATTTCATAGTTCTCACCTTTTTCATAGACGGGTTTGCCGTCTTTCATAGTAATCGCGACCAAAGCGGTATCATATAATTTCTGATTGATTTTATTGATACTGTCAATATATTTTGCGGTATCCGCATCATATTGCTGACTTTCAAGTCCTGAAATCGTGACCGCAACCAACACCTCACATCTTTGAACAAGGGCCATTATATCATCAAACACCGCATCTGCTCCCCTGCCCTTATCAAAGATGTTATTACCCAAAAGGTTAGAGACATCTTCAAGCAACACGGCAGAAGCAGACTCGATTCTATCGTCATTTACACAGTATGGGAATTCAAACGTGATAAAGTCAAGGTCCGCTCTTTGGTTTTTGTGCTTTTCTATCCTTGCGAAATTTTCTTCTGTCTCAGGTATCATGGTTGCAATATAATAACGCTTACCATCATATCTTGCAAGAAGATTTTCTGCAAAGACACTTTTACCACTACTGTTTTCTCCTGATACAAGAATCAGTTTTCCCATACTATCACCTCTAATTCATGGTGTAAATTTATCGCCTTGCCTAATTTCTTCAAGATAATCATCGTTTATATCTGCATCTTCGAAAGTCGCCATTTTATTCATAATTGCACATGATGCTTCTATCACCTGGAAGGCAAGCGGACATCCGCTTCCCTCCCCTAACCTCATATCGAGGTTAAGCATCGGCTCAAGACCAATCTCCTTTATCGCCAGATTGTATCCCAGTTCAAAAGAGGCGTGGCTGGCGATAAGGTATTGAGATACAGCGGGACAAATCTTCACCGCACAAAGTGCAGCTACCGCAGAAATCAATCCATCTATTACAACAGGTCTTTTGGTCACAGCAGTTCCCAAGAAAGCACCACACATAGCCGCAATATCAAAACCACCCACCTTGGCAAGCACATCAACAATATCATTTTTATCGGGGTTGTTTACGGCGACAGCGTGATTTATAACCGCTTTTTTCTTTTCAAAAGCTTCGTCTGAAATTCCGCCGCCTCTGCCAGTCACCTTTTCGGCACCCACTCCCAAAATCACTGAAAGAACTGCTGATGCAGTGGTGGTGTTGCCTATGCCCATTTCACCGATGCCGATAATATCCGCTTCTGTATCCTTTGCCAACTCTGCGCCAACCACAATAGCTTTCAAAGCCTGATCTTTGGTCATTGCCGGACCTTTGGCAATGTTAGATGTGCCATATGCTATCTTTTTATTGACAACGCCATCATCAGTTATATCGCCATTAATGCCTACATCACACACGGTAATCTTACCACCAAAATGTGCGTTCAGCACGGCCGCGCCGGTTTTTTCTTTCGTCAGGTTGATTGCTTGCTTCAACGTTACGGACTGAGGTGCTGAAGACACGCCCTCACTCACCACTCCATTATCTGCCGCAAACACCAGCAGGTGCTTTCTCTCTATATTATTATGTACCTTGCCCGAAATACCCGCAAGTTGTATGGATATGTCCTCAAGTTTGCCAAGACTACCCGGAGGTTTTGCCAGTCTTTGCTGATATTTCCTCGCTTCATCCATCGCTGTGACGTCAAGCGGTTTTATCTCATCAATCAAAGATTTAATCATCATACCCTCCTGTTTTATTAACGATATATTCCGTATTTCAATTTGATTCTTTCAAGTTTCTGAATCAATTTCTCACCAAAAATGAGGTTGAATATTGATGCCGCTATTGCATGCGCAAAGTCATAAGGTGCACCTGAAAGATAATAAATCTTCAATGTTTCCCAGCTTACCTCCGGGCTACCCGGGATACTCGCCGAACTTAGCATTGCAAATATATTCATCAATCCGCCATAAAGTATAAACGTGGTGAAAAATGTAAATATGGTCAAAGTGAAATCATCCACGGGAAGTTGTTTTCGTTGTACAATAACGCCCAACAATAATCCCACTGCACCAAAAGCATACAATCTCCAACCAAAAAATGATGCACCATCTCTTGGCGGAAAAAGTACATACGATAAGTAAGCAACAATAATTGCAAATATCACACATATAACAGGGCCCATCACTGCACGAAAATCTCTTGATTTTTTCTTTTCAAGGTTGGCTCTGTTAAATGCAAGTCCTGCCAAGAAGCCAAGCAGACCCCAACAAAACATCTGCCAAGGACTCCACGGGCCTTGACCGGTATAAAAGTTAAGAACAAATCTACCCAATGCACCAATCAGAAATCCCGCTTCAGGACCTAAAGCAATTCCGCATACAATGATTATTGCGGTACCTGCGCGAAGTGGAATTGTGACACTGCAAATCAAATGTGCACAAACCGCAATAGCACACATAACGGCAATAAGCACTATCTCACGGGCTTTTGGCTTACGTCTTTCAAACACCATAAAGAAAGGCAACATAGTAAGCGCAAGAATAATAAGGCTTATCAAAATGTACTTTCGGTCATTAAACAGCGTAACACCAAGGGACATTATGAGCGGGATGGCAATAAAAATCAAAGCCGCCGAAACCGCAGTTCGTTTACGCGCAGCAATCGCTACTTGACTTTCGTCATAGCCTCTTCGCATTTTTTTGCTACCTCCTCCCATGTGATTGTATCAGGGAACCACATACCGGCAAGCCTATTCGCTGACGTGGTGTAAAAACTATTTCCGGCAAAGAAAGATTCCGGTGTGCCGATTGATACAACTTCTCCATCAAAAACAAGAGCACAACGATCTGCATATGTAGCCGAGAATTCTATATCATGAGTCACCATCAGGATAGTCACACCCTGAGCACTCAGTTTCTTCAGTATATCTGCCAAAGTGCGTTTGAAAAACGGATCTATGCCCTTTGTGGGCTCGTCCAAAAGAAGAATATTAGGCTTAAGAAGCAGAAGTTTACCAAGGGCAAGTCTCTGCCCCTCACCACCCGAAAGATCATAAGGGTGAGAATCTTTAAGGCGCTCTATTTCCATTTTCTTGAGCATATCACACACGGATTTATCTTTCTCTTCCTCGGTGATTTTCTCATACACTAAGGCTTCTTTCAGTTCCTCATATACTGTAATCTCAGTAAAAAGAGCCTGAGGGTTTTGAGGGAGATATGATATTCCTCTGCAAAACAACTCTTCATCAGAAATCTTATCTAAATTTTTTCCGTTGATTTCTATGACGCCGCTATCTTTTTTCACGGTTTTAGTCAAGACCTTAAGCATCGTAGTCTTACCAACACCATTACCACCCAAAACCGCGAAGAACTCACCTTTTTTCACATCAAGGTTTACGCCTCTGAGAGTATCTTCTCTGCCTTTATTGTAGCGGAACTGGACTTCCTTCATAGAAATTGCATAGGAATCATTATCTTTTTTGCCAAAAAGTGATTTGATACCACCCGTTGAGTCTTTATTGCATTTAACTTCCCCATCTGGTTCACCGAGCATTTTGGTTAACCATATACGGCCGTCCTTGACGGTTAACGGGCAATTATCCGTCACACCATTTTTACATGCAATCTTAACCACGGCAGGCAGACCACAAAACATCTCCTGACATTCTCCCGCTTGTATACGTGAAATTGTATTATGAGGCGTATCATCAATCACGAGATGTCCATCATCCATCACAAGCACTCGGTCTGCTATGGGGAATAATTCCTCAAGACGATGTTCGGAAATAATAATAGTAGTACCGAGTTCGGTGTTTATTTTCTTCAAAGTGGCTATAAACTCAGATGCCGAAATAGGATCAAGCTGGCTGGTAGGCTCGTCAAGTATCAGAAGTTTTGGCTTCATCACCATAATAGAGGCAAGATTCAGAAGTTGTTTCTGCCCGCCCGACAGTTCACACACATTCTTACGAAACCAGGTCTGTATGCCAAAGAAACTTGCCATCTCCGCCACACGACGCTTGATAGTAAGATTATCAAACCCAAGGCTTTCCATGCCAAAGGCAAGTTCGTGCCACACCTTATCCGTCACAATCTGATTATCGGGATTCTGCTGAACAAAGCCGATTTCACTTGCACACAGGCGCTTGGGTAGGTCCTCAATTTCCTGCTCTTTATAAAGTACATTTCCTTCCAGTTTACCATAGGGCATCAAGTTCTTCTTCATCTGTCTCAGCAAAGTGCTCTTTCCGCATCCGGACTTTCCGCACAAAACTATGAACTCAGAGCTATCTACAGAGAAGTTGATATTCTTAAGTGCCGGTTGGTCACAGCCGGGATATGTAAAACTTGTATTCTTAAATTCAATTATCTTCATCGATTTCTACCTCTGATATCCATAATCACTGCAGAGTACATAAGTGCACAGAATGCAATTATTGAAACGATTTGCTTAAAAGAAAGCGGTGTAAGCAGTATAGTGGGATAATAATAAATATTTGTATAATCCATAGCGCAGGCAACAATGCATATAACACTCAAAACAATTATCACTGCAAGAACGCAACATTCCTTTGCTGTCAACCTGAACAGATGAAAGCTTGTCCTTCCCCTGAGACCATAACCTCTTGCCTCCATCGAATCCGCGCTTTCAATAGACGCCTCTAACGACCAGGCAATGAGTATGGACACCTCTTTGCCAAACTGACGAATACGACCCATGAGGTTTCTTCCTTTTTTGCCACGTCCCATACAACGCTGTGCAGCAGAGACTTCTATGAATCGGGTTTTCAATAGAGGAATGAACCGCATTATCATTGACAGTGTCAATGCAATCACAGGGGCAATCCTGCCGAAAAGATATATGAATTTATCTTCTGTAACTATATTGGTAAAGCAGGTAAACCATATCATCACACTACTGAGCATTACACCCTGCACAACACCGAAGATAATCGCCTCTAAAGTGATGCGGTTGCCATTTAAGTAAAACAACACTGTCACGCCGTTATGTACATTGAGGGTGTTAAGAAGCACCGTAATCAACATAACGGGCAGAAGCACCATACAGTTGAATACTATTGCTTTCTTGCCTCTCAGCAATATTGAATATATCCATGCCGTGAGGAAAGACGCCACAAGAAACAACGGGTGATTGGAAAACATAGTAATACCAATGACCACGGCAAAATATATAAAATTAATTAGCGGATGGCTACGGTAAAAAACACCGTTTTCGCCGATACCGCAAAGTTTAGTTTCGCCCTTGATTTTTACCATGTTGAATTATCTCCCACATCTACTCCCAAATCGCAAGTATAAACCCACACAATAGCATCCCCGTCCTTGACTTGGTAAGCAGCACATCCGTAGTTAGGGAACTTGCTATTGACTTTATACATCCATCCACTAAGGGGACCACCATCCAACTCATAGAGGTAGTTGATGCCTTCTATGTATTTGCCACTATAAAGATTATCATCACGGAATTCCATATGGATATTTTTTTCCTTAGTAGCGCGAAGAAGAATATCAAACACACTTTCACCCGGAGTGTACTCTATTTTGGCAGCAGCTAAAACCACACCATTCTGAGGCACATAAGGGGCCACGGCTTGATTCTCAAGCTTGGATGTGTCAGCAACCGTATCACACCTGATTTCAATAGTGCAAAAATGTTGTTGTGTATTTAAAGAAGGTGTGGCGGGAGTTTCCGCTACAGTTACTGCAGGTTGTTCTTCTATCTGTTTAGTCGTTTCTGTTGATTTTACCTCTTCTGTCTTTTTATCCTTTGTAGATTGAACTTCTACAGACTTCTCAAGTTCTAGCTGATTTTTTTGAGAAACCTCTTCAGTTGGCGTCGAAACTACAGAAGCATTTTCCGATTGATTAGCAGGTTCAATATCCAGTTTCAAAATAGCAGTTACGGCTATCAGCAAAATCAAAGCAGTAATTATGATTGTGCGTATGTTTTTTCTGTTCATAAAATTATTCTTATCTCCTTAAAGATGTGTAAAACCTTGCAATCATAGCAGATGCCTGAGCACGAGTAGCCTTATCTGCAGGGGCAAAACACATCCCGTCGCCATCCGCTATCCCGTTTATAACTCCTGCCTGCCGCATCAAAGAAACCGCCTCAATGGCCTTGGGACTGATAGCAGCAGCATCAGTAAATTCAATAGGATTATTTATCAACGAAAGCTCAGAATGAGCCACATTTAACATATAACAATAAAGCATATAAGACATATCTTCACGGGTAATGGGTTCATCCGGCATATATTTGTCAGTATCTGTATCTACGATTTTGTTTTTTACCGCCCACGCAACTGCAGGAGCAAACCATTCCTCACCGACATCTGCAAAGGCATCTGTGCTACAACTTGAAAAATCATCTCCCGACATATTCGCCAAAATCTGAGCAAATTGTGCACGGGTTATCGTACCTTCGGGAGCAAACATTCCATTGCCCACACCGTTTACTATTTTGCGTCGTGCCATATATGCGATATTCTCTCGTGCCCAGTGCGATCCGGTGTCATCAAAAATGCCTAGAGCATTTTCATAGCAATAAAGATATCCGCCATCATTATACCATATAAGCGAGCCATCTGCAGCTACAATTACACTCTGAGAGCAGTATTGACTTCTGCCAATACCTTCTATCACCTCATAGATCGGTGTGGTTTGTCCTTGCCGGTCGGAAATAATCCAAAGTTCAGACTTATCGTTGCCATTTGGTGCATAAGGCACCATATAAATATAAATCTGCCAATTATTTTCCGCATTAGCATATGCAGTGGTTATTCCTGCGCTACCCTTAGTAAGAAGAGGCACAGAATAAATCTCTTTCAATGTAACGGCATCAAGAACACGGAATGGCTCGTTCGACCCCATTGTATGTCCGCCACCGCCAAGATACAAGCGACCTTTGTATATAACTGGTGTGGACTGTGTTCCCCCACCCTCTGTCAATGATATCCACTTGCACACAGAGGATGCTCTTGGCATTCCGTCAGCTTCAAGCTCATACGAGAAAACTGCGGCGTGGTTATTAGACTGGTTGGAAGCTACATAAAGTCTCTTCAACTCACTATTATACACGATTGTAGAACGAATAGCAAATTCTTCGCCTATGTCGAAAATTCTGGTTTCTCCACTTTTATAGTTTACTACATAAAGCGAATTATTACAACCAAAGTAACAATATTCTCCAACAAATGTTGCACCATTGAAGCTAAACCCATATTTACCACCAGGCGTTACACTCCATACCATTGGTTTAATCTCATTAGGACGTGTCGCATCATCGTCCTCAGTGCTAAAGCCTGCATAGATTGCATTTCTGCCATAAATACCTGTGACAAAATATCCATCATGGTACATAATGGGTGATTGGAATTGTCCGCTACCAAAGGACTCAGTCACATATAGTTGAGTAAGAGTATCTGCATCAAACACGCGGATAAAAGCACCTTTTACATCAATGCCATCATCTAAATTATCCTTTTGGCAAGGAACAAAAATCTTGCCATCACCATAAGCAATATTTATAAAAAACTGATTGACCGGCTCACCATAAACCTGAGCCTTGCCTACTTCTTCGCCGGTTGTAAGATCTATTTTGCGCAAATACTGAGAACTGTAATAATAAACATAGTTACCTACAACTATGGGGCTACCAGGGACATCACACCATGTGTTACCGGTGTTCTTCTCCCAGCGAAGTTTCAAATCTGCACCTTTGACGGCACCGTCTCCGCCAGAGATACCCTGAGAGTTGGGATTACCTAAGAACTGTGGCCAATCAGCAGCACTGACCGAACAGGTCATCAATCCCATAAATATCATTGTAACAATCCAAATTGATATAAGTCTCCTGAATTTTTTCATATTGTTTCCTCCCAAGGGTTTCTGTATATATTCAAAAATCTTTAATTACAAAAGATAGATTTTTCAATTTAATAATATTTTTAAAGTACAAGTTTACATCAAATCAGCTTACGGCAATCTGCCCGCAGCAGAAAACTGCGGGCGATTTTGCCGAAGCATTATGGCTTTATTTTACCATAATGGTTACAAGACGCTGCAATATAGCAGCAACTTCTGTTCTGGTTGCATTTCCGTCAGAATCGAGAATGTTACCGGGTTTGCCGTTGATAATGCCGGCACCAATTGCCCATGAGTTGGCTTCTCTTGCCCACTCGTTAGTCTTAAGATGATCATTAAACTGTGTGAGATCGCCCTTATCATCAGTGGGTATATCAAGATGGCGTGCATAACGATACAATATGGTTGCCACCTGTTCTCTGGTGACCTCTTCATTCGGTGCGAACGAAGAATCCGTCACGCCATTTACAATACCATTTGCATTTGCCCATGCAACTGCATCAGCATACCACTGGCCTTCTGATACATCAGCAAAGCCAAGTTCGTAGCTGTTATCAGTATTTCCTTCAAGGCGATAAAGAACCGTCACAAGCATTGCTCGTGTCATTGTACTGTCTGTATCAAACTTGCCGTTACCAACACCCTGATAAAGTTCGCGTTCTGTAACGAATGCAATTGCATCTTTACCCCAATGATCCTCGGTATCAGTGAACTTCTTGCTGTTATCGATCATCTTTATGGTGGCGCTTCCAGGGAGCATAGCATGGTGTTCACCCTCTGTTGTAATGTGCTTGGTTACAATTGTTTCTGTGCCATCTTCATTGACGATAACCATAATTTTGTTGCTATTTGCTTTAGGAATAACAACCTTCACACCACCTTCAATCTTATCAACTTTCTTTTCACCAACTGAAATACTGATTGAAATATTATCACTTGTATCACAGGATGTAACAATGCCAAGTTTATCTTTTTGTGAAGTAATGTCTGCAACTGCTTTTTCAGGTAATTCTATAGTAGCAACTGCCGTATTCACCTTAATACCCAAGTTGCTTTCCACTACCTTCTTCAATGACTCGCTCGGAAGTTCAATCGCTACCTTGTTAGCATTAGTGCCTGTTTCAGGAGAGATCTCTAAAATATCCAGATTGTCTTTCTCTGCCTTATTCAAAGCATCGACGATTTCTTGAGTATTAACTTCTACCTTAACCTCTACACCGCCATTTACTGTGCCGTCGGAATTTTGAACGCTTTCTGCTTCGGAATTTGTTTCATCATCATTTCCTGAGCTAATATTACCTCCGCCACCGCCAGTACCACCGCTACTTGTCTTCTCGATTACTACAACTTCACATGTTGAAGGAGCAACGGGAGCATCGTTATAACTGCCCCAGATCGCCTCTCCGCTGACTTTAACTGTGTATGTGCCACTCTCTGCAAACTTCAAAGTGATTCTACCGCCTTCAGCAACAGAGGTTCTCATATCCTCTACTTCGTTATTGTCAGCGCTATATACAGTAACCGTAGCACCCACAGGAGCATGGAGAGCATTATAATTAGCATCACTTGCCATAAGATTTAATCCGTTCACTTTAAGTGAAACATTTGTACCGACCTTGGCAGAATAACTGCTGTTTTCAAACCATGTATAGAGGTCTGAATAGAATATATCATCCACACCATTTATAGCGGCAATTATATCACCTTCACAAATAGCTTCATTAGTGGATTTTGCCCAACCATAATTGAGCGAATATGAAAATGTCGCATCACTGCTACCCCAGAACTTAGTAACCCATCCTTCAAGACCGTTTCCGGAAATTTCGGCATATCCAGCCTCTCCGTCAGAATGATGCTCGCGATGCAATGCACGGAATGCATCACTGATACAATATACTCCATCAGCATCTTCATCATATACTATAATAGGTTCATGCTGGACAACAATTTCACTACGATTAACAAATGTCATATATACACTAATTGAATCGTATTCATCGGGGGTGTAACCATCATCGTCGCTACTCTGATTTCTTTCAACGATAATTTCAGTAGTTGTAGGTTGGATATTATCTACGGCATCTATGCCGTTATAAGCTACTGTGATGATACTATCCTCAACGTCAAGACGACCTTTTGGTGACCATTCATAATTCTCAGTTCTCGTACTTGTACCATCATTGTAATAAACCGTTACCACCATGCCCGTAGGATCAAAAGTTTCACCAATGGTATAGATGGTTTTTGAAGGCGGAGTTGTTACTTCAATGCGTTCTACCAAACGTACAGTAATCGGAATTTCAACACTCTTATCTTCATAAGTGATTGTAATTGACTCCGTGTTTTTGGAAATAGTTGTAGGAGTACATATATAATTTGCGACTTCACAAACAGCTCCATCGCTATAACGAGCCGTTACAACCATGCCCACAGTATCAAAAGTTTCACCAATGGTATAGACAGTTTTTGAAGGCTGCGTTGTTACTTCAATACTCTCAACCACAAAAACAGTAATCGGAATATCAATACTCTTGCTTTCATAAATAACGCTGATCGATTCTGTATCTCTGGAAATAAGCTCAGGAGTATATGAGTAATTTGCGACTTCACAAACTGCACCATCACTATAAACGGCTTCAATTATCATACCCGAAGAATCAAAGTTATCTCCTATATGGTACGATGTTTTTGTTGGTAATGACTTAACCTGAATTCTTTCCAACACCACCATCGTAACAGATACAGTTATATTAGTAGTCATGCCATTATAGGAAACAGCTACTCTTTGTTCTCCAGATTCGGCAAAGGGTGTTTTGTCGTAAGTATAATCGTTGATAACTTCACTAAAAATGCTTCCATCAGCCAACTTAAAGTTAAGTGTCACCTCCATGCCAGAAGGATCAAATATATCACCAATATTATAGATAGTCTTATCAGGTGTTGTGGCACTGATGCCAATCACCTCTCCTACAGGGATAGAGATATCGGGCATACTGCCAAGATAGCAATTAATATTATCGCTGGTAGTGTTTGCAGGTGGAGTTACACCAAGCTTTTCATAGTGAGAACCAAGAAGATATGGCATAAAACCACCCACGTTAAAGCTTCCGCCGGAAAGAGTAAAATAACTATCTGCAAAATCTTCGGGCACTGTAAGTTCGCCATTTGTAGTCACCTGGCTATTTGAGTATCCAGAACCATCTGCCCCCAAAGAAATGAAGTGTTCCACTGCACGCTTGGGTGCATAAGAAGCGAAGGTATATTCGCCCATGCTTCCTCTTGCATTACCGGCAGATTGACCTTCCCAACCACTGACCTCGCTATACACTACCGCACTTCCCGTATTATAAATTGCCATACGGTTTACAGGGGCAAACAGATTATCAAATTCAATCTTTACCTTCTGTCCGGGAGTCAGCATTGCGTCTTCAAGAGGAATGCCGTTAACAGTAACATTAGTGCCCTTCGCAGTAATAACCTGATATTCAGCATTACCATCCTTAACAAGTTTTACAATATTGCGACCTGTTTTAAGAGGAATGGTCACGCTTCCGTCTTCATTAACCGCTACCGCCTCAAAGCCTGTAAAGCTCATAGCCACGTCACTTACAGTCGGGTTTGCGATATAAACGCTTGTACCCTCTGTGGCAGGTGTAAAGGTATATTCGCCGGTCTCACCGATAAAGTAGATCACATCAAGTTCTGCATCAATAGATTTACCCGATGCCTTCTGGCGCGTATTTTTATCCTCGTTGATGGTTATTCCTGTGGAAATACCACTTTCACCGCCACCTACAGAAACTACAAATGCACCTGTATTTTCAGGCCAGATTGCGCCATAGAAGTCATTCGGTGTAGAGGGATAATCTCCTAACGCACCTTCGGAAAGCTTCGCCTCATGATTTATAATCATTGCATCATAAGTTATGAGGACTATGGCACTTCCTTCACCCACGGCGGTTATATTGCCGTTATCGTCAATTGTGATTACACTTCTATCTTCTACGCCATTTTCATTAACGATAGTATAATGAAATTCCGGCTCTATATAGTAATAATTTCCATTCATCAACCAGTCGGCATTGACACCACGATAATCACGGGTAGCAATCAGCTTAAATGTATCACCCACATTGAGTTTCTTAAAGCCTTTGGCATTGACATTCGTATAAAGGCTTGCCACGTTACGACCTCGATTGCTTGTTACTTCTCTATCAACAGTGGTGCGTCCCCTATCACCTGCTTCAATCTGTTCTCTGGTAATAGTGATACTCTTAACATCACCCTTGGTAAATGTAGCAACATATGTAACATACTGATCGCTATTTACGTTATCTGCAGGTACGCTCACACGATATTCGTATACCTTGCCGTTTGTAAGTTCGTATGTGGCAGTCTTAGTGCCTGAAGCAAAGTCTGCATCTGTAGTTTTAACAGGTGTAACCGCCCTGGGCGCTATACCCTGTACTGATGATGCTTCGCTTACTGTGAGTTCTGCAAAATATGGGAACGTGAATACCATACCTTTGGTTACAAGGTTAATTTCAACTACTTGAGCAGAAAGACTGTATCCGCTAAGAGTACCTGCTTTCCACTTTTCTACATATTCTGCGCTTGGTGTTGCGGTGATGTTATAATTTTCACCACCTAAAAGCAAGTAATTATTACTGCTACCCAAGATGTTCAATGTTGAATGTGATACCGTTACCACGGCATTCGCATCAACTTCCTCATCTGCTCTCACAACAAAGTCGGGCTTGATAAGAAGAATTTCATTGTTATCAGCAGAAACAGTTGCACTCATACCCACGCCATCTGCTCGCCAGGATATCATACTGATATTAGCTGGCACCTTCAATGTATATACATTATCCTGCGAAGCGGCGGGAAGTTCTGTGCCTTCCTGTGCATCGGAGGTATAGTAGAATGTGGGTATACTGTCAGCTCCACGTACTGTTGCAATAACATCATATG
Source organism: Clostridia bacterium (assembly GCA_045659025.1). Taxonomy (GTDB): domain Bacteria; phylum Bacillota; class Clostridia; order UMGS1810; family UMGS1810; genus SIG455. Next base: position 45,872 of record JAZOWA010000023.1, read on the forward strand.
TTGCAACAGAAATATCAACAGTAAGTGTAACCGTATATTTATCGACAGATATCGCATTGTAATTATCCCTACCATAAAAAACAAGGGTATGAGTACCGGTTTCATTGGTCTGATAAGTATATACATTATTTTCGTCAACAACTGCATCAACGGGTTCTCTACCATCAACAGAAACTTTCCATCCGGTGATGATATCATCTTCGTCAGGATCAACAAACATTCCGTTCAGATCAAGAGTATATACTTCATCAGCGGTAATACGCGCCTCAGCAGTCACTGCCTTACCTTCGGCAAGGACGGGCACTTCATTTGCTATGGCATAATTGATTCTGTAGGTGGTGTAGCTGTTATTAGTGGCAGACGGATTAGAATTATATAAGTAAAATGTAAGTACCGCCTCGCCATCTGCCAAGGTAGTGGTTTTAGAAGTGAATTTATTATTGGTTGCCTTATCAGATCCAACACCGGAAGTACCGGTCTTTGTGGTAATAAACGGCATTCCATCACTATTCTGTGTCAAATCAAATGTGGCAGTTATCTTGCCATCTGCCGCATAAGTGCGAGGCACACTAACCTCTATAGTTGTACCATCCAAATATGCGGTAAGGCCTTCAATGGCGTTATTTTCTTCGTCAGTAAAGGTTACTGTATTTATGCTGCCCTTGCTAGTGTTTATACCAAGCCATGCGCCGCTTGGTATTGCAATGACTTCAACAGTCACAGTAACATAGTCTAAGCAGAATCCATTATCATTTGCTGCAGCAAATACAAGAGTGTGAGCACCGCCTTCAAATGATTTGAACACATATCTGCTACCATCAACGGAGATCATCTCGTCTCCGTCTACTATGTAATATGATTTTGCACCATCAAAATAATCCCTGAGATTAAGCTCTACCGCAACTCCTCCGTAAGTTGAAGCGTTGTCGGTTTCTACAAGGCGGGTCGGCAATGTATCAGGAGGTGCGCCTAATGAAAAGTTAAGAGTATATTTGACGGTGCCGTTCAAACTGCTTAAATTTGAATACTCTCCTTTCACATTCATAATCAGTTGCGCCTTGCCGTCTTCCAAGGATACATCACCAGTATGGCCGCTGATTTTTCCGTTGTTTGTACTTGCTTCAAACTCCACAGAAACTACTGCGTTAGGATCAGTAGTACCACTAAGGACAATATTTACAACAGTGCCATCTTCTGTGGCCTGTTCGACATCAGCATTTATGACCTTGAGTTTTGTAACATTGACATAATATCTTGACCATGACCAGATTGACTTGTTAGTAATATCAATAACATTATGTTCAACCGGCAAAAGCGGTAACGCCTCTACAGTGATTTTGGCAACTGTACTTTCAATCGCAAGTTCTCCGTAAGTGGCAACCACATAATAGTATGTGGTGCCAAGCGTATTTGTAGAAGGAAAAAAACTACTTGTGGTTTCTCCTTCTATTGCAGTTGCACTTTCGGCATCGTCTGTGTAACTATACCACTGATATGTAATATCATATTCCGCCACACCGGTATATACCGCAGCAGCAGAAAGCGCAGTGGCAGATTTGCCCTCTGTATATTTAACCTCAGTTTCGCTGAGGTTGGCTGCAAAGTTAAGAACGGGTGCTTCTATGGTAATCTTTGCAATCTTACTTGTAGCGAAGATGTCCTCGCACATTGCAACCACATAATAATATGTCGTACCTACCATCTCTGTTGAGGGAGTGAAACTATTTGAGGTTTCACCGTCTATTGCAGTTGCGTTTTCTATGTCGTCAGTATAGCTATACCACTGATATACAACATCATCTTCTGTTACACCTGTATATTCTGCAGACACAGAAAGTGTGGTGGCGGTTTTGCCCTGTGTATATTTAACCTCACCTTCGCTCAAATCCACAGTAATAGTGAGTGTGGCAGGGAGTTCCTCTACATCAGGCTCTTCCTCGGGTTCTTCATCCGACACACCGGAAACAACAAAATTAACTGTATAGGTAGAAAGAGTCTGACCCATACTTGTAAGCACTATTGTCATAGTACCTCTGCCGTTTTCCAACGTGCATTTGTTGCCGGCCGTAGAAATTGTAGCTCCGGAACCGGTATTTACAAAACCCGCCTGCAACGCGGCAGAAAGGTCGGTTTCTTCTGCAAGAACAACATTTATCGTTTTATCATCCTGAGTAGCACTTACGATAGATGCATCTGCATACGTGCCCTGCATATATACACTGAGTTCAGTAAGAGTACGAGTGCCTACCACTTCGTCAATGATGTCTATATTACCACCACTAACGGTGAGTTCTACTCCGGCAGAAGGTATATCTTCACCATCCCCATTGTCATCGCCGTCATCTTCATCACCAACTGATCCACCAATGGTGGTAAAGTTAATAGTATAAGTTGCAGTAGATTTCATGGTAGGAGCAGCAGAGTTTGCCAATGTGACCGCAACACTCATTTCACCACTACCGCCAGAAAGCACACAGGTGTTTCCTGTATGGCTCACCGTCACACTTGGTGGTTGCGACGAGGGTGGGCCACTATAAGCGGTAACCGCAGCACCAAAAGTAGCGGTCAACTCCGCATCCGCAGGTGTGCCACTTTCAAGCACTACGTCAAGAATTGTGCCCTCTTCCGTGGCACTCACAACGTTTGCTCCCGAAATGCTTACATTCTTTACTTGTGCCGTAAGCATACCCGAAAGCACGGTTTTATCTGTAATATCAATAACATTATCAGATACCGGGCAATCCGTTGCCGCCATTATCGTCATAACGGGCAACACATTGACCATCATCATAAGTATCAAAACGACACTTAAAAATCTTTTCATCACAGTTCAGTCCTTTCTCAAGTCATCTTTAATTTGCTTAGTTAATCTGCGTAAATTTTAATGTTTACAAATTAAGGTTCTTGCTTTTTCATTGTCTGCTGTAAGTTTCACCTCCCGTTCACCTCTTACCGCAGGCAATAAAAAAACTGCGGTAATTTTCTTAAAAAAATTACCACAGCTGAGTTTTTCTGTGATGAATCACAATTCAGTTTGATGTAACCCTGTTCGCACAAACTGAAAATATCACCCCTATGCAAATGAGCACTTACGGGACAACATCAAAGCAGGTCTTGTGACTCGCACCATATAGACTTGATAGTCCGCATTTCTACACCCTGCCTTCTCAGTTTCCCAATGACTAGTTTTCACTAACGGATATAAAAACATTTGATGCACACACCGACAGTATTACGCAGGGGATTCGCACCCCATACCCTTTTCACCGACTAAACCTTTGCAATTAAGCATTTTACGAGATAGCCGACACTCTGTGTGAATATATTAAATTATAACTACAATATAGAATTTATCATATTTTCAAGAAAAAATCAATACATAAAGCAAACATTTTACTACAAAGATTTCACTTAATATCGCACCTCTGGCGCTCGAGTTCCATTCTTCTTTACATATAAAAAGACAAGCACCTAATGGTACTTGTCTTTTTAACGGAGAAGGAGAGATTTTCCTCTTCTCCGCTTCGCTCCGCATGACTGCAACTGCACTTCCTTCCTCGCTTTGCTCGGGTTCAGTGTGTTGCAGTGCATCGCGCCTCTGGCGCTCGAGTTCCATTCTTCTTTACATATAAAAAGACAAGCACCTAATGGTACTTGTCTTTTTAACGGAGAAGGAGAGATTTGAACTCTCGCGCCAGTTTCCCGACCTACACCCTTAGCAGGGGCGCCTCTTCACCAACTTGAGTACTTCTCCATACTCTATTGCCAAAGTAAATAAATATAAAAAAGCGGAGAGGCAGAGATTCGAACTCTGGGTGCTTTCGCATCACTAGTTTTCAAGACTAGCTCCTTAAACCACTCGGACACCTCTCCGTACAAACTACGTTACTTATAATAACATACTTTGGATAGAGTGTCAACACCTTTTTGACTAATTTTTTAAGTTTGAAAGGACTATGTGTAATATTTATCCCCCACTCCAAATATACATATACAAATATACTTGTACAGTTAGGGAGGAAAAATAAATGAGCGATTATAATGTCTATCGGGATATCGCCACAAGATGCGACGGCAATATCTATATAGGGGTTATAGGCCCTGTAAGAACAGGCAAATCAACCTTTATAAAAAAGTTTATGGATACCCTGGTGATTCCCAATATTAACAATGCCTTTAAGCGAGAAAGAGCCAAAGACGAACTCCCGCAAAGCGCCGCAGGAAAAACCATAATGACCACCGAACCAAAGTTTATACCAAACGAGGCAGTGGAAATTGAACTTGGCGACAATGCCAAATTCAAAGTACGTATGATCGACTGTGTGGGTTATATAGTGGATTCTGCTATGGGGCATATCGAAAACGATGCACCCAGAATGGTGAAAACGCCTTGGTCTGATACTGAAATACCTTTTATAAAAGCTGCGGAAATCGGTACAAAAAAGGTTATAACAGACCACTCCACCATTGGCATTGTAGTAACAACCGATGGTTCAATCGCAGGAATTGACCGCCAAGATTACATCGATGCGGAAAATCGTGTGATAAGTGAGCTTAAAGAAATCGGAAAGCCGTTTGTGGTGTTGGTTAATTCAGTATCACCCGAATCCCAATCTGCAATTTCTGCAAAAAACGATATTGAATTACGCCATGGTGTATCTGCCATGACGGTAAATTGCCTAGAGCTCACTGCCACAGATATTAACAAAATATTAGAGGGGGTATTATTTGAATTTCCATTAAAAGAGTTGGAAATCAATCTTCCCGACTGGGTAGATGCTCTCCCCTATAGTCACCGTCTTAAAAAGTCTGTCTATGCCGATGTTTTGGCGTTGTCGAAGGAAATCAAGTGCATAAGAGACATCAGGGCATTTGCCTCAAAATTAAAGGATAACGAGAATATACGCGATACAGACATATTCTCTATTTCTCCCGGCAGAGGCGTTGCGTCTATCAATACAGAATTCTGTGAGGAACTTTTCTATAAAGTTCTTGGTGAAAACTGCGGAATTGAAATTGATGGCAAGGGCACTTTAATAAAACTCATGAGCGAGCTGTCGGAAACCAAGAAGAAATACGACAAGATTGCCTATGCCCTCAAAGAAGTACAAGAGACGGGCTATGGCATTGTGTCGCCATCCATTGATGAGTTGTCTCTGGAAGAGCCTGAAATAGTAAAACAGGGAAACAGATTTGGTGTGCGTCTCCGTGCATCTGCACCCAGCATACATATGATACGTGCAGATATTGAAACCGAGGTATCCCCTATCGTAGGCACGGAAAAGCAGAGTGAAGAATTGGTGCACTATCTGCTGAAAGAGTTTGAAGTGGATCCGAAATCCATATGGTCAACCAATATATTCGGCAAATCACTTCACGAACTTGTAAACGAGGGATTGCACAACAAATTATACCGAATGCCCGAAGATGCACAATATAAACTGCAGGAAACACTTCAAAGAATTATCAACGAGGGTTCGGGGGGGCTTATCTGCATAATATTGTAACTTTAAAACAAAACCCCGCATCGTATGATGCGGTGTTTTGAGTATAATCAGAATCGGAAATCGCGTCTGTTGGAATTTTTGATATCTTCAATATTCTGCTTTGCTATTGACTTCACCTTTTCATTGGGAACCTTTTCAAGTTCTCTCTCTATCATTGCATAACCCACCTTACGGGTCTCATCACTTGCATAGTCCTGCAAGAACTCTGTCAAAGTCATAAGCGCATTGGGGTGGCAACAGTTCTGAATCTGTCCCGTTTTACAGAGCGCCATAAAACGATCGCCCGTCCTGCCCTCTCTGTAGCATGCGGTACAGAAGGAAGGTATAAAGCCCATCTCCATAAGCCAACGTACCACTTCATCGAGTGTGCGCTGATCGGAAACATCAAACTGCTCTGTATCGGTAGGTCTCTCCTCTTCGGTATAACCGCCAACCGTAGTACGGGAAGCACCACTTATCTGGGATATACCAACGGACAATGCCTTGGCTCTTACTGCCTCTGATTCTCTGGTGGAGATTATCATGCCTGTATAAGGTACTGCGATACGGATACAAGCAATAATCTTGGTGAAAATCTCATCGGATATACCATTATCAAAATCGTCGGGATTGATATCATCCGCCTTCTTAAGACGTGGTACGCTGATGGTATGAGGACCTACACCGTGTACTGCCTCAAGGTGTTCAGCATGCATCAAAAGACCCGCAAACTCGTATTTATAGAGTTCAAGGCCGAAAAGAACACCAAGACCAACATCATCAATGCCGCCTTCCATAGCACGATCCATCGCCTCAGTATGATATGCATAATCGTGCTTGGGGCCTGTGGGGTGAAGTTGTTCGTAGCTTTCCTTATGATAAGTCTCCTGGAACAAGATATATGTGCCGATACCAGCGTCCTTCAACTTGCGATAGTTCTCTACCGTGGTAGCGGCAATATTCACATTTACTCTGCGAATATCACCATTCCTGTGATGAACACTGTAAATGGTATCAATACACTACAAAATATACTCAATAGGATTATTTACGGGGTCCTCTCCTGCTTCAATAGCAAGACGTTTATGACCCATATCCTGAAGGGCAATTACCTCATTACGAACTTCTTCCTGTGTGAGCTTTTTACGGGGGATTGTCTTATTCTTAAGATGATAAGGACAATACACACAACCATTCACACAATAATTGGAGAGGTACAAAGGCGCAAACATAACGATTCTGTTGCCGTAAAAGGCAAGCTTAATCTCCTCTGCCACCTCATACATCTTCTTAATTCTTTCCTCATCTTCACAGGCAAGCAACACAGATGCTTCTCTATGAGTGAGACCCTCACAATGAATACCATCGGAGGTCTTTTTGGGCCTTGCTTTCTCAAGCAGGGCATCTATCAATTCAAAGTTATTCTTATTCTCCTCCGCATAGCGAAGTGTATCAAGAATCTCCTCATGACTTATAAATTCTTCTGCTTTCAAAGATTTTGGATTATACTGCACATTTAACACCTCCAAACAATCCGGCATGCAGTATTCACTACTTATTTAACGCCTATATCCTTACGATAATGCATATTCTTGAAGTTGATATCGCCAACCGCATCGTATGCCTTGGCAATCGCCTTGTTAAGGTCTGCCTCAACTGCAGTAACACCAAGTACTCTGCCACCGCCTGTGACACATTTGCCGTCAGCGCCCTTGGTACCTGCATGGAAAACGGTGACACCATCTTTGCCCTCGGCAGTATCAATACCGCTGATTTCAAAACCGGTCTCATACTTCTGGGGATAACCGCCTGAAGCACATATTACGCATACAGCCGCATTATCTTCCCACTCAACATTGATATCTGCAAGCCTCTCATCAACAACTGCATTGAAAATGTCAAGAAGGTCTGTCTTCAATCTGGGGAGTACAACCTGAGTCTCGGGGTCACCGAAACGTGCATTGTACTCAATAACTTTAACACCCTTGGGTGTCATCATAAGGCCAAAGAATATTGTGCCTTTGAAAGTTCTGCCCTCACTATTCAATGCATTCATAGTGGGAACGAGGATGTTATCATATGTATATTTTGTCATTTCCTCGGTGAAAGTTCAGCTGGGTGAGAATGTACCCATACCATCGGTATTGAGACCCTGATCATTATCGTATGCTCTCTTATGGTCCTGAGCAGTAACCATAGGCACGATGGTCTTACCATCTGTAAAGGTAAGGATAGATACTTCCTGACCTGTGAGGAACTCTTCGATTACTACCCTGTCACCTGATGCACCAAAAACCTTTTTCTCCATAATATCGGAGATGGCATTAGCCGCCTCTTCATAGTTCTGAGCAATGATTACACCCTTACCAAGAGCAAGACCCTCTGCTTTGATAACAGTGGGATAAGAATCCTGTTCTTTGATGTATGCAAGTGCTTTTGCACTATCATCAAACACCTCATAGCCTGCGGTGGGGATATTATATTTCTTCATAAGCTCTTTTGAAAAGACCTTACTACCCTCAATGATTGCAGCATTGGCTCTGGGACCATATACCCTGAGGCCTGCCTTTTCAAACGCATCAACGATACCGTCAACCAACGGATCGTCAGGACCGATTACGGTGAGGTCAATCTCCTTCTCTTTTGCGAAAGCAACAAGACGATCAAACTCACCCACTTTGATATCCACACACTCTGCAAGGGATGAAATGCCAAAGTTACCGGGGGCACAATATATTTTTTCGGCATTGGGGCTCTGGGAGAGTTTCCACACAATTGTGTGCTCCCTACCGCCACCGCCTACAACTAAAATCTTCATATCTTACTCCGTTCTGCCTTATATATGGCAAGTAAATTAATGATGGAACAATCTGATGCCTGTGAATGCCATTGCAATGTCATATTTATTGCAAGTCTCGATAACGTTATCGTCACGGACACTGCCACCGGGCTCGGCAATATACATTACACCGCTCTTATGAGCACGTTCAATGTTGTCACCAAAGGGGAAGAAAGCATCGGAGCCGAGGGAAACCTCAGTATTCTTGGCAATCCATGCCTTTTTCTCTTCAACGGTGAACACTTCGGGTTTCACCTTGAAGATATTCTGCCATGTACCCTCTGCCAATACGTCCTCGTATTCATCACCGATATAAACATCAATAGCATTATCCCTGTCTGCTCTCTTGATGTTGTCTACAAACTGGAGTTCCAAAACCTTGGGGCACTGTCTGAGCCACCAGTTATCTGCCTTCTGGCCTGCGAGACGTGTGCAGTGAATTCTTGACTGCTGACCTGCGCCAATACCGATTGCCTGACCGTCCTTAACATAGCAAACACTGTTGGACTGTGTATATTTGAGCACGATAAGAGAAATCATAAGGTCTCTCTTCGCTTCGTCGGAAAGAACTTTGTTTTCTGTAACCACATTGCTCAAAAGCTCTTCATTGATATCAAGCTCGTTTCTGCCCTGTTCAAAGGTGATACCATAAACCTGCTTGGTCTCGATGGGCTCGGGCTTATATGAGGGATCCATTTTAAGGATGCAGTAATTACCATTCTTCTTCGCTTTGAGAATCTCAAGTGCCTCATCAGAATATGAAGGTGCGATAACACCATCGGAAACCTCTTTCTTGATAAGGAGTGCAGTTGCTACGTCACACTCATCGGAAAGTGCTATAAAATCACCAAAAGATGACATTCTGTCTGCACCTCTTGCACGTGCATATGCACTTGCCAAGGGGGTGAGTTCTACATCACCCGTGAAGTAAATCTTTTTAAGAGTATCGCTAAGGGGTAAACCTACCGCTGCACCTGCGGGAGAAACGTGCTTGAAGGAAGTAGCAGCAGGAAGACCTGTGGCTTTCTTGAGTTCACATACCAGCTGATAGCCGTTTAATGCGTCCAAAAGATTGATATATCCTGCACGGCCACAAATAACTTCTATAGGAAGTTCTGCGCCGTTTGCCATAAATACTCTTGAGGGTTTCTGGTTGGGGTTACAACCGTATTTCAACTGCATCTCTGTCATAATTATGTACTCCTTATTTATTCTTGTTTACTATTCTGGTTTCTGCTTTGCCCGTAGCAATATCAATATATCTTACGAACAATGATACTTTATTTTCCTCATTAAGTGATTCCCAAAGGCCATTGGTGAATTCATCAATGCCGTTAGGAATGCCAACGAGTTCAGGTTCACCTTCAAACGAAGGCAAGGGATTGCCATCACCCATATATGTGTGAATGAAGTGACCCTCACCGTTAACGGGTACCTTGTATGAATATGTGAATCTCAAGCAGGAATCAGGGTTACCATTGTTGCTCTTGAGGATTGACATAGCATAACTGTAATTGCCGTTAAACACATTCATAATACCCGAAATTCTGGGTGTGTAGTTGGGAGCATCGTCTTCAAACTCTCTTGTGCGGAGACTCTGCTCAAAAGTCATCTGCTGATTCATAAGTTCGTATATAGTGTCGGTCTGGTCGCCATTGGTAACAATGGTCTTATTTCCGAGAACACGAACAGGTGCATAGATGATGAGATGGGGATCGGTGAGCTTTGAAGGGTCAAATGCCTGAGTGCGAATTCCCGCCCCGTCCTCTACAAATACTCTGTTTCGGCTATTAACGCTTCTGCCCATAATGAAATAAGCAGTAACAGCGCTCTTGCCGTCTTCGCTCTTACCTATTACGATACCTCTGCCGGGATAGGCATTGGACTTTAACAACTCATAAATATTAGCTTTCTTCATAGTCAAAACTCCTTATTTAAGTTTTCCGCTACAGATAAGTTCCACTGCTTCGGGAAGTATCTGCCATTCAGCCTCTTCCATTACTCTTTTCTGCAGTGTCTCTGCGGTATCATCTGCATTAATATATACCGCTTTCTGCAAAATTATCTTGCCACCATCCGTAACTTCGTTGACAAAATGTACGGTAGCACCGGTGACCTTAACACCATAATCAAGTGCCGCCTGATGTACCTTCAATCCATAAAATCCGTCTCCGCAAAAGGAAGGAATCAATGATGGATGAATATTGATAATCTTGTCCTTAAATCTTGTGAGGAGCTTCTCCCCTACTATAGAGAGATAACCCGCCATAACGATTAAATCTACTCCGCAAGACTCCATATGATCGGCAATTGCCTCATCAAGAGCGTCCTTGCTATCATAATCCTTTTTAGAAAACACCGCAGTACCTATACCGTTATCCTCAGCTCTGGTAAGTGCATAGGCACCTGCCTTGCTACTGACAACAGTAACTATCTTGCCTGATTTGATAACTCCGCTTTTACAGGCATCAATCAGTGCCTGGAGATTAGTACCTCCACCGGAAACCAACACACCGATGTTTAGCATATCTCCACCCCGTGTTCACCGTCTTCCACAGTACCGATTATGTAAGCTTTTTCTCCATTTGCTTTGAGGATTTCAAGGGCTTTATCCGCATCCTTGCTATCTACTGCAAACATCATACCGATACCCATATTATATGTGCCGAACATATCCTTCTCAGGGATATTGCCAGTCTCTGCAATAACTTCGAATATGGGGAGAATGTCCCAACTGCCTTTCTTGATAACTGCCTTCTTACCTTCGGGAAGCATACGGGGAATATTCTCATAAAAACCACCGCCGGTGATGTGGGAAATCGCTTTAACATCCACCTTGGAAATTACATCAAGCATGGGTTTAACATAAAGCTTGGTAGGTGTAAGAAGTGCTTCGGCAATAGACATGCCGAGTTTATCATTATATTCTTTAACGGCAGAATTATCGCCATCATCGATATTGAATACTTTTCTTACGAGGGAGTAACCATTACTATGAACACCTGAAGATGCGATACCAATAATCACATTACCTGCAGCCACATTAGAGCCGTCAATAATTTTATCTTTATCAACGATACCAACAGTAAAACCTGCAAGGTCATATTCATCAACATCATAGAAACCGGGCATTTCAGCAGTCTCACCACCGATAAGTGCACAACCGGAATCATAGCAACCATCTGCTACGCCCTTAACAATCTCTGCAATCTTTTCAGGTACGTTCTTACCTACTGCGACGTAATCCAAAAAGAGCAAAGGCTTTGCACCCTGACAAACAACGTCGTTAACGCACATCGCCACGCAATCGCGACCGATTGTGTCGTGCTTGTCGAGCAAAAATGCCAATTTAAGCTTCGTACCAACGCCATCTGTACCCGCAACAAGCACGGGGTTTTTGAGGTCTTCTTTGCCGATTTCAAACAAACCGCCGAAACCGCCTATACCTGTAAGCACACCCTCGGTAAATGTACGGGTAACGTGCTTTTTCATAAGTTCTACCGCTTTGTAGCCCGCCTCAACGTCTACACCTGCTTTTTTATAACTATCGCTCATAAGTGAATATGCTCCTCTCATTATTTTCTGTTCCGTTGACATCAGGTACTTCCATAGGATACTTGCCGGTGAAGCAACCCTGACAATAACCATCTGTACGACCGGGAAGAAGTTTCTTAATACCTTCTATGCTCAAATATCCTAAACTATCTGCCTCGATAGACTCTCTGATCTCCTCAAGAGACATCTTACATGCCACAAGATTGTCCTTGGAAGGAACATCTGTGCCGAAGTAGCAAGGATACAAAAACGGCGGTGAACTGATTCTTACATGAACTTCCAGAGCGCCTGCTTCCTTAAGCATTCTTACTATATTTCTTATTGTTGTACCGCGTACGATTGAATCGTCCACCATAACAACTCTCTTGCCCTTAACCGCATCACCCAAAACATTTAGCTTGATTTTAACAAGATTCTGTCTTTCACTCTGGGAAGGCTGGATAAAAGTACGACCGATATAACGGTTTTTGATAAGTCCGTAACCATAAGGAATACCTGATGCCTCGGAGTAACCGATTGCTGCACAAAGGCCTGAATCGGGAACACCGAATACCAAGTCTGCCTCTACAGGGTGTTCTTCGGCCAAGACCTTACCTGCATTCTTTCTGGCTTCATATACGCTTGTGCCCTCGATAACACTATCAGGACGGGCAAAGTAAATATATTCAAAGATACAGATGCCTCTGTTATCAGTAACATTATCTCTGATACTTTCAAGTTTGCCGTTTTTAATAACTACTATTTCGCCCGGATCAAGATCACGGATGAACTCAGCACCAATAGCATCAAATGCGCAAGACTCAGAGGACAAAATATAGGAATTATCAAGTTTACCAAGAGAGAGAGGGCGCATACCGTATGGGTCTCTACAACCTATAAGTTTGCCGGGGGTCATAACTACCATTGAGTATGAACCTTTGATAATCTTCATCATCTTGCCAATAGCTTCCTCGACACTACCACTTGAGATTCGCTCTTTTGCAATCACGTTGATGATGACCTCTGCATCACTAGTGCCATGGAATACCGCACCGCCATCTTCCAACTCATTACGCAGCTCACGTGAATTGATAAGACTTCCGTTATTGGCAAGGGTAAGTGTGCCCTGACGATACTCTCTAACCATGGGCTGAGCAGTCTCTTTGAAACCCTTTTTAACTCGGGTATAGTTAACATGGCCTACCGCCATAGAACCTTTGAGGTTACTGAGTATAGCGTCGGTGAATACATCGGGGACAAGGCCCATGTCTTTCTTATAGGATACGTTACCATTATCGTTTACCGCAATACCACTACTCTGCTGACCTCTGTGCTGAAGAGCATAGAGAGCATAATAAGTGATTTTCGCAGTGTCATGCCCGTCGATGCTGTTAATACCGAAAACGCCGCACTCTTCGTGGAGCTTTTCGGGACGCCAAGAAAAATCAAGTTCTTTGTTATTCATATCTTTCTCCTTGTATCTGCAATGTGTGAATTGATTATAATGCTTCGACTTCCGCCTTGATTTTCGCATTCTTTTCGTTTACTTCGTCTCTCATCTGCACTTTATATGCTTTGAGTTTTGCTTTGATTTCAGGATTGCTCAATGACAATATCTGAGCAGCAAGAATACCCGCATTATCACCGCCATTGATTGCAACAGTTGCAACAGGAATTCCCTTGGGCATCTGCACTATTGAAAGCAGAGAATCAAGTCCGTCCAATGTGGATGATTTAATCGGCAGACCGATAACGGGAAGTGTGGTGTGAGCGGCAATAACTCCACCAAGATGAGCAGCTTTGCCTGCTGCCGCAATAATTACGCCGATGCCGTTATCCTCCGCACCTTTGGCAAACGCCTCTGCCTCAACGGGAGTACGGTGAGCGGAAATTACATTCACATCTACCTCAATGCCGAATTCCTTCAGCACCTTTATGCAGGGAACAACCACGGGAAAATCCGAGTCACTACCCATCACGATTGCTACTTTTGCTGACATATAGTATCCTCCTGAAAGTTAATAATTATAAATTTAAACACAAAAACCACGGCCGTATCACACAGCCGTGGATATGATTATCTTGCTTTTGTTGCAATCTCAACAGTGATATCCGAGATGAACTTGGAGATATCTACGCTGCCGAGGTCACCATCTTTACGGGAACGTACAGACACCTGATTGGTCTCTGCCTCTTTATCGCCCAAAATGAGCATATAAGGAACTTTACTAAGCTGTGCTTCACGAATCTTATAACCGAGTTTCTCATTTCTCAAATCAATTTCTACGCGTACTCCGGCATTTGCGAGGGCTTCACGTACTTTCTCAGCGTACTCAAAGTGACGCTCAGATACCGGGATAATCTGAACCTGAGTGGGCGAAAGCCATGTGGGGAATGCACCTGCATATTTCTCAATAAGAAGTGCAAGGGTTCTCTCATAACATCCGATAGATGTTCTGTGGATAATATAGGGATTCTTTTTGCTACCGTCGCTATCAGTATATTCCATACCGAATTTCTCGGCAAGCATCTGGTCAACCTGAATGGTAACGAGGGTATCCTCTTTACCAAATACGTTCTTAATCTGGATATCGAGCTTAGGACCGTAGAACGCCGCTTCGCCGACACCAATCTTATATTCGATTCCGATACCGTCGAGAATCTTCTTCATTACACCCTGAGCCTCTTCCCACTGCTCCTTGGTACCGATGTACTTTTCGGAGTCCTCGGGATCCCA
>JAZOWA010000024.1:0-35891 GCA_045659025.1 Clostridia bacterium
CTTGGTATCGGTGACGCAAAGGGCGTAACCGTATTTTTCAAAATCGAAGTAAATCTTATCAATCGCCGGGGACGAAACATCTGCAAAGTCTGCGGTTATGAGACCGCCATAGGATGAGGTGGTCTGGTCAAGTAATCCGCATTTCTTGCCAAAGAAGAAGTTCTCGGCATACCAACCGATCTTTGCGATTTCAAAGGGAGAACATTTGCCCTCATTATAATGGATATTGATGATTGTGGCCATAAGAGTCTCAAATGCCGCGGAAGAGGATATGCCACCGCCACGGATTACATCAGAGGTAGTATACACATCAAAGCCACCGATATCCACACCCTGAGAAATGAACTGGGATGCCACGCCACGAACGATACCGCAGGTGCCACTCTCGCCCACATTGGGAGAAAGTTCGTCAAGGGAAATCTCTGCCAGCTCAAATCCCTCGGATTGAACACGGATTACACCGTCATTATGGAAGGACACCACGGCAATGATATCGAGATTGACTGCACCCGCAAGGACTACACCTCTCTGGTGGTCGGTGTGGTTACCGCCTATCTCCGTTCTGCCTGAAGCCGAGTATATCTCAACCTCTTCTCTATCAGGGAAAATCTTATGGAAAGAGGACAAAGCATCAATGTATCTTGATTCCTGTCGGGCAAGGGCAGTCGCATCGTTGCCGTAGATTTCTGCAAATAGCTGTTTTACCCGTTCGTTGCGGATCTCTTCGCCGCACTTTGAAATGTTCATACACTCTCTCCTCCCTGAAATTGCCTACAATATCACTTTTATCATATTTTATCACAGATTACAAGGAATTGCAATTATCAAATTGCGTGGAAGAAAATATATTTTAATGTTGAAAATAGCGGTATTTATTGTATAATATATTTGAGCTTGTTTATAAGGAGTGATACTATGAACAAAAGATTATTCGGCACTCACCCCGAGGGTGAGGAAATTTATATATACACCTTAACCGATGGCATGGCATCGGTTGAAATTATGAACTACGGCGCATCTGTGGTATCAATAAAACCCTTTGGCGACCTAGACGTAGCAGGCGGGTTTGACGCTCTGGAGGATTATCTGGCAAGCGGCTCAAACCAAGGCGCTATAATGGGCAGAGTTACCAACCGCATAGCAGGTGCGAAATTCGTGTTAAACGGCAAAGAATATCACCTGACCGCCGACAGCAAGGGCAACTGCCTCCACGGCGGAGTGGGATTCCAGCGCAAAGTGTGGAAGGTGGAGAATGTGACGGATAACAGCATCACCCTCTCCCATACATCTCCCGACGGTGACAACGGCTTCCCCGCCACAGTAAATGTGACTGTGACATATACCTTGCAAGATAGCGCACTTATAATCTCATACTCCGCAACCCCTGATGGTGATACACCGATTAACCTTACCAACCATACATACTTCAATCTTGACGGATTTGGCGGTGACATCAAAAACCACACCATGCAGGTGTGGGCAGATACATATACCGAAGTAGATGCCACCTTACTACCCAATGGCAATCACCCTTCGGTCAAGGGCACCCCCTTTGACCTGAAAGAACCTCGAATAGTAGGTGATATGGTGAATGAGGAATTCAGAGGGTATGACCACAACGTGATCCTCTCCCCCACAACATTCAAGGAATGGGCAGGGGTGAATTTAGGGCTTGGTGCCAGATGTGAAAACAGCACAACAATCCTAAATGTATATACCGACCAACCCTGTATGCAGTTATACACAGGGCAGTATCTGGGAACGGGGCCTGATTTCAAAGGTGGTATAAAGCCAATCCCCTTCGCAGGATTGTGCTTTGAAGCACAGATTGAGCCCGATGCGGTAAACCGCGGTGAAGGCATCTACTCCAAAGGCGAGGAATACAAGCAAACCACCGTATATGAATTTATAAAGAAATAAACTAAAAAACGCTCATCTTACGATGAGCGTTTTTATTTGTCTTAAATCAGATTCCGTAGATAAGCCAGATGTAGATGTAAGCGGGAACTACCGCGGCTATGGTGAAGGGGATGCCTATACGGAAGAAATCGCCATTGGATACCTGATGGCCTTCTTTTTTAAGGATGCCGATACCTGTGATATTGGCAGATGCGCCAACGGGGGTGCAGTTACCACCCAAGGTGGCTCCGCAAAGGAGACCGAAATAAAGGGGTGTGGCATCAATGTTAAGGGCAGTTGCTATACCTGCGATAACGGGAATCATTGTGGCAACATATGGAATATTATCAATGAATGCAGATATTACCACGGATGCCATAACGATTATTGTGTATAACACAAAGATATTGCCACCGCCTGATTTGGCAAGCAGGCCTGCGAGGGCGTCAATAACGCCCATAGCGGAGATACCGCCTATCATAAGGAAGATACCCACCAAGATACCGAGGGTCTGGAAGTCAATCTCTTTAAGTGCGGGAAGGATTGATTTCACAGATCTATTCTTAATAGCGGTATATATAAGGCCAATCAAGAGCAATACGCAGCAGATTGCGCCGTTGGTGATGGCAGGTTTCTCGGGGATGAAGGATGCACCTATCAAAAGAGCAAGCACTGCGCAAAGAAGGATTGTGGGCATATAGTCCGTTACCTTGGTGCGTTCAGCCGACTTGGGAATGGGAGCAGATTCCTTGCGGAATATGAAAAGAAGGATAATTGCAGAAAGCACTGCACCAAGCTCTACGGCAAAGAAGATACCGGGTTTGCCCTTATACCAGAAGAAGTCAAGGAAACTCATATCAAGGGCAGAGCCGAGCATAATAGCGGTGGTATCGCCTACCAAGGTAGCTGCACCCTGGAGGTTTGATGATACTGCAACTGCGATTATAAACGGAACGGGGTTGACATTCAGTTTCTTACATATAGCGATAGCAATAGGCGCTACCATAAGAACTGTTGCTACGTTATCTACAAAGGCAGAGATGATACCTGCAAAAAGGGCAAGGGATACTGCAGCCCATTTCACGTCGGGAACCTTCTCCATCACCATATCCGCCATTTTCATTGGCATCTTACTCTCGGTGAACAGCGACACAAGGCCCATAGTACCGATAATCATAAGCAACACGTTGAAATCAATGGAAGATAAGATTTCGTTTGCAGGGAGCATTCCGGTGAGTATAAACAATGCACCTGATGCAAGGGCTATGTATGTCCTGTACTTACCAAAAGCAAGGATGAGAACATAGGTGAGTGCAAAAAGTATTATTGCTGCTGTCATTGGTGTTTCTCCTTTTCTTGTATGAAAAAGTTATTATTTGAACATCTTGGTGTTCTCAAAAAGCTTTATAAGCAATATGCCGAATATGATACCTGCTACACCCTGAACGGCGTTGGCAGGGATATTTACCATTGAAGGAACGAATCCATAGAGGAAGCCTTCAAACACAAAATAACCTGCTACCATCACAATCTCGGCGGAGATACCGCTTATGATTCTTGATGGGATGTTGCCTGCCTTGGCATTGAGGGATTTAAACAGATAATGTGCTGCTATTGCCATCACACCCTTGATAACGAAGGTGGCAGGGACATATACCATATATCCCGAAAGTGCATCTGCAAGGGCTGAGCCGATACCCGCCGCAAGGAAGGCATAATAAGGCGATAAAAGCCAACCGGAAAGCAGAACAATACAATCACCAAGATTGAGATAACCCTTAAGGGGTGACGGGATCTTGATGATCATTGTGGCTACACAGCAGAGTGCTGCAAGCATTGATGCGATAACGATTTTTTGTGTCTTGGTTTTCATAACTTACCTCCTGATGAATTAAAATTATATGTATTTATATTTTTTACGCTTCGCAAACAAGAAAATCAATGTAGTGATTACCGCCATGATTTCCGTGGCAACCACCGAATACCATATGCCGTCGAGTCCCCACACAAGCGGGAGCACAAGGCATGCCGCCACCTGAAATACCAGGGTGCGGAGGAAGGATATAAGCGCTGAGGTGAGTCCATCATTCAAAGCGGTGAAAAACGCAGAGCCGAATATAGCGCTTCCTGCAAAGAGGAAGGAATATGCATAAATCCTGAACGCTCTTATGGTCATCTCAAGAAGCTCCGCATCATAGCCCACATACATACGGGCAAGAGGTGCTGCGAGGAGTCGGGGAATTGCGAACATCACCACTGATGAAAGGGCAATAATAACCGCACTGCGACGGAGCAGACCTTTGAGTTCGTCTGTATTGTCTGCACCGTAATGGAAGCTTATAACCGGGGCAACACCCGTGGCATAGCCTATGAACATTGCTATAAAGATGAAATTGACATACATTATAGTGCCATAAGCGGCTACACCGTTCTCCCCTGCATATCGCATAAGCTGAGCATTATAGAGCATGCCCACAACGGACATTGAGATATTGCTCATAAGCTCTGACGAGCCGTTGGTGCATACCTTGAAAAAGGACTTGCCGTCCCAGGTGGGTCTGCCAAGGCGAAGGGGACTGGTGGTATTTACCGAGAAGTAAACCAAAGGGATTATACCGCCCACGACCTGACCCAAAGTGGTGGCAAGAGCGGCACCTACTATGCCCCACTTTAATGCTACTATGAAAAGAGCATCGCCAATCATATTGGTCACTCCCGCCGCGACAGTAACGAGAAGGCCGAGCTTCGGTCTCTCTGCCGTGATGAAGAGTGTGGAGAATGCATACTGCAACATTAGAAAGGGCAAAGACGCCAGGATTATAGTGCCATAGGTGACACAATCATCCAGCATGGTGCCTTCGGCACCAAGGAAAGAAGCAATCTGCCTTAAATATATAATGCACACCACCGCAATGGCGACACCGCTTATAATGGTGGCATATACCAGCATGGAGAATATTCTGTTGGCTTTATCCTTATTGCCCTCGCCCATTGTCTTGGCGATAAGGGCGCTTCCGCCTGCACCGAACATAAATCCCAAAGTGCCCACTATCATAAGGAAGGGCATTATGAAATTAACTGCGGCAAAGGGGGTCTTGCCCACGAAGTTTGATATGAAAAATCCGTCAACCACACCATAGATAGATGTGAATATCATCATAAGCATTGACGGCACGGTAAAGCGCAAAAGGCGCTTATAACCAAAATGATCTGAAAGTTGAATCTGCTTGTTCATTATGTAATCCTTTGTTTTTATTTGTTAATTTCGACAGGAACAGGTAAGGCATCGCAACCCCGGGTCAAATTCTCATAGGTGGAGGTTGTAATTCTTATAAAAGCAAAAACAAAAAGCAAAATGCAAATAATGATCAGTATCTTTTTCATTGTTTCTGCTTCCTTTCGACAAAATTATTGCTCTTGTCAAGACAGGATAAAAAAGTGTTATTTTATAAGGAGAACGAGGGGGTACATGGTCTCTACTCTTTGCTTGATTTCGTAGAGGTTATCGCCGAGGGAGATGAATTCTACCGCCTGCTCGTTGCCGTCTCCATCAAGGAGACAGATGGAGGTGGGCTCTTTCTCAAGGTAGAGAGTGAGAGAATCCATAACGTCTATACCGAGTTTGATTACTGTAGCAAGCAATCTGCCGTCTGCCACGTAGCCTGCACGGAAGCATATCTCATCATCACCGTGGCAGTATATGGGGAGTGCCTTGGCTTCTTTGAGAAGGGACACAAACTGTGCCTTACGGGATTCATTGAGGAATGCAAAACCCTGGGTAAATGTGAAGGGGGCATCGGGGGATCCGCAATATGCAACGGAGATTCTGCCGTCTGCTCTTTTATATTTAGTAACCGCGGGGGCGAGGATTTCGTTCTCCCCTGCTTTGAGAAGGCAGTTATATGATACCGCTTCCACGCTATCTTTGGTGGGGATGATTTTCTTTAAGTTATTCTGTTTGGTACAGTTGGTACTGTTTGCCACATCAAAGGATTCAAAGGACACCATGCCCAGATCCCATTCCTCTGCCGTGACACCAAGGCGGTCTGCAAAACCTCTGCGGGAAATTTCCATTACGGCATCACCATCGGCAAACACAGAGCCCTCAAGAGCTTTCTCTATCTGCGCATCTCTCATATCGGCAACTATATCGCCTTCTAAAAATACTGCATCTCCGCCGTTTTCAGAGAAATAGAAAGGTATGCCCATTCTCTCAAGGACCTTGGATGTCCATGAATAGCTATGGGGCTTCCAGAGTTTCTCACGGTTGAAGTAGAACTTCTCCTGCTCGGAAAAGGCCTGGGCACAACCAACCCATTTGATTTCCCTGGCGTATTGAGTGAGCTTCTCATAGAGTCCGTGGTTTTTGGCAAGGATTTGTCTGTATGCCTTGCAGGAGTCGGGCTCGTATGCAGATTGACGGGTAATCCAGTGTTTTGCGCCCTGTGCGCCCTCCAAAATCTTTGATGTATAATCCGCATGGAGATAAGCAGCGCTCTTGCCGTAGCGGTTGAAGGGGATTGTGTCCGTCTCGGAAATGACAACGTCTATGCCGTATTTCTTGAGTTTGGCAAAGCAAACCGCGGTAGAACGCATACCCGGAGTGAACTCCCTCACGGAGAAGGGGGCATAGCTACCGTCAGCAGAACGAACTATAGTGGGATTACCTTTACCGGCAAAAATCTTATTGGTATACATAACCGACTCGCAGATGTGACCTGCGGTGCAGTTGGCACCCTGAATAGAGGGGTTTATGCTATCTATCGCCTCACGGAATGCGGTGGCGGCTTTGATGAGAGAATCCCTCTGGGTATCACGGAAGATATCGGTGATGGGATCGTCTTCATCATGAGTCTTGATATATTCATAAAGCTCTTCCCTGGTCATAGAAAGACCTGCACGGGAGTTGAATTCCTTCATATGCAAGGGGCAGGCGCAGCCTCTGCCGGGACGCATCATAAGGCGGAAGTCATCATCAAGCATAATCACCTCGGGGTTCTCTTTTGCAAGGGTTTTGAGTACTCCGCAAAAGTGCTTGATAAATTCCTCGTCCTCGGGACAGCACACTTGGGATTCCTTACCATCTACCAATCCGATATAGGTCTGGAAGGGATTGGGGATTCTGTTATGGCCGTGTCCCAATGATGACTGAACCAGAATACCGCATTTAACGCCGTCTTTGGCAAGGACGTCACGGTATCTGGCATAGGTCTTCGCCATATCGGTGGCCTTGTCCGTTACGGGATTGCCCTCGGGAACAAGATTCATATTAAAAAGGGGCATTGTGATGGCGTTGGTCTTAACAAGCTCAACAATCTCTGCACATCTGCCTTCAAAATTATCCTCACGGAGGGGGGTAATAGAAAAGTTGTATAACATAGTAGTTCTCCTTTAACATCAATACTCTTTTATATATTCTGCGGATAAATCACTCTATAAAGCCCTGATACTTAAACCAGGTGGTAAGAAGGGTTATCCATTGTTTGTCATGACACAGCACCTTATCGTTCTCTTCGGGAAGGCCTATACCGTGACCACCGTCGGGGAACAGATGCATCTCCACCGAAGTCCCCTTACGGCGAAGGTTCTCGGCGTACTTTAAGGAGTTGACAACGCTTACACATTCATCATCAAAATTATGCCAGATAAATGTGGGCGCCACCTTCTCTACTCCGGATTTCTCAAGACTCAAAGCGTCTTTATATTTATCATAGTTATCGCCAAGGAGGTTAGCAGGAGATGATCTGTGGATATAATAATCATCTCTGTCAAGACCAATCACGGGATAGCAGAGCACCTGATAGTCGGGGATGAAATCCTCTTTATCTATATCATCTGTATCCTCAAAATCAATCTTATCTGTGTATGTAAAAAGGGATGCGGTAAGGTGTCCACCTGAAGAATAGCCCAATGCGGCAACCTTATGCTTGTCTATCCCGAATTTTTCACTATTATATCTTACGAATCTTACGGTACGTCTGCCGTCTAATATAGGCAGGGGGAAATAATCGGGTTTTACCCTGTATCTCAAGCAAAATACATTGATACCCATATCGCAGAAGTATCTTGCTACCCTCTCCCCTTCCTGTTTGGGTTTAGCAGGGTCCATACAGTATGCACTGCCGGGGATTATAATGAGGGCAGAATCGCACTTCACCTCATCCGGTGCATAGTGCTCTATCCAAGGCTCGTAATTGGCGGTACCGGGGATATTATCCCACAAAGAATATCTTGTGACCTTCATAAGGAGTCCTCCTGTTATTATATTATCCGCCATAGCACTTAATCCGTAATTATAACATAGTATATGGTGGAGGTGATATATATGATTAACACAAATTGCAACTGTCATACTGACTGTGTTGTAAAAGCTATTATTGCAAGTGCCGTTATCGGCGTAGTTGCTGCGGTTCTGAGATTTACCGCAATTATTACGGTTACTCCTGCGTTCCTTTGGGTGCTTTTTGGTATTGCGGTGGGATATATCGGA
This sequence comes from Clostridia bacterium, assembly GCA_045659025.1. GTDB lineage: Bacteria > Bacillota > Clostridia > UMGS1810 > UMGS1810 > SIG455. The sequence continues at coordinate 8,390 of JAZOWA010000024.1, forward strand.
GTGATTATGCTCACTTCCTCCGCCGTATGCCCCGCAGGCGAAACCTGCTGCAGAAACCTTACCGCTCTGCTTTCGGGTGCCTTGGGCACAATACTGACCTCATTAGTGCTCCTCGGCATAACCTTTGCCGCAACAAGCGAGCTCGGTGCAATCATTACCGGTTTCTTACTGTTCTTCTTCTCCCTTTTGATTATCAGTTCCGTCTGCTTTATCTATTGCAGATACAGATGTGACGACTGATACACTTTCCATGCGGTGTCTCTATAAGAGGCACCGCTTTAATATTTATCAAGACATGCACAACTCAATATAAGCACTCATATAATTTACAGTATTTATATTATAGGAGGAGTGCAGATGCTATCTCTTTTACTCAATTCCCTTGTGCCGATTATGACAAACTGTTTCTTCTTTATGTCTTATGTGACGAACGTAGCGTCCTTCAAAAGTCCGCTGTCTGCCGAGGAGGAGAAGCATTATCTTGACCTCAGCAAAGCAGGTGACAGAGAAGCCAAAAACATACTTATAGAAAGAAATCTGCGCCTTGTAGCCCATGTGGTGAAGAAGTACTCCGGTGGAAAAGATGACAACGAAGACCTCATATCCATAGGTACCATAGGGCTTATCAAAGCCATTACCACCTTCAACCACGAGAAGGGTACCCGTCTTGCTACATATGCCGGAAAGTGTATTGAGAATGAGATACTGATGCATTTAAGGTCTGCCAAGAAATCACAAGGGGATGTGCTCCTGCAAGATCCCGTGGGAAAAGACCGTGACGGCAACGAGATTACTCTCATTGACAAACTCCGCGGTGACGACGAGGATATATTCGACGAAGTCAACCTCAAAATGCAGATAAGACGGCTATACAAGTATATGAAGGAGATTCTTCCTGAAAGGGAAAAGGCGGTGCTTGAGATGCGTTACGGCCTTGCAAACGGAAGCGAGATGACTCAAAAAGAAATCGCGTCTATGCTTGGAATCAGCAGGTCGTATGTGTCAAGGATTGAGAAAAAGGCAATCAAGAGATTGAAAGCCAACTTCACCGAGGATTAAGCTATCTCCTGCTTTACCATTTGAGAAGCTTCTCGCCTTTGACAAGGAAGCTCTGCACCTTTGCCCTATCTGCCAGGGGTGTATCGGAATAGGAATCGGAATAGAAATAGTCATATGCTATATCACCCTTCTCCTCAAGGAGACGGCGTACCTTCTCCTCGCCCCAGCAATTAAGACCTGTGTATTCACCGCTTTCAGGGTTAACACGGGATGCGATAAGGCCCTTTATCTGCAACCTTTCGCATGCGGGACGGAGCAAAAATTCCGGAGAGGCGGAGATGATGAGATCATCCTCCTCGCTCTGCTCCAAGTACCATTTCTTGATACGGCAGATATTTTTATCCCAGAACTTCTCTAAAGTGGCATCCATATTCCTGATGCTTGTGAAGAATTTATAAAACCGTTCCTTAAAGGTGGTCTTATCAATAATCTTAAGGGAATAAAGCAGAAACGACCATCCCTGATAGGGCAACCACTTCATTATGCGGGGTTGGTGCCTGAGGCAATAGAAGTAGAAAGCGGCGGTGCTGTCACCGTCAAATATGGTCTTATCAAAATCATAAGCGTTCATAATCGTATCACCAACAAAAAGCGGCAAGAATATTGCCGCTTGTTTTAATTATTTCAATGACCATCTTACCATATAGTCATTCCATACATTTTCAAACCACAAATCGGGCTGAGGGATGGGGGTAACATCTATCATAGATGTGGTGATGCCATCTTTGGATGCAACAGCGATGATACGCTTACCATCAAAGGCAGACTTATCGCCTATCTCGATATTGAAGATGCTCTCGCCTGTCAAGGGTTTATCACTTACCAATGCGCCACCACGGGTGCCGATTTTCTCTGCACCTTCAATCATAGCAGAAAGAACGCAGGCCTGGGTGAGGAACATATCCTTAAGACGGAAAAGCTGCATAACATTGCATACGTCTGTGCCTTTACCCTCGTCCAAAATGGTGTTGTATTTATTCCATACATCCTCTTTGAGCGCTTTCATGCTCTCGGGGATACGGATATAAGATGCTGCCGCACTCATCTTGGTACGGTATTCATCACGAAGTGCGGTGAACTTATCCTCATACTTCTCGCCTTTGGTAGCAGAAAGGATGAAATCAACTGTATCTGCGCTAAGGGCAACAACATCTTCTGTCTTGCTGTAAATAGTGCTGTCTTTACGGTTATTAAGAGCAATGCTCTCAGCAGCACGCATAGAACCCACCTGAGTGGAGTTGAGCGCAGAACCACCGGGACGATAAACACCGAAGGTACCTGCCGCCTCACCTGCAACGTAGAGGCCTTTCACATTGGTCTCCCAGTTGAGGTCTACGTTGATACCGCCGTTATTGTGCTGTGCACAAACGGCTACTCTCAAAGGCTCTTTATAAAGGTCTATACCATTGCTCATATAAAGGTCAATTGCCTTCTTATTCATCTTCTCAAGACGTTTGATGGGAAGGTCAATGAGTGCATCGGAGTTCTTGAGGTATGAGTATGCCTCCTCAGACAAGCACTCAAAACCGTCTTTAAGGGCGGTGGGTTCGCTACGGAAGTCCATATATACCTTGTTGCCTTTATTAACGGTCTCGTTGAAGATGATAAGGTCTATAAGGGATGACCCCTTTGCTTTTGCGGTGTCAAAGGGCCACTGATAACCCTTCATAAATACCAGGCTCAAAGCGTCTGCAGGGTTCTCAAAGTAATCGTTCAGGAATTCTCTCTCGTTGCCATCGGCATCTATAGAGATATACTTGGGGATTACCTGCTGATATGTACCTGATACATTCCATCTGAAGTCAATGGATGCAAGACCGTACTGCCATTCCTGGAAGTTAGCGGTCTCTGCACCTGCCTCAATAGCAAGTGAACTCATACCCACATGGCATTTGGGGAAAACACTGTTCTCATAAATACCTGCAGGTCCACCGGTTGCCATAATGATATTCTGGCATACGAAGAGAACAATACCGTTATTATCTTCGTAAAGGGTGTTCTTATCAACACCTACTGCACCGATTACCTTACCGTCTTTCACGATAAGTTTTACAATGGTGGTATCATCGATTATGTCGATACCCTTTGTCTTAACGCTTCTCTCAAGGGCCTCTGTCATAAATTTGGATGTGAGAGGACCGGCAGAGGATGCACGTTTGTGGATATCGTGGTCTGTCATATAGCCAACGAACTCACCATAAAGGTTAGTCGGGAATGGAACGCCAAGGTTGGCAAGCTTGATAAAGCTCTTGGCAGAGCAAGCCGCCTCAATGAGTGCGTGTTCGCCATTTACACCCTTACCCGCGAAGAGGGATTTTGCCATATCGGCAACGCTATCCTCCTCGGAGGATGAGAGAGAAAGTTTATAATAAGTCTGTTTGTCGCTACCTGTATTTCTTGATGTGCCAAGGTTAATACCCTCGGTAACCATTGCAATATCGGTAACGCCAAGAGTGTGGAGCCAGTCTGCCGCGTTGAAGCCTGCACAACCTGAACCGATTACAAGGGTATTCAAGGTATAGCAGGGAATAGAGTGGCCTTTGATATCTAAAGTGTTCTTAATCATTAAAATATTCCTCCGAAACGTGGATTAAAGTCTCTGGATATGGAAACCGCCGTCAATATCAATTGACTGGCCTGTTACGTATGTAAGTGCACCTGAGCAAAGTACGTACACACCATTGGCAATATCCTCAGGCATACCCCATCTCTTGATAGGAAGAAGGCCGCCGTCAATAAGTGCATCATATTTCGCCTGTACCTTCTCGGTCATACCGGTTGCGATAATACCGGGACGGATTTCGTTAACCATAATGCCCTCTTCTGCAAGACGATCTGCAAATACCTTGGTAATCATAGATGCGCCTGCTTTGGAGATGCAGTACTCACCACGGTTAACAGAGCTTGTGTATGCAGACATTGAAGAGATATTAACGATATAACCCTTGATGCCGTCAACCTTCTCATTCTTAATCATTGCATTGGCAACTGCCTGAGTGAGGAAGAGTGTGCCCTTAGTATTAATACCCATTACGAAGTCATAGCTCTCTTCTGTCATCTCAAGAAGATCTGCTCTTACTCTGGGAGCAACACCTGCTACGTTAACGAGTACGTTGATTGAACCGGTAACCTTGAGTGCTTCGCTAACGAGATTCTCTCTGTCACCTGCTTTGGAAAGGTCACCCTTAACGTATTTGAAATCGGATGAGGTGAATTTGCCCTCATCTGCAACGTCCATACCTACTACGAAGAAACCCTCTTTCATGAGTTTCTCTGCGGTAGCATAACCGATACCGCCGTTACATCCTGTTACAATAGCAACTTTTTTCATTGTGTTTATCCTCCTGTATAGTGAATTGATTATTTATTCATGCAATAGTGCTTATACAAAGGCATATATACCTCTGAATCCTTAATAACACAACCTGCAACTCCGCCTGCTCTCATAAGCTCGGTACATTTTCCGCAGGTGATACAGCATTTATTCTTCTCAAGCTCACCCTTCAAGATGAGGTCTTTTGCAAACTCGGGGTATGCAAACGCCTCTCTGCCGAAGCCCTGCATTGTCATCATACCCTCTGCAATAGCACCTGCTGCGAGGTTGCCTGAGAACTGACGCATATAAGATACTCCTGAACCCATTACAACGAGGCCCGGGAATGCTTTCTGCACATCGCCTACACATTTGTACATTCTGTCAACACCTACCAAGGGGTGCTCACCGGAGAGTGCTGCAGTAGCATCTGCAGGACGGTTAACAAAGGAGTTTACATAGGGGTTACCGATAGTAACGTCTACCAGCTTTACTCCCAACTGGTTATGGAGTATATCAATAAGCTTAAGGGGCTCTGTAAGGTCGATATCCTTGCCTGTACCCTCTTTAACACCCCAACCGTAGGGATATTCAAAACCATCATATACGTTCATTCTGGTGGTTACAATAAAGTCCTTGCCTGTGGCATCAGTAGCATTCTTGATACCGTTGCGGAGGAGGCGTGTGCGGTTATCAAAGCTACCGCCGAATGCGCCCTCACGAGTGTATGCGGAAAGGAGTTCGGAATTCAAGTATCTGTGACAGCACTTAACGTCAATACCGTCAAAGCCTGCTTCCTCTGCCATCTTTGCTGCCCTGCCGAACTGCTCCTCAAGGAAGAAGAGTTTATCGTCGGTAATGATTCTTGATTTGTCTATGGGGTTATCCTTCTCAAAAAGAGGGTTGTTATATGCAATAAGGGGAGCAGGTGTGCCCTGGGGCTTGGAGTATCTGCCTGAATGGGTAGCCTGCATAATGATAATGGGAGCAAAACCATTCTCCTTCATAGAAATCTCGCGGATGCGGTCATTCATTCTCTTGAAGGCGTCGATATTATCCTCCCTGATATAAAGCTGACGGGGGTTTGCTCTGCCCTCTTCAACAATTGCAACCGCCTCTGCCCACACCAAACCTGCACCGCTTCCTGCAAATCTGTCATAACGGCGGATTGTGAGCTCATCAGGCTCGCCTGTGGGGGTTCCGTCACATCCCTCCATGGGCTGAATAGCAATACGGTTGGGAACAACTGTATCACCGATCATAATTTTATCTCCGAGACAGGATACATCCTCACTCAAAGGGAGGTTGGAAAGGCCCATCTCTCCTATCTTATTTTTCAGTTCCTCAATGGTCTGATAATTGAACTTTGTGTCTGCCATATAACTGCACCTCTTGTAACTTTATTATGTATATAAATATACACAATAATCATAACACACCTTTTGCCAAAAATCAACTTTTTTATATACAAAAAACGGATACAAAATGTATCCGTTTCATTGTGTAATCAACGATTGTATTCTTTGATTTTTCTATCAATATTACGCTTGGCATCCCTCTCGGCGATGGCGTCTCTCTTATCATAGAGTTTCTTACCTCTTGCAAGAGCAAGCTCCGCTTTGATACGAGGCCCTTTTAAGTAAATTTTGGTGATTATAAGGGTGTAACCCGTCTCCTTGGTCTTACCGATGAGTTTTCGGATTTCCGCCTTGTGAAGAAGGAGTTTCCGCTCTCTCAAAGGGTCACGGTTGAAGATGTTGCCCTTTTCATAGGGACTTACATGCATATTGCGGACAAACACCTCACCATTGTGGATATGGGCGTAGCTGTCTTTGAGGTTGACCTGTCCTGCACGGATGGACTTAACCTCGGTGCCTACAAGTTCCATACCGCATTCGTAGGTGTCTTCTATAAAATAATCGTGATATGCTTTCTTATTCTGCGCAAGTATTTTTACATCATCTGCCATCCGTCTCACCTCTTTTTACAAAATCATTCTCTATATAGTGTAACCCACAACGCAGGATTTTGCAATATTATTATTGCAACATATTAATACAAATACAAACAAAGTCGGACGAAGTGTCCGACTTTGAGTAAATCTTAATCAAGGATTGTCTTGAATGTCTCGTATGCTTTGTGCCACTCTGATACATTCTCGGGGGTGTATTTGCGGGTGTCGAAGGAGTTTTTGATAATCTTTCTTGCTTCCTTCAAGTCTGCAATCTCGCCGATTGCAATCATCTGTACCGCAATATTACCCAGGGCAGTTGCCTCAACGGGACCAGCATAAACATCAACATCACAAGCATTTGCTGCCATCTGGCAAAGGAGGGGATCTTTTGTACCGCCACCTACGATATTGATAGCGTCAAAGTCCTTACCACTGATTTTCTTAAGGTTAAGGAATGAGTGGTAATATTTGAGTGCCAAACTTTCGTATATGCAACGTACAATCTCCCCTACTGTCTGAGGAACATACTGACCTGTTCTCTCGCAGTATTTCTGTATTCTTGCGGGGATATCACCGGGTTTGCCGAATTCGGGATAGTCGGGATCAATGAAGCACTTGAAGGGCTCACAGGCAAGAGCTGCTTTCTCCAGGTCGTTGAAGGAAAAGTTATTGCCACGCTTATTCCAGGTTCTTCTTGATTCCTGAATGAGCCACAGGCCCATAATGTTAGTCAAAAATCTGGTCATGCCGCCGTAGCCGCCTTCGTTGGTGTAGGAGGATTTATATCCTGCCTCGTTGATAACAGGGGCTTTGAGTTCTGTGCCGAAAAGTGACCAGGTGCCACAGCTGATATATACAAAATCATCAACCTCGGTGGGTACGGAAACTACCGCAGAAGCAGTATCGTGCTCACCAACCGCTACAACGTCAACAGGCTCAATACCCAGCTCTTCGCAGATTTCATCTGCTATCTTGCCGATCTTGGTGCCGGGCTGTACGATATCGCAAAGGATGTCTTTATTGATACCAACCTTCTCAATGAGTTCATAATCCCAGCTACGTGTGTGGGGATTAATCATCTGTGAAGTGGAGGAAATGGTGTACTCGTTCTTCTTAATGCCTGTGAGGAAATAATTGAGAAGGTCAGGCATAAAGAGCATTGTATCTGCACGGGAAACCATATCCTTTTTATACTTATAGAGGTAATAGAGCTGATAGAGTGTGTTGAAGTTCATAATCTGGATACCTGTGCGCTTATAAACCTCGTCTGCACAGATAGTCTCAAAAAGCTCTTCAGGCATATTATCGGTGCGGGCATCACGGTATGTAACGGGGTTGCCGATAAGGTTACCATCAGCATCCAAAAGACCAAAGTCAACACCCCAGGTGTCAATACCGATACTGTCAAATCCGCCCTCTAATTTAGCATTTACTATACCCTGCTTAATCTGGTCAAAAAGATAAAGCACATCCCAATAAACTGTGGAACGCACTTTAACACCGTTATTTGCAAAACGGTGAATTTCTTTAAGTGTAATCTTGCCATCTTCCAAAGATGCAAGAATACCTCTACCGCTTGATGCACCTAAATCAAATGCCAAAACTCTTTTCATATCAAATACCGCCTTATATATTAATTATCTCTACTCCTGCCTCAGTCAAATTGGCAACAGTGCCTTCGCTCAGATATGCATCTGTAACAAGATAATCCAGGCTCTCGAAGGGAGCAAGTTTCACAAAGCCGATTCTGCCTACCTTGGATTTATCACAAAGGTAATAGTGGAGCTTGGAGTTTTTGAGCATACGCTGTTTTATAAAGCATTCCTGCTCGTTACTCTCCAGTACACCTGCCGTCTCGCTGAGACCTTTACTTGAAAAGAACATCTTATCAGCAAAATAATTATCTGTTATATGGCTTTCTGCCATTGTGCCTACAAAGGACTGGTTATTACTTACTATACCGCCTACCGCAATCACCTTTACACCCTCAACACCCATAAGCTCATTCACTACTCTGATTGAGTTGGTGATGACGGTGATGTTTTTCATGGTTTTGAGTTCTTTGGAAAGATAGAATGTGGTGGTGGACGCATCCAAAAACACGGTGTCTCCCGCCACAATATGACTGGCAGCCGCTTTGGCAAGGGCCTGCTTTGACTCCACGTTGAGTCCTTTTCTCTTTTCTAAAGAATATTCATAGTTACCGCCCTCAATGGGAAGCGCTCCACCGTGGGTACGGCAAAGGAGTTCCTGTGCCTCGAGTTTCTCAAGGTCACGACGAACGGTCTCTTCGGTAACGCCCAGTTCTATGCTGAGACGACTTACCATAACAGCGCCCTCGGCACTTAAAAGCTCTAAAATTCTCTTGTGTCTTTCCGGTGCAAACATATTGTTCCTCCGTTATCGGCACATGCCGTTATTTTGTGAGAATATGCACTACATCACCATTCTTCAAGCCGGATGAGTTTGCATCGTCTGTATCAATATGCATCTCTACATTGAAGTCCTCACGGACACGGATCTGCACATCATAAAACTTAGTGGGTTTAACTCCGTCTATCACAACATCCACATAGTCATTATCCTTAATACCAAGATTTGCGGCAAAGTCGGGAGTGAGGTGGATGTGTCTGTTGGCAATTATAACACCTTCTTTAAGGTAGATACTGCCCTTGGGGCCTACTACCACGAGTTTCTCTGAACCCTTAATCTCACCTGAAGGTCTCACAGGGGGACTCACCTTAAGCACAAAGGTATCTGTGCGGGAAATCTCTACCTGGGTGTTCTTACGAACAGGGCCGAGAACACGCACATTCTCAATGGCTTTAAGAGAAGGGCCTACAAGAGTAACTACCTCGTTAGAAGCAAATTCCTTGCCCATAAGCACCTTTTTGGGAGTGAGTTCATAACCTTTGCCGAAGAGGATATCAAGGTCTTCCCTGGACAAATGGATATGTCTCTGGGATACACCGATTTTAACATAATCGTCTTTGGTGTCGGGTTTATTGGTAACGGCTATATTCATACCTTCAATGGTATTTTGTATAACCTGCTTGATTACATTTTCGTCCATAATATTACCGCCTTTTAACAGGTAAATTATTCTTCACAATCAAAGAATTTCATTATCTCGCCATGGGGGTTGGCAATAACTGCCTTGCCGTGTACCTGACCGAGAGGAGCTGCTGCTTTGGCACCTGCTTCAACTGCCGCAGTAACCGCAGATACATTGCCCTTGACAATCAAAGTAACAAGGCGTCCGCCGAGACGTTTCTCTGAATGGATAAGAGATACATCTGCTGCCTTCACCATTGCATCAAGACCGGTGATTGCCGCAACAAGGCCTGAAATCTCAAGAAGGCCTATGGCAAAGTTGGTCTTGGGGAGTTCTACATCAAGACCATAGAAGGTCTTGGGAAGCTTTTTATTATATTTATCCTTGTTGATGTCAAGAAGGTATGCCATCTTCTCCATGTCCTGACCGGGACGGGGAATTACATGGGATACGATATACATCTTCTCGTCTTTCGCATAGGCAGATGCTGCCTCGATAGCTGCTTTGACGGATGCATTATCTCCTTCTATCTTCATCTCCATAACCAAGGGTGCAGGTACATCTGCACTACCGGGTCTTGTACGGTCAAAGGCAATAACCCTTACATCTGCTGCTTTAGCTGCTATATCTGCCGCACATACAGCAGTAGTAAAGCTATATACCTCCAACATTCCCAATGCGTTCATAATGTTCCTCCGTTAACTAATGTCAATTATACAATATGCAAACCGTCAACCATTACGCAACGACGCTGTCTCGTAAAGGAGTGTGCCGCTGTGAGACCTTCGCCTGTGGGGCCTGCAATAGTGAAGGTGGTATAACCCTCACCGCCTGCACCGATACCTGCATAGGAAGGTGCGTTCTTAACAAAGATTGTGGTCTCAACCGCACGGGCAAACTTGGTGAGGTTATCAACGTTCTTGGAGTGGATGTGAGCAGAGTGACGGTTGCCGTGTTCTGCTGCAACTGCCTTCTCAATAGCTTCGTCAATGTCTGCAACACGTACTATGGGGAGTACGGGCATCATCATCTCTACCTGAACGAAGGGGTGGTTAGCATCTGTCTCACAGATAACGAGACGGGCATCGGATGTGATACCGAGTTCTTTAAGGAACAAACCAGCGTCCTTACCAACCCATTTCTTATTGATTGAGTATTTGCCGTCTTTCTCAACAAGGGCAAACTTAACGAGTTTATCAATCTGATCGCCCTTGATAAGATATGCGCCTGCCTCCTGCATACCTGCTATGAGCTGGTCTGCCACAGAGGAGATTACGAAACACTCTTTCTCTGCGATACAGGGGAGGTTATTATCAAAGCTGGAGCCTGCTACGATATCGCGGGCCGCTTTCTTGATGTCTGCTGTGTCGTCAACGATTACAGGGGGGTTACCTGCGCCTGCACCGATTGCCTTCTTACCTGATGAAAGGAGTGTTCTTACAACACCGGGGCCACCGGTAGCAACGAGCATACGAACGATAGGTGATTTCATCATCTCGTTGGATGAATCCATAGTGGGCTTATATACTGATACAACCAGGTTCTCAGGGCCACCTGCTTCAAGGATTGCTCTGTTTACAAGGTCAACTGCGTAGTTAGCTGTCTTGCAGGCATTGGGATGGGGATTGAACACTACCGCATTACCACCTGCAATCATACCGATTGAGTTACAGATAACAGTCTCACTGGGGTTGGTGGAGGGGGTAATACTACCGATAACACCATAGGGTGCCATCTCCACGAGGGTAAGACCTGCATCACCCGTCATAACTGAAGGGGAAAGATCCTCTGTGCCGGGAGTCTTATTAGCAACGAGCTGGTGCTTTATAATCTTATCAGACACTCTGCCCATTCCTGTCTCGCTTACGCCGAGTTTTGCCATTTCTTCTGCTTCATTCAAAGTGAACTCACGGATCTTGGCAATCATCTGCTCTCTCTGCTCTACAGTGTAAGCACGATACTGCTTATATGCCTTGTTAACTGCCTCCAATGCTTCGCTCATACTGTCAAACACGCCCTTATATGCACGGGCATCAGTATGGGGTGCACTCTCGCCTGCAACGGAAGCAAGGACATTTTTCACGATTTCGCTAATCTGAGTTTCATCAATTCTCATAGGTAATCAACGCCTTTCGTCTATTTGGATTAACATCCCAAAAGGATGCAATTATATACTATATTAAAGGATCTTCTCCCAGAGTCTGGGATCGGGGTTGGGAGTGATTGAGTAGTCTAAGAGCATTCCCTTATCCCCTGCAGCCGCTTTGGCACTCTCGATTGCAGCAGTTACTGCCGCAACCTCACCGGTAAGAAGCATATATGACTTACCACACATACCCCTTGCGATACGGAGCTCAACCAAGGTGACATCCGCAGTCTTTGCCGCTGCATCTGCCGCCACTATGGCAGAAGCACCGGAGAAGGTCTCGATAACACCCAGAGCCCTCGGGTTCTCTACATCAACGGTGGCATAAATGGCGGGGAATACTCCCTCGTGAACGTTGCCCAGTACGAAACTGTCAATAAGTTTCTCGCCGTGCAGGTTCTTTGCCGCATCCACTGATGCCTTTATGGCACTGAGCTGACCCGATATTATAACTATGTATTTACCCGGGCAGACAACCTGTGCTTCTATAATCTCTACATCCGCCGTCTTAACCAGAGTATCTGCTGCGCTGATACCTGTGGACACGGTGGTGTACTCAATCATACCGATTGCTCTTGGCATACTCTCACTTCCTGATCTTTTCTATGATTATAACTTCTTTTGTGACTTCTTTGACAGTACCGTCTATAGGTGAGTGCAAATCTACACCCAACTTCTCTGCAGGGGGTGATGCTATAAGCTGACCTACTGATACTGTGTCGCCTTTTTTCACTATTGCCACATCGGATGCACCGATATTCTGGCTAAGGGAAATTGTGAGGCGGTTAGGTGAAATCTCTTTGTCGGTCAAAGGAGCTTCCACATTGTACTTGGTAAGACCAAGACGTCTCACAAGGCGGGACACGGGAACGGTCCTGTATTTACGTTTGCCGTTCACTCCGCTGTATTCAGGCTCTTTGGGGGGTGTGACACCCTTTGCACGAAGGCCGTCTCTGTAAGCTGCGATTATGGATGCGGGAGAAAGGCCCTGCATACATGAATACATCTCACAAAGTCCGCATTGTGAACAATAGAATGTGTTTAAGAAGGGTTTGGAATCAAACACTTTATTATGGGAAATACCGTGCATAAACTCCTGGGGGTTTATGGGTGAACCCATAAGGTTTCTTGAGCAGAGGTCGGTACACACACGACAACTGCAACAAGCGCTCATTGCACGTTTCATACCGATAGTGGTATTAACCGTCTTGCGCTGAACTATATAGTGATCCTGCGGCAACAAAATTACCGCATTGGTTGTTTTCGTAATCATACCGCCCGGAGCGCCTATCTTACCCGTCATAGGTCCGCCTACAATATAAACGGCATCCTTCACGGTGGCTCCTCCGCAAAGCGCAACAAGTTCCTTATAAGGAGTGCCGATGGGTACCCTCAATACCGAAGGGTTCTTTACCTCACCTGCTACCATAACGTACTTGTGGGTTACGGGGGCGTTGTCATTGATTGCTCTGTAGATATCATACATAGTCTCCACATTGAAAACCGTAACACCTACAGATAATGGGATATTGCCCGGTTTTACCGCTCTGCCGGTAACTTCATAGGTCAAAATAACCTCGTCACCCACCGGATAAATCTCGGGCAGATAAGAAATTGTTATCTCGGGGTATGCCTTGATGGCATTCTCTACCGATTCAATGGCTTCTTTATAGCTGGGCTTGATCGCTACAATGGCGTTCTTTGCACCGACTGTCTTCGCCACTTCTGACAAGGCAGAGATTATCTCAAAGGCATACTTCTCAAGTATCTGCCTGTGTACCTTGAAAAGAGGCTCGCACTCGGCACAGTTGAGTATCACTGTGTCTGCTTTCTTATCAAGCTTAGCATAAGCCGGGAATCCGGCACCGCCTGCACCGACGATGCCGTTCCCTCTTAAAATTTGTGCTAATTTTTCCAATTGCATAATTACTGCTCCAGTCCTATTGCATCATCAACAATACCGACAATCGCCGCGTCGATCGGACAGGTGTTAACACCACATCCAATACGTGCGCCACTGCCTGTCACTACCAGAACATCCTCGCCTATACCGGCGCCAACATTATCGATAGCAACTATTCTGCCGTTACCTGCCATAGCACTGTACGGCTCTACAATCAGAAATTTGTTCCCGATAAGATTCTCGTTCTTACGGGTGGCAACTACGCTGCCAACTACTTTTCCTACTATCATTTGCTCACCTTCCGTTTGCGTATTTATGGAAGATTATTTTAATGTGGGGAGAATCTTTTCTACGTCGCCGTGAGGTCTGGGAATTACGTGTGTAGCAATGATCTCGCCGAGTCTTGTAGCAGCAGCACCGCCTGCTTCTACTGCAGACTTAACAGCGCCTACATCACCACGAACCATAACACTTACCAAACCAGAACCGATTTTCTCGGTACCGATAAGTACTACGTTTGCAGCTTTTACCATAGCATCGGCAGCTTCAATTGCAGCTACCAAACCTCTTGTTTCTACCATACCTAATGCTTCCTGTGACATTTTCTTTTCCTCCTTGATATTTTTAGTTGTTTTTACTTCTTCATTTATTATGGGTGCTACTTCTTTTGTAGCAGGTGCAGCTTTTGGGGTTGTTGCTTTCGCAACAGTTGTCTTCTTAGCTGTAGTTTTCTTTTCAGCCATCTCCGTCACCGCCTATTAGAATTTGGGAAGGATTTTTTCCACATCACCGTGGGGTCTGGGAATTACGTGTACAGCTACGAGCTCGCCGAGCTTCTGAGCAGCGTTACCGCCAACTTCTGTAGCAGCTTTAACAGCGCCTACATCACCGCGAACCATAACACTTACCAAACCAGAACCGATCTTCTCAGTACCGATGAGTACTACTTCGGCTGCCTTAACCATTGCATCTGCTGCTTCGATTGCGGCTACCAAACCTCTTGTTTCTACCATACCTAATGCTTCCTGTGCCATTTTGAATTACCTCCAAAAAAATTTTATTATTATTTTTAAAATTAATTACTGTTCGTTAATGATGGCGATCTTGAGACCTTCCATCTTAAGGTTTGTAACGTGGGCTTCGTTGATCTGTGAGAGAGGATACTTATGTGTGATAAGTTTCTCCATGGGAAGACCGATGCCCTTTGCTCTCTTAAGGAAATCAAATGTAGTTGCATAATCACGGAGTGTATATACCCATGAACCAACTGTGGTAATCTCCTTGGAGCAGATATCGAAGTGGGGATTGATTGTTGCATCGCCACCATTGATAAAGAAGCCAAGTTCGCACAAGCCACCGCCCAAGCGGATGAACTTGTAGATGTTGCTGTGAGCAACGGGTGAACCTGTGCACTGGAACGCGAAGTCTGCAAGATATCCGCCACAAGCGTTCTTAACTGCTTCGGTGAGTGCCTCAATACCGTTGTGATCTTTGAAGTTAACAGTAGCAGTAGCGCCCATTTCCTTTGCAAAGGAAAGTCTCTTTGCTTCACCGTCAACCGCAACGATGTTCTCAATACCCATTGTACGCAAGATTGCAATACAGATAAGACCGATAGGTCCGCATCCCTGAACTACAACTTTACTGTTGAAGCGAAGGATACCGGTGGTCTTTGCTCTCTCTACTGCGTGGATAAGCACCGCGCAGGGCTCGATAAGAATTCTTTCTTCCAAGCCGAGATCGCTTACATTAAATACTGTGGAACCGCCTCTTATAACAATATAATCAGCGAACCAACCGTTCAAGTGAATATCGTCATCGGGGATAAGGCCATAAACCTGTGCACCGCTGCCAACATTCTGCTTGTTAAGGTCATACATTGTGATGTCGGGGTCGTCTGCGAAAATCATACAGGTAACAACCTTATCACCAATGTTCAAGGGTTTGCCCGCGCTGTCTTTCTTGACGTTTTTACCCATCTTCACGATCTCACCTGTGCCCTCGTGACCGAGTACTACGGGAATGAGACCGAAGGGATCGCGCTTGAACTCGTGAGCATCAGTACCGCACACGCCACAGCCCTCTACCTTGACCAAGATATCGTCATCGCCGAGAGTGGGAATGGGGAATTCCTTGATGTCGTAGTGTTCAAGAGCGGTGAGCATTGCCGCGCGGCTTTTCTCAGGAACGGGACCGCCTGATTTGGCAGGAGCTTTAACCGAACCCATCTCCTGAAGAACCTGTCTGACAATCTGCTCTACATTCTGTGAATTAATATCCAATTGTCATCTCTCCGTTCTTGATTATTTATTAAGCTGCGCCATAACCTTCTTGGTTATTTCTGCAACAAGATCACTTTCACAGCTGCAAGATGATTTTGAATCGCCTTTGCAGTTACCACCACAACCGTGGCAGCTCATCTCGCCCTTCTTCTGGTTGGGGCAGAGATTTGCAGGGTGCTTACCGGGGAGACCCATCTTTCTGCGGATCTCGTAAAGTTTCTCAATCTGCTCTTTATTGAACTCGATGGGTGTGCCAATCTGTTTTGCTTTGTAAAGAAGCTCTGCATAGAACTCTACTGATTCCATCTTGTGGTAAGCAGCAAGAAGTGAATCGGAATATGTGAGCGCACCGTGGTTAGCAAGAAGTACTGCGTCAAAGTAGGGCAAGTATTTCTCTACTGCATCGGGGATCTCCTCTGTAGAAGGTGTGCCGTACTCAGCAATCGGAACGCAACCAAGAGCGATTACCGCCTCAGGCATGATGGGCTGAGTAAGAGGAACGCCTGCGATAGCAAAACTTGTAGCGAATGTGGGGTGTGCATGTACAACCGCTTTAACATCAGGACGTTTCTCATATACACGCATGTGCATCTTAATCTCTGATGAGGGTTTGAACTTACCGTTCGCCTGGATTACATTACCTTTAGCATCTACTTTGCAGATGTACTCAGGAGTCATAAATCCCTTACTTACACCTGTGGGTGTGCAGAGGAACTCATTGTCTGAGATTTTAACGGAAATGTTACCGTCATTTGCTGCGACCATGTTTCTGTTGTAGATTCTTTTGCCGATGTCGCAAATTTGTTTCTTAATCTCGTATTCCGAAACCATTTTCATATCTCCTTTTCATATTGATATACTTTGTTAATTTTATTTTATCACCCCGAAGGGGTAAAGTCAACAATTTTTCTGCTTTTTTCTTTGTTTTTCTGCTTTTTTATTTATTTAGGTAAGTGATCAACTCATTGACACCGTATCCGGTGACCGAGTCGAT
Source organism: Clostridia bacterium (assembly GCA_045659025.1). Lineage (GTDB taxonomy): Bacteria > Bacillota > Clostridia > UMGS1810 > UMGS1810 > SIG455. Next base: position 25,096 of record JAZOWA010000024.1, read on the forward strand.
TATAAATACCTGCTTACAACCGCTTAATCTGAGCCAGTTCTCTGCTCTGGCAGGGTTGGCTCCCTCCTTCTCTGCTTTGGTCACTATACCGATTACCTCACGGTTAACCATACAAGTGATACAAGGCGGGAACAAGGAGTAATCCTCGGTGGCGCTTATCAAAAGTCCCACTATATCTGCCTCGTAGGAATAAAGGGCAAGGGCTCTGCCGAGGTGATGGGTCTGGGCGTATTCTCCGGGGGTGTCGATAAGGTTATTCTCAAACTTTATGTACTGAGTCTTATCATAGCTTATCTTATCACCACGGAGCACCTGGGTAAGAGTGGTCTTACCGCTACCGCTTCGGCCCATTAAGATGAGATTCTTCATTATGTCTTGGTGATGGCACACACTGTAAAGCCAAGGACCTTCTCACAGTATTCCACTAAGGCGGTCAGCGAAGCGGATACATCGGAAACATTGCCCGTTACTATCAGGGTGCCGCTGAATCTGTCTACAAATCCAAGCTCAACTGCAGAGGATTTGAGAGCTATATCACCCGCGATTATCGCCGTCTCACTGGGTGACATTGTAACAATGCCGATTGCTGAACGGGAATAATCAATCGCAGGGTCAAGACCGAGTTTCTTATAGAGGATGTCATCGGGGTTGGCTATAATATGCGCAAGGGTAATCTGTTTACCGGGAACGAGTTCCTGGACTATGCGCATCTTATTCTGCAAAATATCGTCTGTCATATCCTATCCTCCTATCTTGCAATTAAGTCCGTACCTTTCGGCAACGGCTTTGAGGGTGTTCATCTTCTCCTCTGTGGGACTTGGAAGATCTCCCATTGGGTAATCCCTGCCGAGACCATCGTATTTATCCTTACCGAATCGGTGGTATGGAAGAAGATTTATTTCATCTACACCTTTAAGTGTGGAAGCAAATTTTGCAATTGAAGCAATCTCCTCTTCCGTGTCATTAAAGGTGGGGATTACCGGTACGCGGATAATGAGTTTTTTTGCTTTCTCGGCTATCTTGACTGCGTTTTCAAGTATCAGTTCATTTGGCTGAGAAGTAAACTCCTTATGCTTGGCGCTGTCTGTATGCTTGATATCCATCAGCACGGTATCAATATACGGAAGCATTTTCTCTATCTTTTCAAACGGAGCAAAGCCCGTAGTCTCAACAGCAGTATTTATAGCGGATTCCTTTGCACACCTGAGCAGCGCATAAGCAAAATCGCTCTGGCAAAGCATCTCCCCTCCCGAGAGGGTCATACCGCCACCTGAACGGCGGTAATAGGGTAAATCCTGCTTGACTATATCCAATATCTCTTTGACGGTGGTGTCTTTACCAATCGTCTTCTCCTTGCCATTTTGCATCATGGTCTGTATATCCCTGCTCTGTGACTCGGGATTACAACACCATTTGCACCGGAGAGCGCAACCCTTCAAAAAGATTATTGTACGGATGCCGGGGCCGTCGTGAACAGAAAACTTCTGAATATCGAAAATCCTTCCCGGAGTATTCAAATAATCAGTCATGTTCTGTTAAAATCCCCCTTGCTCTGTTCTGTTGATAATATCATCCTGAAGCGATCTTGAAAGAGTGGTGAACAATGCGCTGTAGCCCGCTACTCGAACAACCAGGTTCTTGTAGTTCTCGGGGTGGAGCTGTGCGTCACGAAGTGTCTCACGGCTTACAACGTTGAACTGCATGTGCATACCCTTCTGATCGAAGAATGCTCTTATAAGGGAGATGAATCCCTCTATACCCGATGCACCTTTAAGTGCTGAGGGGTGGAACTTCATATTGAACAATGTACCGTTGGATGCGATACCGTGGTCAAGCTTTGCTACGGAGTTTGCCGCAGCGGTGGGGCCTGATACGTCGCTACCTGCAACGGGGGATACACCGTCTGCAATAGGTGTGCCTGCAAGACGGGCGTCGGGGGTTGCACCTGTCTGTGCACCGAGGGGTACGTTAGCTGATACGGGGTAAAGTCCTGCGTGATATTTACCGCCTCTTACGTTGGTATATTTCTCAACAGGTCTTGTGTATGTATAAGCCGCCTCTCTGCCGTAAAGGTCAACCTCATCAATGTCATTACCGAATTTGGGAAGGGCTTTGATCTTCTCATAAAGCGCCTGATATTCCCTCTTCTTTCCTTCGTCAAGATTATTTGCCTGAATCTGCGCATAAATCTCGGCTATCTGCTGCTCTGTAACCTCATAACCCTTGGCGGCGATTTCCTTAACCACCTCAACGGTGAGATCCTTTGCAATATTTGCATCATAAGGCATACCGAAGTTATTTCTTATTGCCTCTGCATACTGAGCAAGGGTAACTGTCTTGGTCTTATATACAAGCTCATCGATAGCGTAGAGGCCGTCTGCCACGTTTGCTATACCAAAACCCTGAGGACCTGTGAAGTTGTAGATCGCTCCACCTTCCTGGGCGGATTTGCCTCTGCCGATACAGTCATCAAGCATTGATGAGAGGAAGGGCAAGGGACATCTTTCCATATGAGCCGCATCAACCGCGTTATCTGCATTTACCATAAGAGCGATAGCATAATCCATCTGCTTTTTATATGCATCAAAGAATTTATCGTATGTATCAAGGTCTGCAAGTTCGCCCGTCTTAGGACCTACCTGAACGCCCTTGTCTTTACCGTTGGCAAATACAAGCTCCATAGGACGAAGCATATTGAAGAATGCCGCGTCGTGCCAACCGTCTGTCTTACCGCCCTTCTGGGGCTCAACGCAACCGATTACACAGTAATCACGGGCATCTTCAAGGGCAAGGCCTCTTGAGATAAGTGCGGGGATAATAACTTCATCATTATAATAAGCGGGAAGGCCAATACCTGTCTTGGTGAGTTCTGCCGCTTTAACAAGCAAATCGTGGGGAGTGCCGTTCCACACTCTCATAGAGAGTGAAGGCTGGGGCAGGTTAACATGCATCGAAGCGGAAATACACATATATGACAAATCGTTGGTAGCATCTCTGCCTTCGGTATCCTGACCGCCTACAATGAGGTTCTGGAACATACTATAGCCTGCAAAGCCTGCTGCAGAAAGAGCATCACGGACTTTGTTCAAGCTGTTGAGCTTAACCCATACACAATCGATAAGCTCCTGTGCTCTCTCACGGGTGATCTTACCACTTTCAATATCCTTAATATAATAAGGATACATATACTGGTCAAAACGTCCGGGAGAAATGGAGTGACCGCTGGACTCGGTCTGTATCAGAAGCTGAACAAACCAGAATGCCTGACACGCCTCATGGAAGGATTCTGCACCGTTTGCAGGGACTTTATCACAAATCTGTGCGATGGTGAGGAGCTCTTCCCTTCTTGCGATATCTGTGCAAGCAGATGCCATCTCACGCGCTGCTGCCGCATAGCGCTTAGCAAAGATGATGGCTCCCTCGCAGGACTCCATAACAGAAGTAAGGAAGGGATAACGGGTGGTGTAATCGCTATCGTATATATGGCATTTGTCTCTCTCGGACTTGGCGTATTCGTAAATACCCTTGAAACCGATTTTAAGCACCTTGCCATAGTCAACACTTACGTGGCCTATACCGTTATAGAAGTAGTTTCCTACTGTGAAGATGTTATGCTCAATGGCAGTGAGGGTCTCGGGAGCCATATAAGATGTAGCAAGTTCACTTGTGGTTCTGCCCTGCCAGTATTTATGTATCTCTCTGAGCTTGGAAGCAGTCTCATCGGAAATATAGAAGGGGTCTGCGCTACGGGTGGCAACGGTGTCAAACTCTTCCTCAAGCCATTTGTTAGAAAACTCGGGGAATGTGGGACAACCTCTGCGGGTAGCACAGTTACAACCAACGATGAGTTCATCATCCCTGATAACTACGGGAAGCTTCTCCATAAGTGCTTTGAAAGCTCTTGATTTTCTCAAATATATAGAAAGGTCTTCTGTCTCCTTATAGCTCTCTGTGATGATCTCGGCACGGGTAGACTCAATAGTGGGTGTGCCGGAATAAAGGTCATCTATAAGACGCTGGATACGCTCTGTCTTTGGAATTTCCTGTGTATAAACCTTATTCATCTTTCTAACCTCCTACTCTATTGTCTACATTATACCGAAAAAACCAAACAAAGTCAACACCTTTCAAAGAAAAAATCACACAAATCGCAGAAAAATCCACAAAAATACACCGCAAATCAGGTTTTACCCCGTTTTGCGGTGTTTTGGTTATCTTTGTTTTGGTTTAATTGGCGTTTGTTTCCTTTTTGTTTACTCTTCCGAGCCAGGAACGGAAAACCCTGCCGAGAGTCTCTGCAAAGTTGGCTTTTTCAACACTTTCACCAGAAACAAGATCGCCCTCTCCTACTTTTACTTCATTATAATAATACTCTACCTTACCCACTTTATCTCCCTTATTGATAGGAGCAACTATTCGGGCGGAAACATCAAAACGCTTTTCCGCCGTACCATTATCACCCTTGCGGATGAGATGGTCGAAGGAGTTGGCTATGACTATCTCTGCGGTGTCGGAAGCACCCTTTGATATGCGGTAGTCCCCCACCCTCTCATTGGCAGTTGCTATATTCACTATGGCATAGTTGGCAAAACCATAATTGAGGAGCGCTTTTGCATCCGCGAATCTGTCTGCATCAGTAGGTGATGCCATAACCACCGCTATAAGATGCATGTTGTCTCTCTTGGCAGTAGCAGACAGACAGCATTGTGCTTTCGTGGTGGTACCCGTTTTAAGGCCCGTGGCACCTTCGTAAAATCTTATGAGTTTGTTGGTGTTGGACAATGCGAATTTGCCGTCTCTTAGCGTATCCATCCATATAGTAGTGAAATTATGTATATCGGGATGCTTCATAAGTTCTCTGCTCATAAGTGCAATATCATAGGCAGAAGAATAATGGCCATCCTCATCAAGGCCATGGCTATTGACAAAATGCGTGTTCACCATACCCAGTTCCTGGGCTCTGCGGTTCATAAGTTCCACAAATGCGCTCTCACTACCGCTAATATACTCTGCCACCGCAACCGACGCATCGTTGCCCGATGCGACCGCTACCCCTTTGAGAATATCCCTGACGGTGAGTTTCTCGCCATCATCAAGATATATGGTAGACCCCTCTGTGTTTCTGGCATTGGCACTGCCCGTGATATAGTCATCGTAGGATATGTTGCCCTTATCAATCTCTTCCATAAGAAGAAGCATTGTCATCACCTTGGTGACACTGGCCATAGGGCGTCTTTCGTGGATGTTTTTCTCATACAGTATCTTACCCGTGCTGTTTTCCATAAGAATCGCCGACGGCGCCGTAAGGGTTACCTCGTCCGCGCCAAAAACGATGTTGGTGCCACCAAAAGTTATGGATAATATGCACACGATTACAAGAAGTGTTCTTATCAGCTGATTTTTCCTTAAGAAAGTTATTGCTTCTGTCAAAGAAAACGCTCCTTCCTATAAAAAACCCTCCTTAAGCATTATGACAAAAAGAGGGCTTTTATGATTCAATTACTTATCTTTAATTACTGCTCTTGCACTCTCTGCAATATGAACTGCTGTAAGGCCGTATTCTTCAAAAAGTTCTGCAGGGGTGCCTGAACGTCCAAATACATCCTGAGTGCCGATTCTTCTCATCGGGCAGGGAGAATTCTCACAAAGAACTTCTGCAACCGCAGAGCCGAGACCGCCGATAACATTGTGCTCCTCTGCGGTAACGATTGCACCCGTCTCCTTTGCTGCCTTTATGATGATATCCTTATCGATAGGCTTGATGGTATGTATATTAACCACTCTGGCACTGATACCTTCGTCTGCAAGGATCTTTGCCGCTTCAAGAGCAAAGCTTACCATAAGGCCTGTGGCGATAATGGTGACGTCTTTACCTTCTTTGATTTCTACGCCTTTGCCGATTTCGAATTTATAGTCATCATCAAAAATCTGTTCCACAGCAAGACGACCAAAGCGGAGATAGCAAGGACCTTCATAGTCTATTGCGGCTTTTACCGCTGCTCTTGCCTCAACTGCATCTGCAGGGTTAAGTATTACCATACCGGGAAGAGAACGCATAAGAGCCAAGTCTTCCAGACACTGATGGGTAGCACCGTCTTCACCTACAGAGATACCTGCATGGGTGGCACCGATTTTAACATTAAGTGCAGGATAGCAAACGGAGTTTCTAATCTGCTCAAAGGCTCTGCCTGCGGCAAACATTGCGAAACTGCTGGCAAATACTATCTTACCGCAAGAAGCAAGACCTGCTGCTACGCACATCATATCTGCCTCTGCAATACCCGCGTTGATAAACCTCTCGGGATATGCTTTTTTGAACACATCTGTCTTGGTGGATTTTGAAAGGTCTGCATCTAAAACGACAATTCTCTCATCTGCACCGAACTCTGCCAATGCCGCACCGTATGCTTCTCTTGTTGCTTTCTTATCTGCCATTTCTGCTCGCCTCCAATTCTGCAATTTTTCCTTCAAGTTCTGCTACTGCAATAGCATACTGCTCGTCATTGGGAGCGTTGCCGTGCCAGCCCGCCTGATTCTCCATATAAGACACACCCTTGCCCTTAACAGACTTGGCTATAATCACACTGGGCTTGCCCTTGCAGTCCTTTGCCTGCTCAATGGCTGAACGGAGTGAATCATAATCGTGAGCATCTGCTGTGATTACATTCCAGTTAAATGCTTCGTACTTTTTATCAATGGGGAGAGGCGACATAACGTCTGCAATATTACCGTCTATCTGAAGGCCGTTATTATCAACGAAGATTGTGAGGTTATCCAGATTATAGTGGGCAGCAAACATTGCATTCTCCCACACCTGACCTTCCTCAAGTTCGCCATCACCTAAGATGGCATATACTCGATAATCCTTGTTATCAAGCTTTGCAGCAAGAGCCATACCGCCTGCTACACACACGCCCTGACCAAGTGAGCCGGTAGCCATATCAACACCGGGTACTTTAATAACGGGGTGTCCCTGAAGGTAACTTGATATGTTTCTGAAACCTGTGATATCCTCAGCAGGAATGAAGCTCGCCTCTGCCAATGCACCGTAGAGTGCAGGAGCACAATGTCCCTTGGAAAGAACGAGACGATCCCTATCTGCCCATGTGGGATTCTTGGGGTCAACGTTCATCTGCTCAAAATACAGGATTGATAAAATGTCGGAGATTGACAGTGAACCTCCCGGGTGTCCGGATTTAGCCGCATGAACGGCATCTATGGCGTGCTTTCTTATTTTATACGCCTTGATTTCCAAATCCAAATTATTCATAAAACTCTCCCTCCATAAAATGTCTATTATCTAAAATCCTTTGCCGAAAACCTCACGGGCTTCGGAGAGGATTATAAATGCGTTTTCATCTGCTTTGCCAACGATTTCTTTGAGTCGGGGGATTTCGTTGCGCTTGACCACACAAAGCAGAACTGTGGTATCAATATCCGTGTACATACCTTTGCCATATATGCCCGTCACTCCACGGTGGAGTTTGTCCATAATGATATCTGCTATCTCATGGCTTTTATCCGATATGATATACACACTCTTGGCAGAGACTCCGCCCTCCACAATGCTGTCTGCCACCTTGACGGCAATGTATGCCGACACGGAAGCATAGAGCATATTGGTATAATTTCCAAGGAGAAATCCACCTGATATGATTATCACTCCATCAATCAGCAGGATAAGTTTTGCCACAGATATATGCTTGAACACCGTGTGCAGTATGACCGCAAGAAAATCACTGCCTCCCGTGGAAGCGTTACTGCGGATAACCATACCCACACCTGCGCCCATTATCACTCCGCCAAAGGTAGCAGAGAGAAACACATCGTTACCAAAGGCAGGAATATTGCCCAGCACCTCCAAAAAGATAGTGAGAGCAACTGTGCCGACGGCAGAACGGATAAATATCTTCCTGGGCATCTTTGACCAGCTGATGATAAAAAGCACCAGATTGACCAAAAGCACCGTGACAGACACGTTGATGCCGTAACGGATGTTGAGTGCGGTGGCAATACCACCCGCGCCGCCGGATGCGATTCTGCCGGGGATGAGGAACATATTGTACCCCACCGCCATTATCAGCGCACCCGATATTATAAGTAAATAGTCTTTAATACGTTTTTTCACAATACCACCTCAATATAATGATGGTATTGCGGGATAAAATTTATTCTTTAACGGCGTTAAAGCTCATTTCTAATATTTCATTCAATCTGTCGGAGTCCTTCTTAAGATAAAGGTATCCGATAAGTGCCTCAAGACCCGTGGCATGACGATAGTCTGTAATATCGGCATTCTTGGCACTTGTGTGAGTGTGGGCATTGCGCCCTCTTTTATATACTGCCATTTCCTCTTCGGTGAAGGTGTCCTCTATAGCATGGACAATAGCGCTCTGGGCAACGGCACTTACATAGTGTATCGCCTTGCGGTGAAGCTTTGCTGACTGCATGTTCACGTCCTTGGCAAGTCGGGTGCGGATGAAAACCTCGTACACCGCGTCACCTACAAACGCCAACGTAAGGGGTGACAGTTGCTCAGGAGGAAGGCCTTTTTCAAAATCAAGCATATATCTCTCCTTATTCTCTATGCCACTTAACGCCCTGGGAAGTATCCTCTAAAATGATACCCATATCTTTGAGCTTATTGCGGATAGCATCGGCAGTAGCAAAGTCCTTTGCCTTACGGGCTTCGTTCCTCTGCTCTATCATTGCCTCTATCTCACTGTCGAGTACCTCTTCCTTGGCATTGCCCAAAATACCAAGTACGGCACCGAGTTCCTTAATAAGCGAAAGAGTAGCCTCGCACGCCTTACTGCCTGAATTCTCATCAAGTTCAGTATTGGCAAAGTAAACAATATCAAATATTGCCGCAACAGCATCGGCGGTGTTGATGTCATCTTCCATAGCGGAAATGAATTTCTGCTTGAAGGATTCCAGTTTATCGGTCACATCCAATGTGCCCTCAGAAGAATTCTTTGCCATAAACTCGAGGTTTGCCATACAGGTATAGATCCTCTCAAGACCTGACTTTGCCTGAAGGAGCAAATCGTGGGAGAAGTTTATGGGATTCCTGTAATGGGCAGAAAGCATAAAGAATCGGATTACCTCGGGTTCAAATTCTTTGACCACATCTCTTACGGTAAAGAAGTTACCGAGGGATTTGCTCATCTTTCTGTTATCTACGTTGATGTAGCCGTTGTGGAGCCAATAGTTGGCAAACTGGCAACCGTTTGCCGCTTCGGACTGAGCAACCTCGTTCTCGTGGTGGGGGAAGATAAGGTCCATACCGCCACTGTGGATATCGATGGTCTTGCCAAGGTATCTGTTTGCCATGGCACTACATTCAATATGCCATCCGGGTCTTCCCATACCCCAGGGGCTTTCCCATGCGGGCTCGCCTTCCTTCTGTGCTTTCCAGAGGGCAAAGTCCATGGGATCTTCCTTCTGCTCGCCTACATCTATACGGGCACCTGCCTCAAGATTCTCAAGAGGCTGATGAGAGAGTTTACCGTAGGGAGCAAACTTCTTAACCCTGAAATATACATCGCCATTGACGTTGTATGCATAACCCTTTTCCTCAAGGGTGCTGATAAGCTCAATAATGGCATCTATATGCTCTGTGGCTCTGGGGTGAACTGTGGCGCATTTAATGCCGAGTGAACCTGCATCTTTGAAATATTCTTCAATGAATCTGTCGGCAAGTTCTTTTACTGTAACGCCCTCTTCGTTGGCACGTTTGATCATCTTATCATCAATATCGGTGAAGTTCTGCACAAAGGTAACTTCATATCCCATATATTCCATAAAACGTCTCAAGGAATCGAATATGATGAAAGGTCTCGCATTACCGATATGGAAGTAGTTATAAACAGTAGGTCCGCAGGAGTACATCCTTACCTTGCCTTCCTCAACGGGTTTGAATTCTTCTTTCTTTCTTGTCAAGCTGTTATAAAGTTTAATCATAATAAAACACCTTTCTCAAATGATTAAATTATTTGTCCAATTCGTCTAACCTCTTTACAAGGTCATCTATCTTCTTGTGGAGACGACATATCTCCTGAGATGTGGGATCGGGAATGTGTATCTGGTCAAGGTCGGAAGGGTTGATCTTCCTGTTATTTATCTTAACTATTCTGGCAGGTACACCCACGCAGGTGGAATTCTCGGGAACCTCCGAAAGCACAACCGCATTCGCCGCTATCTTGGAATTACTGCCTACGGTAAAGGGGCCCAGCACCTTGGCACCGCTACCTATCATAACATTATCACCCAAAGTGGGGTGACGTTTGCCCTTATCCTTACCCGTACCGCCTAATGTGACGCCCTGATACAAGGTACAGTTATCACCGATAATTGCGGTCTCACCAATCACAACGCCCGTGCCGTGGTCAATGAAAAGGCCCTTACCTATCTGTGCGCCCGGGTGAATCTCTATACCCGTGAGGAACTTGCTATACTGTGAAATCATACGGGCGGTGAACTTCATACCGCATTTATAGAAAAAATGGGCGTATCTGTGGGCAACAAGAGCGTGAAGTCCGGTATAGAGGAAAAACACCTCCGCCTTACTTCTGGCGGCAGGGTCCCTTTGCATAACAGAGGAGATCTCATTCAATGCAACGGGAGTATAAAAAGAAAAGTGCAACAGTATGACACATACTGCAACATACAAAAATATCATATTGATTTTCTCCCATAAAAGTCGTATAAATACACATCTTAATTATATAATCTTTTGTGACAAAAAACAACTCTTTTTTTGCTTTTTTAATTGATTTTATCCGTTATGTGTGGTA
>JAZOWA010000025.1:0-6622 GCA_045659025.1 Clostridia bacterium
TGTTCTTACCCAGGCTGCAATTAAGGGTAAGGTTGACCCGCTCTTCGGACTTAAGGAGAACGTAATTATCGGTAAACTCGTTCCTGCAGGAACAGGAATGAAGATTCATTCGGTTGCCGATACGGAGGAACCAATCGTAGAGGTTGAAGAATCCGAAGCAGAAACTGAGGAAGTTACCGAATAATTTGCCAATTTATCTGTAAAATAATTGTTGACAAAGGATAAATTTGGTGGTAAAATTCTATATTGTGTGGAACTCTGCTTACTTGGAGTTTTACAAAAATTAATGTATAACGCAGGCGGATTTATATCCGTCTGCGTCGTATAAATTTTATTTAAGGAGGTGCGATATGCCAACCTTTAACCAGTTAGTTCGTAGTGGACGTGACACTATTGAGAAGAAGGCAAAGGCTCCTGCGCTTTTAAAGGGCTACAACTCCATGAAGCGTTCTTTGACCGACAATGATTCTCCTCAAAAGCGTGGTGTTTGTACTGCTGTTAAGACTACAAGCCCTAAGAAGCCTAACTCTGCTCTTCGTAAGATTGCGAGAGTTCGTCTTTCAAACGGTATTGAAGTATCGGCTTACATTCCCGGTATTGGTCACAACCTACAGGAACACAGTGTTGTTCTCATTCGTGGCGGACGTGTTAAGGACCTTCCTGGTGTGCGTTACCACATCGTAAGAGGTACACTTGATGCACAGGGCGTTGCTAAGAGAATGCAATCTCGTTCTAAGTACGGCGCTAAGCGTCCTAAGGCAGGCGCAAAGTAAGTTTGAGTTTTTAAAATTTTAAATCTCAGCTGCATTTTATCAAGCGGCGTTCATATATATTACGCCTTGCTTGGTACCCACGGGAAAGATTTTTCGAGTACCTATGATATCATTATTGTGAAGGAGGGAAGAGAAGTGCCAAGAAGAGGATTTGTTACAAAACGTGATGTTTTACCCGATCCTATGTACAACTCTAAAATCGTTACACGTCTTATCAACAACATCATGCTTGATGGTAAGAAGGGTGTAGCTCAGTCAATCGTTTACGGTGCATTTGAAATCATCGCTGAGAAGACCGGCAAAGATGCAGTAGAAGTATTCACTTCTGCAATGGAAAACATCATGCCTGTTCTCGAGGTTAAAGCAAGACGTGTCGGTGGTGCGACATATCAGGTTCCGATCGAGGTTAGACCTGAGAGACGCCAGACATTAGGCTTAAGATGGCTCACACTTTATGCGCGTCAGAGAAACGAGAGAACAATGTGCGAGAAATTGGCAGGCGAGATTATGGACGCAGCCAACGGTAGCGGTTCAGCAGTTAAGAAACGTGAAGATACACACAAGATGGCTGAAGCGAACAGAGCATTCTCACACTTCCGCTGGTAATCAGCACAAAGTTAAAGTAATAACTTTCACACTTAATTATAAAGATGAAAGAAAGGAGGCAATTCCGTGCCAAGACAATTTTCTCTTGCAAAGACAAGAAATATCGGTATTATGGCTCATATCGACGCTGGTAAGACCACAACTACCGAGAGAATATTATACTACACAGGTCGTATCCACAAGATAGGCGACACCCACGACGGTGATGCTACAATGGACTGGATGGAGCAGGAGCAGGAGCGTGGTATTACCATCACATCTGCTGCTACCACAGCACAGTGGAAGGACCACAGAGTAAACATTATCGACACACCCGGACACGTTGACTTTACAGTTGAAGTTGAGAGATCACTTCGTGTACTTGACGGTTCAGTTACAGTATTCTGTGCAAAGGGCGGTGTTGAACCCCAGTCTGAGACCGTATGGCGTCAGGCAGATAAGTATCATGTACCCCGTATGGCATTTGTAAACAAGATGGACATTATGGGTGCTGACTTCTACAATGTTGTAGATATGATGAAGGACCGTCTCAAATGTAACCCCGTACCCCTTCAGCTTCCTATCGGTGTAGAGGATACCTTCAAGGGCGTTGTTGACCTTATCAATATGAACGCAATCGTTTATTATGATGAGAAGGGTGACGACGTTAGAATCGAAGAGATCCCTGCAGATATGGTAGAGAAAGCAGAGGAGTACAGAGCAGCAATGCTCGAGGCAGTTGCAGAGACAGACGAAGAACTCATGGAGAAATTCTTCGATACAGGCGACCTTTCTGTTGAAGAAATCAAGAAAGGTATCAGAAAAGCTACCTGTAACGTTGAGATGATCCCCGTTCTTTGTGGTACAGCATATAGAAACAAAGGTGTACAGCCCTTGCTCGATGCTGTTATCGACTACATGCCTTCACCTCTTGATATCCCTGCAATTAAGGGTGTTAAGCCCGGTACTGATGAAGAGGACGAGCGTCCCGCAAGCGACGAAGCTCCCTTCTCAGCATTGGCATTTAAGATTATGACTGACCCCTTTGTTGGTAAACTTTGCTTCTTCAGAGTTTACTCCGGTACAGTTGCAAAAGGTGCTACAGTATTGAACTCTACCAAAGACTCCAGAGAGAGAATGGGTAGAATTCTCCAGATGCACGCAAACCACAGAGAAGACATCGAGATGTGCTACTCAGGTGATATTGCTGCAGCAGTAGGCCTTAAGAACGTTACCACAGGTGACACACTCTGTGACGAGAAGAATGCCATTATTCTCGAATCAATGGAATTCCCCGAACCCGTTATCAGAGTTGCTATCGAGCCCAAGACCAAAGCTGGTCAGGAGAAGATGGGTATTGCTTTGTCCAAACTTGCAGAGGAAGACCCCACCTTCAAGACCTACACAGATGAAGAGACCGGTCAGACAATCATCGCCGGTATGGGTGAGCTTCACCTTGAAATCATCGTTGACAGACTTTTGCGCGAGTTCAAGGTTGAGGCAAATGTAGGTAAACCCCAGGTTTCTTACAAAGAAGCTATCAGAAAGCCTGTTCATCAGGATTACAAATACGCAAGACAGTCTGGTGGTCGCGGTCAGTACGGACACGTTGTTATCGATGTTGAACCCAACGAGTCAGGTAAGGGCTACGAATTCATCAACAAGATTGTCGGCGGTGCTATTCCCAAGGAATACATTCCCGCAGTTGATGCAGGTATCCAGGGTGCAATGATGAATGGTGTACTCGCAGGTTACAACGTAGTTGACGTTAAGGTTACTCTCGTAGACGGTTCATACCACGAGGTTGACTCATCTGAAATGGCGTTCAAACTTGCAGGTTCAATGGCATTCAAAGAAGCATGCAGAAAAGCTGATCCCGTATTGATGGAGCCTATCATGCAGGTTGACGTAATCGTTCCCGAGGATTACATGGGTGACGTAATGGGTGATATTAACTCACGTCGTGGCCAGATCCAGGGTATGGAGTCAAGAGCAGGAGCACAGGCAATCAGCGCTGCAGTACCCCTTTCCGAGATGTTCGGATATGCAACCGACCTCCGTTCACGTACACAGGGACGTGGTCAGTACACAATGCAGCCCAGCCACTACAACGAAGTTCCCAAGAACATTCAGGAAACAATAATTTCATCTAAGGCAAAAGCAGAATAAAAAAATCAAAAAAGCACTTGCTTTTTTGCATAAAAAAATGTAAAATATATTTAATAATTCTTTTTATAAAAAAGGGAGGATTTTAGAAATGGCAAAAGCTAAGTTTGAAAGAAGTAAGCCGCACGTAAATATCGGCACAATCGGTCACGTTGACCATGGTAAGACAACTCTTACAGCTGCTATCACCAAGGTTCTTGGTATGAAAGGTCAGGCAGAATTCTCTGCATACGATCAGATCGACAAAGCTCCTGAAGAGAGAGAAAGAGGTATCACAATCTCTACTGCACACGTTGAGTATGAGACAGACAACCGTCACTATGCACACGTTGACTGCCCCGGACACGCTGACTATGTTAAGAACATGATCACCGGTGCTGCTCAGATGGACGGTGCTATCCTCGTTGTATCTGCAGCTGACGGCCCCATGCCCCAGACAAGAGAGCACATCCTTCTTTCCAGACAGGTTGGCGTTCCCTATATCGTAGTATTCATGAACAAAGCAGACCAGGTAGACGACCCCGAGCTCCTCGAGTTGGTTGAGATGGAAATCAGAGACCTCCTCAACGAGTACGAGTTCCCCGGTGACGATACACCTATCGTTAAAGGTTCCGGTCTTAAAGTTCTCGAAAGCGCATCTACAGACGTTTCTGCTCCTGAGTATGCTTGCATCCTCGAGCTCATGGATGCTGTTGACAGCTACATTCCCTCACCTGAGAGAAGCACAGATAAGCCCTTCCTTATGCCCGTTGAGGACGTATTCTCAATCACAGGTCGTGGTACAGTTGCTACAGGTAGAGTTGAGAGAGGTCAGTTGAACCTTTCTGATGAAGTTGAAATCGTTGGTCTTACTGACGAGAGCAGAAAAGTTGTTGTTACAGGTATCGAAATGTTCAGAAAGCTTCTCGACTATGCTGAAGCAGGTGACAACATCGGTGCACTTCTCCGTGGTGTACAGAGAAACGAGATCGAGCGTGGTCAGGTTCTTGCTAAACCCGGCTCCATCAACCCCCACACAAAGTTCAAGGGTGAGATCTACGTTCTTACCAAGGATGAAGGTGGCCGTCACACACCTTTCTTCAACAACTACAGACCCCAGTTCTATTTCAGAACAACTGACGTTACTGGCGTTATCAAATTGCCCGAAGGTACAGAAATGTGCATGCCCGGCGATAACGTAACAATCGAAGTTGAACTCATCACACCTATCGCTATTGAAGAAGGTTTGAGATTCGCTATCCGTGAGGGTGGCCGTACAGTTGGTTCCGGCGTTGTATCTTCAATCCAGGGCTAATTAATCTCAGAGGTTAATCCTACAATTAAAACCCCGTTCTTGTGAACGGGGTTTTTTGTATGAAAATATTTATCACTGTACGTTTTATAGTGCAGCACGTGTGATAATATTATATTTGTAAGGACAACATTTCCCTTGTAAATGTGTCTGCGGAGCCTCTTTCTTTTTGATCAGACAGTCTCCTTCTGTCTTAAGCTAACCATTTGTTGTTTTGGTGTTTTTCGTAAGTAACTCCTTTCAGTTTTATAAGTTTTGTAAGTGTTTAATTTATCCGCAGACACAAAAAAACCGCAATACGTTTTGTATTGCGGTTTTTACTTTTATAAGGTTATTATCTTTTCTTGTTGCAGAGGGCGAAGTAGAGCCAGAGCACCGAGTATCTGTCTTTAAGATCCTTTGCAAAGAGCAGTGCGTTGTTAATTTTCTCTTCACCATACTGAGTGCGGAATTCGCCAATATCAAGCTCAATACTTTCAAGATATCCGATAAGAGTGTCAGAGGAAGGCACTTCAGAAAGCACTTTCTTAATCTCAGCCCATTTCTCTTTATATACGCTCATCTTATCATCTGCGTACCAACCCAGTTTGTCCTGAAGTTTGATAACTCCATCACCTGCTTCGTGGTAGATTTTGCGGATTTCCGCCTCGTATTCTTCTCTGGACATCTTGTATCCTTCTGTGGGAGTATCCAGCTTCATAAGCTCTTCTCTGAGCATCTGTGTATATACAGCAGAATACACCACATCAATTCCGTGGAGGAAATAGGGCTTGTCCTCCAAAAGACAAGTAATTTCAAAGAAATGGGAAAGATGATGCTCACTGCCTGATGCAGGTCTTGAATTACCCACATATGCCATTGCAATACCCACACCCACAAGGGCTTCCATAAGTGTCTTTATGGCGTCTGCATCTCTTTTGAGGAGCATAGGTCCCAGATCCTTTGTCTTGATGAGCATATCGTATGTAAGGTCATACACATACTCGCATATATATTCGCCATTCACAATATTACTGAGCTTCCAGTCATTGAGGCAGGAGTATTTACCCAATATATCACCATAACCCGATTTAATAAGATCCATAGGCGCATCTTTTATCACGTTAACATCTGCGATAATAGCAGTGGGAACGTGGGCGTTGTATGTAACCTTCATATTGCCGATAATCATGGCCGCACCAACGGAAGCATATCCGTCCATTGAGGGGGCGGTTGCCACGATATAGTAGGGGAGAGATGCCTCAAAGCTTACATACTTGCACAAATCCTGAATAACACCCGAGCCGATACCGATAATCAGGTCGGTTTCATCCGTTAAGTATTCCTGGGCTTTTGCAATGGCATCCTCGTTAGGTACAAGGAAACCCTCACACTCAAACACCAGCGAACTTTTGCATTTATCACCAAGCTGTGCCTTTACTTTGTCACCGCAGGTAGCATAAGTGTTGCAATCGGAAATAAGCACTATGTTGTTGTATTTTTCCACAAGACCGCCAATCTTTGCGATGGCACCTTCTTCCACTATTACGTGCTCAATGGCACATCCGTGGGTTTTACCGCATTTGCAGTCAAAATCCTTTAATAACTGTTCAAAATTCACGATACAACACTCCTTATCAAAACATTTCGTATCAATAAATTTATACTATCACATCACTTGAGAAAAATCAATAGACCGCATTGAAAACTTTGTAGATTTTTTCACAAATTCATGTTGACAAAATTCAACACGGGTGGTATCATTAATAAGATGTAAATTTAAAGTCGGGTATTATTACTTTTTTTAGGGTAAAAAAGACGAATTTTT
>JAZOWA010000026.1:0-48367 GCA_045659025.1 Clostridia bacterium
CTTCCTCCATGCTATGTATGTAACTGACGCTAACGGCGGTCATGCAGATTTGCCCATGACAAAGTTTGAAGATACCAACTTCCTTGGCGTTACAGTTCTTGACAAGTTCGTAACCTTTGCAAAGAACGGCTCTCCCATGACAAGCTCTTTCACAATCACCATTCCCGACAACAACAACGGCGGTGATATGAGTGTGCTCCTTACTGACGTTGGTGCAGGCTTGTGGAGTGTGAAGTTGGGTAATGGCAGCGCTACCCTCTACGAAGTAGATGAAGAGGAAAATGCCCTCTGCTTCAAGGGTAAACCCGGCACATACACCATATCCGTTGCCACAAGCGGTACTCCTGCTCAGATTGAGTATCCCGAGATGACAACAGGCAGAATGGGTGATTTCCACATCTACACTCTGGGCGACAACATGGGCGCAAAGTCTTTACGTCCCCAGACCTACCCCACCAAGTTGGTTGACGGTAATCCTATGGTATGTGTGGATGATTTCTTCACCATGCACAAATCAACCGTTTCTAAAGAGAACAATGGCAACAAGGTGACCGTCACATCCAACTACGGAAGCTATACAGCCACATTCACTGTAGGCAGTACCTCTGCCACATTGAACGGCAAATCCAAGACTCTGTCTATATCACCCAAGCTGATTGATGGCAGAGTATATGTGAATCCTCTGGATCTTGCAGACGGTGTGAACTTCACCGCCGAATACAGACCCCTGTATAAGACCTTGCGTATCACTATGAAGGCTTCTTAATTCAAACGGCAAAAATGTCGGATGCATTTCGCATCCGACATTTTCTTATACTGATATTCAAAACCCCTTTCGGTTTGTCGAAAGGGGTTGTTTTTTTATTTCATATACTCGTCTGCTATCTTTACTATGTCTGCAGGATCGTCTATTATCACATCTGCCCCTGCACCTTTGAGTTCCGCCTCGTCACGGAATCCCCAGAGCACGCCGATAGAGAAAAGATTGGCATTCTTGCCCGTCTCAATATCCACCTTGGTATCGCCTACAAAGATAGTCTTATCCTTAGTGGCACCGAGGATGTTCATAATATCGTACACCGCATCGGGCGCAGGCTTAAGTGGTACTCCCTCCACCGCACCACGCACAAGATGGAAGGTATCCTTGCCGAATATGGTGGCTACCACATCATTGGTGGCAAAGTCGGGTTTGTTGGAGAGCACCGCTATCTGATAGCCCTTAGCCTTGAGGGCGCTCAGCATGTCCAAAATGCCTTTATAAGGCTCGGTAAGATAAAGGGTGTCCGCATCATAACTATCGTTATATTCTTTGAACACCGCCTCAAAATCCGCCTCATTCCACTCCCCCGTCTCGCTGAGGGCTCGTTCTACAAGCAATTTCGCTCCGTTACCTACAATTTTCTTGTATCTGTCGGTGGAAATCTCGTTGAATCCATACTTTTTAAGAGCACCGTTGCAGTAGTGGGCAATAGTATCAATAGTATTGAGCAATGTGCCGTCAAGGTCGAAAATAACTGTTCTCATACTATTACTCACCCTTTGCTTCGCTGATCAATCTGTCAAACACCTTGGGACTCCATACGTCACCGTCAAAGAGACGTTCGGGATGCCACTGCACACCAACGAGGAAATCACGCTCTGTAGATGAGTACGCCTCGATGAGCCCGTCAATCTCGGAGTAAGCCATTACCTTAAGAGAAGGAGCCAAATCCTTTACACCCTGATGGTGGTAACTGTTTACCTTGCCCACCTTACCGCCGTATATCTCATAAAGAAGAGTATCTTCCACAATATCTATATTGTGGATTGCCATGGCGGGGTATGGACCCTCGGTGTGGACAACCTTATCGGAAAACTGGGTGGGAACATCCTGATAAAGAGTTCCGCCAAGCTGAACATTTATAAGCTGATAACCCCTGCAAATGCCGAGGATTGGCTTTTTTGACTTATAAGCCACATCGAATACCGCAGTATCAACCTTATCACGGCAATCAACTATTGTACCGCAGGTGTCAAGCTTTTCCTCTCCGTAGTAAGAGGGGTTCACATCAGGACCGCCGGTGAACACATATCCGTCAAAAAGATTGTCCAGCTGCTCTGCCTCATCCCTCTCTATATCAAAGGGAATAATAACGGGAATACCGCCTGCCTTCTCTATGCTCTCCCAGATTGATCTGGTCATAAAGAGGCGGTCCTTCTCAATATCATACATAGGTGTTACGCCAATAACGGGTTTTTTCATAACATTCACTCCTTATCTTAAGAAAGCCGCAAGGGCAAGTACGATTATACCAAGCACAATTCTATACCAGCCAAAGGCCTTGAAATCGTGTTTGCGTACATAGTTCATTAAGAACTTAACTGATGCCAAAGATACCAGATATGCCACCACCATACCGGTGATGAGAAGTCCCCATTCGTGAGGGGTCATGGCAAAGTCGTTGGTGATGATTTTAAGAAAACTCACACCCACCATCACGGGAATCGCCATAAAGAATGAGAATTCCGCCGCAACTGATCTGGATGTGCCAAGTATCATGGCACCCAAAATGGAAGATCCGGAACGGGAGGTGCCGGGCACTACGGAAAGGGCCTGGAAAAGACCTATCAAAAGTGCCGTCTTATAGCTCATATCGGTAATGGATTTCACCGATTCGCTCTTGGATTTGCTCTCTATAAAGAGGAAGCCTATACCATAGAGTATGAGCATTGATGCCACCACAACGGAAGTGGAGAACTGGTCCATAAAATCATTGAGGGCAAGGCCGATAACCGCTGCGGGAAGGCAACCGATTATTACCTTGAACCACATTGTCCAGGTGTTTTTCTTCTCCACGGCCGTCTTTGCAGGGGAGAAGGGATTGAGCTTACCGAAATACAGTGTGGCTACGGCAAGGATTGCACCAAGCTGTATCACATACAGATAAATCTGACTGTCAAAGAAAGTATCTGCGGTGTTCATAAATCCGTTTACAAGTATCATATGACCTGTACTGCTTATGGGAAGCCATTCAGTGATACCCTCTACAACGCCGAGGAACACGGATTTCAAGTATTCAATTATCATCATAATTATTTACCTTTCTGCGACTTAATCAATCGCTTAAAGTAACAGATCTCAAACGTATGCAATCAAGCACATCAGTGGCCCTCTTGCGAAGCTCGGCTATGGTGGATAGATTCTCTATTACATAATCACATTTTGATATATATGCCGACTGCTTTGATTGCCGTGAAAGTCTTGAAGCGGCAACGCTATGGTCAATGCCGTCTCTTTCCATAATACGACGCTGCATCTCGCCCTCGTCGGCGGTGACGTAGATGCACACATCACATATTGTATCAAGTCCCGCCTCAAAAAGCAAGGGGGCATCGAGAATTATATCTCCTTTTGTGAGGGATATGATTCTTTTCATCTCATCCAATATATATTTGTGGGTGATAGATGAGAGCAGAGCAAGTTTATCCTCATCTGCAAACACAATCTCACCTAAATATCTGCGGTTAAGAGTGCCGTCTTCTTTCAGCACATCATCACCAAAGGCAGATACAATCTCATCAAGGCAGGGGCCTTGGGTGTCGGAAACAGACCTTGAAAGTCCGTCAAGATCAATCACGGTAAAGCCACCCTCACCAAAAACACGGGAAACCTCTGACTTGCCCGAGCCCGACTTGCCTGTAATTCCGACTATCATAATATCACCTGCCTGCACAGTATTGGCATAAATGTCATAACTGCCCAAAATTCTCTTTATATATCATATCACAGAGCATTGAAATATTCAACTAAAATCTACTCATCTATGCGGACGAAGTACTGCCCGTCGGGAGCGAAATTCACCCCTACTGTGCAAAAGCATGTATCATCTTGGGGGGATTTTATAAAAACCGTGCAATCGTCTATATGAGGCAGAGGGTTAACCGAAGGATTATCAACGGGGATTGCGATACAAAGGGTATGGGTGAGCCAATCAACCCCCACCGCAAGAATATAATTGCCCGCCACAACATCTCCCACTCGCAGAGGAGACAAAATGTGCTCTGTGGCAGAGGAAATTGCGAAAACAGAGAAGTATTCTGCCATATACCATTCAAAGCTCTCGGCGAGGGAAAATGGCGCTTTTGAGCAAGAGGATATGACACTCTTTAATCTTTCTATACACTTCTCCCGTTCACCCTCTATATTAGGGTGAAGTCTACGGAAGGAATCCAGCGCCTCCTCTGCCCTTGATGCAGGGGATTTGATGGTGGATGCAAGGGTGAGATACTCTCTGTATGCGCTATGGGATTTAAGGTATTCAAGTTGAGAGACGGTGGTATCTGCAAAGGTGATGTGGGCAAACAATGCGGAGGAATCGGTGAAGGCGTTCTTGCGAATCAGCTTCACCCCATCATAATCCCCTACTGAATCTGTATGGGCAGAGAAGGTGCACCTGCGCCCCGCCACATCTGCCATACCGAGATACATATCAGGCAGATGGGGAGATGACGCGTACACCTTAACCACATCGGTATCTGCCATATCCTCTGCCAGAAGCAAATCAATGCGGACAGAGATGCCCCCATCAACATTCAGCAAAACAGTACCCTCGCATTCGGGGAGAGAAATCATCCTGATATTATCTGCCAACTTAATCACCCTTTCATATTAGTATATATGAAGGATACATAAAAAAAGACGACAAATATTTGCCGTCTTGAAATCAAACTATATTATAAATCACTTACCACAGAATCTTGACACTATATAATCGTGGGCAGATTGCTCCAAAGTGTCATCAAGGGCGGACAGGATAAATCCAGCTTCCTTTCTGCCGATTGCCTTTGCGATAAGGTGGTCTGCTACTGCAGGGTTTTTAGGCAGCAAGGGGCCGTGAAGATTGGTGGCAATCACGTTTTTATATATTACGCCCTCGGTGCCGTCACCATTATTACCACCGCCACAGAGGACTTTGCCAAAGGGGGCGTATGAGCCGATGACCGTCTCACCGGAATGATTCTCAAATCCTACAACAGTAGTGCCGAGGAGTTCACTCTCAATCACCGCATCACCTATGGTACGCCTCTTACCCTCGGAGGTGATTATATCAAGAAGGCCTACGCCCTCTGTCCACTCTCCGTCTTTTTCTATCGCCTTGCCGAGGATATGATAGCCACCGCAAACGGCAAGAATTACTCCTCCGCCCTCTGCATAGGATATAAGTTCGTCCTTCACCTCTTTAAGACGGGCGCAAACGAGGGATTGCTCCTTCTCTCCGCCACCGCCAAGAAGAAGAATATCGATATTTGCAAAATCAATATTATCCTCTATACCGTATTCTTTAACCTCTGCCTCAATGCCTCTTGCCTCAAGACGATAACGCAACACCGCAATATTGCCTGAGTCACCATAGAGATTGAGCAGGTCAGGAAATAAATGTCCGACAGTTATTTTCATATCAGCATCCTCCTTTGTCACAGATGGTTTTGAGTATGCTTTGTGTGCCGAAAAGCACCGTATAGTTCACGAGCAGATAGCACACCTCGCCCTCACCTTCTGCGAGGGTTTTGAGGGTTTGGGCATTTATATCTATTTTATCCACATCATCAAAACCCGCATATTTAAGGCGGAGTGCCACGTCAAGACGTCTCTCACCCGATACACTTACACTGGTCACACCTGCATTGATAAGCTTCTCAAAGTCCACGTCCCAAAGCCATGAAATATCCATACCATCGGAGGGGGCATCATTTACTGCCACAAGCACATCTTTGGCACGTTTATCCGCCATAACGGTGGCAATCGCCTGATTGAAGCCCGCAGGGTTTTTGGCAAGGTTCAATATCACCTGCTTGCCGCCTATGGTGAACTCTTCCATTCTGCCTATCTGGGGCTTGTATGCACCAAGGACTTTATTGATGTTGCGGTTTTTGAGATTAAGCAAATCGTATGCCGTATATGATGCCAATATATTATAGATGTTATAAAATCCACGATAGTTCACATCAAGGCGGGTAAAGGAATTGATATCAAAGGCAAGTTTACCGTTCATATCAATATTATCTGCACCATAGTCAATATGGGGCCTGCTAAAATCACATTGGGAACACTTCCAGTCGCCAAGGTGGCTATAATGGAAGAAGTTATATTGAAGCGGTGCTCCGCACACAGTACAGAACTTACCCTCACCCGTGGATTTAACATCCACGTTGCAATTTTCGTTTATGCCGAAATACACGGCGTTACGGCCTCTGCCCAAGGTGGCACTCATGGGGTCGTCACCATTCAAGATAAGAGTGGTATTCTCTGCATTATCAAGGGCCTCTTTAAGAAGGGCTATGGTGGATTCTATCTCACCGTAGCGGTCAAGCTGATCACGGAACAGGTTGGTGACTACCACCTTATCGGCACGGACATGCTTCACCGCATGGCGAAGGGATGCTTCGTCACACTCTATGCAGGCAAAGTCCGCATCAAGCTTGCCGCCGATAGTGGCCTTCTCAATGAAGGAAACCGCAATACCCGGGAGCATATTTGCGCCCACCTTATTGCACACTACCTTCTTGCCGTTGCTCTCTATAAGGGAGCAGAGAAGGTTATTCGTGGTGGTCTTGCCGTTGGTACCGCAGACGAAGATTATATCCTCTTTTATCTGGGATGAAATCTCTCTTAACACATCAGGGTATATTCGCATAGCGATAACACCCGGGGTGGACGATCCTTTCTTGCCCATCAGGCGCCCGATTTTGATAAGGGTTTTACAAGCCAGGATTGACAGGGAGCATCTTATGTTCATAGCCATTCTCCTTACAGACGTTTTGCGTAAAAACGGATTGCTTACAGATTGAGTTTCAAATCCTCGGATTTAATCCATTTCATCTTCTTTAAGATTGAGCTGAATATCGGGGTAAGTATGGCGGGGAGTACAAAGCATACTACCACCATACCGACAACCTGGTATGTAGTGATATTATCTGCCGTGAGCACACCAATAGGACCAACCAGTCCGCAGGTACCCATACCTGATGCTACTGCCACGTGATTTTCCATCCTGAATATACAGGTAGCAATGGGGCCCGTGATGGCAGATGTTAAAATAGCGGGAATCCATATACGGGGATTCTTCATAATATTGCCCATCTGGAGCATACTTGTGCCCAGACCCTGCGCCACAAGACCGCCCATGCCGTTTTCCTTGATAGTCATAACGGCAAAACCCACCATCTGCGCACAGCAACCTGCAGTAGCCGCGCCGCCACCCAGACCGATAAGGCCAAGGGATGCACATATAGCGGCAGAACTGATAGGCAATGTGAGACATATACCCACCACCACAGATACCAGCATACCCATCCAGAAGGGCTGGAGCTCTGTGCAGGTCATTATGAGATTGCCGAATGCTGTCATAACCTTCGCAATCACGGGGCCTGTCCAGATAGCCATTGCAGTACCTGCACCGATAGTCACCGTGGGAGTGATTAATATATCTATCTTTGTTTCTTTTGATAGCACCTTACCAAGCTCTGTGGCAATTACCGTAGCAACGAATGTGCCCATAGGGCCGCCCAGGGCATTGGCACCGTAGCCAACTGCACAAAGTGACAAAAGCACCAATGAAGGCGCATTCATAGCCGAGCCGATAGCCACCGCCATGGCAGGGCCTGAGGCAGAGGTGGCAAATTCCTTCATCTTACCGAAAAACTCAATCCCCGTCTTATCATAGACGGTGCCGAATATGGTGCCTATTAAAAGAGATGCAAAAAGGCCAAGGGCCATTGCACCCATAGCATCAATAAAATACGCCTTGAAAGAGATGTTGATTTGCTTGCGTTTGAGAAATTTTTTCATTAT
Organism: Clostridia bacterium; assembly: GCA_045659025.1. Taxonomy (GTDB): domain Bacteria; phylum Bacillota; class Clostridia; order UMGS1810; family UMGS1810; genus SIG455. The sequence continues at coordinate 7,832 of JAZOWA010000026.1, forward strand.
GACGCCTCCTGATGAAGTATTATTATTTCTCCGTTTTCTTTACATAAGCGGAGCAAAAAGCTGGAACAACCTTTGCAATAATCTTATAAAATACGGAGTGCTTCTGCAATCGGAAAGGGTGACTTCGGAGGATTTTTCTATGACCTCCTCAAAATCTGCCCTGATATCTTTGATGCATCTGCAACCGAACATCCACAGACCGCACTCATACTGGAGATACAGACTGCGAAAGTCTGCATTGGCAGTGCCTACTGTGGCGATGGTGCCGTCACAAAGGAAGGTCTTGGAATGAATAAAGCCGGGTGTGTATCTATACACCCTGACACCGCCTTTGATTAGTCGTTCAAAATAAGAACAGGTGGTGATATATACGAATTTCTTATCCCACACCCCGGGAACTACTATACGTACATCCACACCGTTTTTAGCAGCGAGGGTAAGGGCGGTGACGAAGTCATCACCTAAAATAAAATAGGGAGTGGTTATATAGATATACTTCTTTGCCTTTGATATCATATTAAGATACACCGAGGCGCTCACATGCTCATCGTCCCAGGGGGTATCGGAATAGGGGATTGTAAACCCGTCATTTTCCGAAAGCGAATTATTGTGGGACAAATAATCTCGGTTGTCCGATTCCCTTCTGACGCTATTCCATAAACCTAAGAACATATGGGCAAAACTCAAAGCGCCTTCACCCGTAATCATTACTGCATTGTCCTTCCAATGACCTCGGGGTGAGGTGTGGTTGATATATTCGTCACCAATATTGATGCCGCCCGTGAAGGCGCAGATGCCGTCTATCACACAGATCTTGCGGTGGTCACGGCTATTTTGTATGGGTGACAATGTGGGGCGGAAGGGATTGAATTCAATGCATTTGATACCCTTTGCCTCCAGTATCTTTCGGTATTTATCAGGAAGAAGGAACAGCGACCCCATGGAATCATACATGACACGGACGTCCACGCCTTCTTTGGCTTTCGTTTCTAAAACAGAGAGTATCTCATCCCACATTTTACCGTCAGCAATTATGAAATACTCCATAAAGATATATTTTGTGGCGGAGTTCAGTCTTTCTTTCAGTTCCTCAAAGAAGGCCTCGCCCACGGGGAAGTATCTGACCCCGGAATTGTTATATACGGGAAACCCCTGACCTATCAGGTAGTTTGCCTGAAGTCGGGCATCGTCATCACACTCTGCAAGGGACGACAGCACATCGGCACTCTGGCACAGCGAAGGAGTGAGCTTTGCTCCGCTACGGAGGCGTTCCTTGAAAACTCTGCTCATAATCTGGGTACGGAGCAGGATATACAAAAGTCCGCCAAACAAGGGGAATGCCAGAATAACTATACTCCACGCCAATTTGAACGCGGGGTTATCGTCATAGCTTATGACCCTGAGCACAAGCAAGAGGGAAAACACCGTGAGCGCCCAGGATATATATTGAAAATAAACGGATAACTTCCACACCGCGAAGGCGAAATACGCCACCTGAAGTGCAATAAGAATTATCACTATACTCCCTCTGCCAAGAAGGGCTTTAAGGAGCCTTTTTGTCATATCAATCAACCTCTATTTTGCTTCAAACCAACTCTTACCCACGTTGGCCTCTGCCACCATGGGCACCACCAGGTCAACCGCCTTCTCCATACATTCTGTAAGGATCTTCTTTGCTTCCTCGGCTTCGCTCTCGTGAGCTTCTATGATAAGTTCATCGTGTACCTGAAGGATGAGCCGTGATTTATCCAGTTTTTTAAGAGCATTATACACGCTTACCATAGCAATCTTGATTATATCGGCGGCACTGCCCTGAATGGGTGTGTTCATCGCCATTCTCTCTCCTGCACCACGGAGAACGAAGTTGGAGGAGTTAATCTCGGGGATGTATCGGCGACGATTGAACACCGTCTCCACAAAGCCCTTGCTCCTGGCATCCTCTACAGATGTGTCCATAAATTTCTTTATATTGGGATGGCCTGTGAAATAGCTCTCTATATACTCCTTCGCCTCAGCAACGGATATGCCGAGATCACCTGATAACGAGAAACTGCCCATACCATAAACTATACCGAAATTAACCGCCTTTGCCCTTGTGCGGAGCATGGGTGTGACCTCATCTGCACCGAAAAGGGCCTTTGCCGTGGCGGCATGGATATCCTCACCGCTTCTGAAAGCGGAAATCATCGCTTCGTCTCCCGACATTGCCGCAAGGACACGGAGCTCTATCTGGGAGTAGTCGGCATCAATGAGCACATACCCCTCTTTTGCCACGAACATCTTGCGTATCTCTCTGCCAAGTTCCATCCTGACGGGGATATTCTGCAGATTCGGCTCGGTGGAGCTGATTCTGCCCGTAACGGTGACGGTCTGCTTGAAATTGGAATGAATCCTGTTATCCTCAGGATCAATCAGGGCACTGAGGCCGTCTGCATAGGTGGATTTTAACTTGGATATCTGCCTGTATTCCAAAATCTTGCTCACTATCTCGTGCTTGGGAGCAAGTTTTTCAAGTACATCTGCATTGGTGGAGTAACCCGTCTTGGTCTTCTTACCTGATTTAAGGCCAAGCTTCTCAAAGAGTATCACACCCAACTGCTTGGGGGATGAAATATTGAATTCCTCTCCTGCAAGGGCGTAAATCTCTCCCTCAAGTTCCTCTATACGATTGCGGAGCATTCTGCCGTATTCGGTGAGGCGGTCACGGTCAACAAGGAAACCCTCAATCTCCATGGAGGCAAGCACCTCCACCAGGGGCATCTCTATTTCATCACACAGTTTCCTCTGATTGCGATCTTCAATCTCGCTATTCTCATACTCATACAAGAGGGGCAGAATAGCCGTCTCTCCGCAGAGGATACTGCAAAGAGTATCGGAGGGGAGGTCAGAAAGTTCCTTACGGGATTTACCCTTGCCGAGAATCTCCTCGCAATCTGCAATCTCAAGGGAGAGGAATGCATCTGCCAGGGCGGAGGGGCTGTAATCCGAGCGGGCGGAATCCAGTATATATGCACCGATACTTATATCATAATATCCGTTAACCTTCACACCATAACGGTGAAGAAGCACCATATCCGACTTGATATCGCAGGATATCTTTAAGATGTCACCGCTTTCAAACACATCACGGATGGCCTCTGCAATATCGGCACCGCTTATACCGAATCCTGCGGTTATATATTTGCATTTATTGTCCGACAAAAACGAAAAAGCGAATATGCCGTTATCGTCGGTGTAGATTTCGTAGTAAAGTTTACCCTCTGTTTTGCTAAGTTCCGCTTTAAGGGTGTCTAATGTCGATATGATTACACCCTCGGGAAGGGCAAAGGTGGATTCGGCGGTGGAGCCTGTCTTTTTGAGGAAGGATTTAAGTTCCAGATTAGTGAAAAGTTCTGTGAGGCGGGGGGTGTTGTACTCTTTTAACCCATCTTCCTCTATCTTATATTCATCAGGAACGAATCGGTCAATGGTGGCGAGGTAATAACTCATATCCGCATCTGCTCTGCCTGAGGCGAGTTTATTCCTTGCGGCAGGTTTGATTGAGGGGGAGTCAAGATTGGCATAGAGATTGTCTATAGTCTTGAACTCGTTCACAAGGGCAAAGGCGGTCTTCTCGCCTATACCCGATACACCGGGGATATTATCGGAGGTATCACCCATAAGAGCCTTTACGGTGATAAACTCTCTTGGAGTGACACCGTACTTATCATATACGCCCTTGGCATCATACACCTCAGTAGTGGTGGAACCCATACGGGTGGTGGTGAGAAGTATCTTGGTGTTTTCCGAAGCAAGCTGGAGGTCATCCTTATCACCTGTGAGAACAAGGCATTCTACACCCTTTTCATCACATATACGGCTCACTGTGCCGATTATATCGTCTGCCTCGTAGCCTTCCTTCTCATAAATGCGGATGTTCATCGCACTAAGAATCTCTTTGAGCACGGGCATCTGCAAGGCAAGTTCCTCGGGCATCCCTTTGCGCTGGGCTTTATATTCCTTATAATATTTATGGCGGAATGTGGGAGCACGGAGGTCAAAGGCAACGGAAATATAATCGGGATTATACTCCTCCATATTCTTAAAAAGGATATTAAGAAAACCGTAAATACCGTTGGTGGGGAGACCCGCGCTGTTGGTAAGGTTCTTGATGGCATAAAAAGCACGATTGATGATGCTGTTACCGTCAATTATCATATACCTTTTCATATCCTTCTCTCCCTCCTGCTACTACGACAGACGAAAATCAGTCCGCCTTCTTTGCATCACGGATTGCTTTGGCTTTTGCCGCCGCTTCACGTTCTGCCTTGGATTCTTTGATATACTTATCCAGATCACCCGAGGCAATCTCTATCGCCTTGGTCAGGACATCGTCCAATACTACTTCCTTATCCTGCAGGTAATTGTGGATGTTGAGCTGGGTAGTAATATCCAAAACGCCGTAGGGATAAAGACCAGCTATCTCCTGATACTTACGTACCGCATAGAAGGTCTTGTCACCAAACACCTTGTCGGGCACACCCACATCAAGACCCATAGCGTTGAGACGTTCTTCAAAGGCAAGCACGTCTGTGCCCTCATCACCCAACTTAAGTACTCTGTCAAAGGAGATGGGGGTGTAGTAAATATCACTGTATTTTACCACCCTCGGTTCTGCGTTGTAGTCAGGCTCAACGCCTATATCGTTTATAGTTCTCTTATTGGGTGAAAGATATTCTGCAACGGTAAGTTTATATCCGTCACCGGTGATAAATCCGTTTACAATCTGCATGGTGCCTTTACCATAGGACTGCTCTCCTACCACCACACCCATATCATAATCCTGCACCGCCGCAGAGAATGCCTCTGCCGCAGAAGCGGTGCTTCCATTAATCAATACTACAAACTTCTTGCCTGCGCCGTCTTTCTCATTGACAATGCTCTCTGACCTGCCGTTCACATATTCAAGATGGAGTACGGGGCCCTTGGGAAGAGTGCAACCCGCAAAATCACGGAGTGCAATAAGGCCACCACCGGGATTGTAGCGGAGGTCGAGGATGATGCTTTTGGTATTTTCAAGAGCGCTGAGTGCTGTGGCCATAAATTCATCTGAATGTTCGTCAAAGCCGGAGAGCTGAATATATCCTATATTACCCTCAAGCTCCTGATAAAACCCCGGCTCTATGGTAACGACATCACGGACAATATCAAAAAAGAGGGGCTGACCGTCTCTTATAATACCAATCTTCACAGAAGTACCCTTAACACCTACTATGTAGGATTTGGAAAGTTCTATCGCCATACCGCGAATATCAATATCATCGGCAGACACTATGACATCACCCTGACGGAGACCCACCTTGTCTGCAGGAGAATCTGCATATACATCGGTGATGAGGAGCCCTTCCTCAAATTCCATAATGGTAACGCCTATACCGCAAAATTCACCTGAAAGATCATTTACAAACTGATTGATCTCCTCTTTGGTGAAGTAGGTGGAATGCTTGTCCAGATTACCGTATACTCCCTCAAGGGCCTTTGCCATAAGGGAAGAATCTTCGGAAATCAGCTGACGGAGTGCGTGTTTGTATAAAGTAAGCTCGTCAATGCCGTACTTATAGTTCTCTGCTACCGTCTTGATAGCCGCTTCCACAAGTACGCTTGCCACGTTCTGCTTATAGGTGGGTTCTCTCTCCTCTTCGGCAGATACGATGGTGGGGAAGGTCAATATTAAAGCAAAGGAAAGAATCAATGATGTGAGATTTGATATAAATTTTTTCAAGGTGAATCTTCCTTTCATATTACATTTTTACATTTTCTCGGGTGCAGTTACGCCCAGGATACCAAACACATTGCGGATAACCGTACGTGCCGCAAGCACAAGGGCAAGACGCGCCTGAGTAAGATCAGCATCCCCGCTGTTTACCTTGCAGGAATTATAGAAGGAATGGAAAAGTGCCGCAAGGTCAAGCACGTATCTGGTGAGTCGGCTGGGTTCCAAGGTGTCTGCCACCTGATTGATCTCGTCGGGAAGAGAGATGATCTTCTCTATAAGGGTCTTCTCCTCCTCGGTGGTGAGCAGAGAGAAATCAGGCTTCTCGCCCAGGGTGATGCCCTCTGCCTCGAGAGTCCTTATAATACTTGAGATTCTCGCATGGGCATACTGCACATAGAATACAGGGTTGTCACTATTCTGAGCAATAGCAAGATCCAAATCAAAGTCAAGATGACTGCCTGCCTGACGGAGATTGAAGAAGAATCTTGCTGCATCACAACCGATTTCATCAATGAGGTCGTTCATGGTAATCATCTTACCTGTACGCTTACTCATTCTTGCCACCTCGCCATTACGCATAAGACGTACCAACTGCATAATAACAATCTCCAGCTTGGATGAATCAATACCAATCGCATCCATAGCACCCTTCATACGGGCAACGTGACCGTGGTGGTCTGCTCCCCATACGTTGATTACTTTATCAAAGCCTCTTGTGGCAAATTTGTTCTTGTGGTATGCGATATCCACCGCAAAATATGTGGGGATGCCGTTGGCACGGATAAGAACCTCGTCCTTTTCACTGCCAAACTCTGTGGTCTTAATCCAGAGAGCGCCGTCCTTCTCATAGGTAATACCGCTCTTTTTAAGATCCTCTATAGTCTGCGCCACTTCGCCGTTGGCGTGGATGGTGCTCTCTCTGAACCATACATCATAGAATATTCTGTACTTGGCAAGGCCTTCCTCAAGGCCTTTGATATTAAGCTCCAATGCATAGGCAACGAGGGCCTCTTTCCTCTCATCAGATGAGCATTCCAGATACTTATCACCGTGGATTTCAATAAAGTTTCTGGCATGGACACGGATGTCCTCACCCTGATACCAATCCTCTGAAAACTCTACCGCATCCTCGCCTTTGAGCTCCTGAATGTATCTCGCTTCAAGAGAGTTGGCAAATTTCTCTATCTGTGCACCTGCGTCATTAACATAAAACTCCTTGGTAACATCAAAACCCGCCCAGGCAAGGGAGTTTGCAAGGGTGTCACCCAAGGCACCACCACGGGCATTACCCATGTGCATAGGGCCTGTGGGATTGGCAGATACGAACTCTACCATAACCTTTTTGCCGTTGCCGATTTTTGTCCTACCAAAATTCTCGCCCTCGGCAAGAACTGCACCGAGACCGTCGTATCTCCAGTTATCATTAAGATAGAAGTTAATAAAACCCGGTCCTGCAATCTCAACACGGTCAATATATGTGCCTTCGGTCACCATGGCATCACAGATGGCTGTGGCAATCTCTCTGGGGGGACGCTTTGCTATCTTGGTGAGCTTCATAGCAGTATTTACAGAGAAGTCTCCGTTGGCCTTATTGGCAGGAACCTCAATCTCTACTGTGTCTGTCTCAAAGCCCGCTTTGGTCACCGCGTCTCTGACTGCTTTCTCAATCTGAATTTTGATATTCTCGATAATATTCATTGTGTGTCACCTCATATTTTTCTTATGTTAACGTCAAATGTGTTTGTGCCTGTAAAAACATTATTAAGACTTATCCCGTAGGTCACAGAGACTTTGCCGCCGTCTTCAGATACATCGTTATCTATACTGTCGGTAGATATGCCCATTACAATCGTGCCGAAGGGGGTGTCATAATAGCTTGTAGTCTGTCTGCCCTTGATAAACAGCAGTGTGGTCTCCACCTTGCCCTTACGGGAGAGGGAGACGTATTCATCACATATCTCAAGGGTTGTCCTGGTGCCTTCCATACCCGTGGCTTCCGTCTCGTCGTATTCCACGAAGTATTTGCCGTCAGAAAAAGTGAACTCGCCCTCTGACATCATCTTGACATCCGTGGCATCGGTAAGGCCGTCACTATATGTCTGCATTCCCTTGATAGAAATTACACAGTTACCTTTTTTCAAAACAGTTCCTCCGTCAGTATTTCTCTATATCTATTCTCTCAACCACTCCGCTTATATCTTCACCAAGAAAGAGACCTGCGATTCTGCCGAAATCCGCAGTGGAGTCGCTGACATAGTATTTGTTTGAAGTTTTATTTGTGTCGGACAATAAACCGTTGTCCCCGAGATATTTCTTGAGATAACGGGCAACCTCTGCACCGGGGTCAATCAAAGTGACTCCCTCGCCCATTACAGAGGAGATAACCTCCTTCATAATAGGATAGTGGGTGCAACCGAGGATAAGGGTATCCACTCCGCCATCTATAATGCTTTTAAGGTATTCTTTGCATATAATACGGGCAACCTCGTGATCTGCATAGCCGTTTTCCACCAGATGAACAAACATAGGGCAGGCCACAGAAAACACCTGTATATCTTTATTGGCGCTTTTTATAAGTTCACCATACTTGCCGTTACGGATAGTACCGCTGGTGCCGATTACGCCGATTCTGCCGTTTCCGGTAGCAGACAGGGCGGCGGACACCGCCGATTCCACAACGCCGATTACGGGGACATTATATTCATCCTTCAAGGCAGGTATTGCAATAGTACTTGCCGTGCCGCAGGCCGCCACCACCACCTTGACGGGATGGGTGAGCAGGAAGGAGATGTCTCCACGAACGTATTTAATTATTGTCTCCTCAGACCTTGAGCCATAGGGCACTCTGCCCGTATCGCCAAAGTATATCACCTGTTCATCAGGAAGCACCTTGGAAAGCTCTCTCACGCAGGTGAGACCGCCAAGGCCTGAGTCAAAAACGCCAATACATCTGTTATCCATACAAACAGTCCTTTATATCAATTACTTTTCTGCAAGTTCAATTACTCTGGTAAGGAGTTCCTTGAACTCTATACCCTCGTGGGCAAAGAGTTTGGGATACATACTGATACTTGTAAATCCGGGGAGGGTGTTAATCTCATTGATTCTTACTTCCTCTCCGTCAACGAAAAAGTCTACTCTGGAAAGTCCTCTGCCAGAAAGTGCCTCAAATGCCTTCACCGCAAGAGTGCGCACTTTCTCGATGGCATCCTCGCTGATAAGGGCGGGAATATGAAGCTTGGTCTGGGACGTGGAGGAGTACTTGGAATCAAAGGTGTAGAAATCCTCATCTGCCACAATCTCGCCTACGGTAGATGCCTTGACATCACCGCTATTGCCGAGGACTGCGCACTCCACCTCGTGACCTTTCAGAAATTCCTCTACGATTATCTTACTGTCAAACTTAAACGCATTATCCATAGCAGATACTAATCCATCTCTGTCATATGCCTTGCCGATACCGAAGGATGAGCCGGCATTAGCAGGCTTTACAAATACGGGGTATGTAAACTTACCCTCTATCTCTGCAATTTTTGCATCCCTGCCGTCATAATCATGGACTGTCACCCAGTCTGCCTGGTTGATGCCTGCGCTGGCAAATACTATCTTGGCATATTCCTTATCCATACCCATTGCAGATGCCAAAAGGCCTACACCCACATACTTTACTCCCGCCATATCAAAAAGGCCCTGGAGTCTGCCGTCCTCACCGTTGGTGCCGTGGAGTACGGGGAAGTAAACGTCGATTTTGATCTTCTCTATCTTCTCGCCATCCATAACGAGAAGGCAGGGATCTGACGGATTATGGTCTATGCACACCCTTTTGGATGCGATATCACGCCAGGTATCATTCTCAATATTTTCAATGCTGCCGTCATAAAGATACCACACGCCCTCGGGAGTGATACCTACGGTTATGATGTTAAATTTATCTCTGTCAATAGCTTTGAGTACAGAAGCACTGCTCCTGAGAGAAATAGGATATTCTGCAGATTTACCGCCGAAGATGACACACACGTTCTTTTTCATTTTCCACTCTCCCAAAAAATACTTTCCCTTATAATATATCATTCTAATTATACCATAATTACTATGAAAATGAAAAGGTTTTTTTGCAAATAAACTCCCTTTTTTGCACAAAAAAACACTCCGCAAAAGCGGAGTGCCTTATTAACAGTAAAATTAATCTGTTGTGTAGGGGAGCAATGCGATATGTCTTGCTCTCTTGATAGCTGTTGTAAGCTGTCTCTGGTGTTTAGCACAGTTACCGGTAACGCGTCTGGGTAAAATCTTACCTCTTTCAGAAACGAACTTTCTGAGTTTTGCTACGTCTTTGTAATCTATGTGTTCAACCTTTTCCGCACAGAAAGCACAAACTTTTCTGCGGGGTTTTCTGCGAAAACGCTTTTCTTCCATCTTAACTTACCTCCTTATTAGGTTGTCTTAGAACGGAAGGTCGTCCTCTGCAGGCATGGGAATAAAGCCGTCGCCTGCACCGAATGCAGCGCCACCGTCTGTGGGGTTGGAGGTTGCTCCTCTGCCATCTTCAGGTCTGCCGACTCCTTTATCTCCTGCAAAATACGCCTCATCTACGCTAACTTCTGTAACGTAAACTCTCTGACCGTCCTTGTCATAATTTCTGGTCTGAATAGAACCAACTACACCGAGCATTCTGCCCTTTGTAAAGTTTTTGCTGATGAACTCTGCAGTCTGTCTCCATGCAACGCAGTTAATGAAATCTGCATCATACTCGCCGTTGGCGTTTCTGAAACGTCTGCTCACTGCAAGTGAAAATGTACAAACGTTAACACCATTGGGAGTGGTACGGAGCTCGGGCTCACGGGTAAGTCTACCCATCAAAATAACTTTGTTCACCGAAAAACCCTCCTTCTTTTAAGCAATGATTACTGCTCTTTTCTGATTACGATATTTCTGATAATACCGTCTGTGATGCCGTAAACTCTCTCCAACTCAGCGATAAACTCTGCCTGCGAAGAAAATTCGATCAATGTGTAGTAGCCCTCTCTCTTGTGGTCGATTTCGTATGCGAGACGGCGTTTGCCCCACTCGTCTACGTTCTCAACTGTGCCGTTAGCGGCAATGAGGTCTTTGAATTTCGCTACCAAAGAGGCAATTGCCTCCTCACCTGCTGCAGTGTCGATAACGAAAATCGTTTCATACTTGTTGATTACGTTTTCCATTATATAGTCACCTCCTCCCGGACTTATGGCCCCTCACTTTATTTGAGGAGCAAGGAAGCTGATACCAAATCAGCTTTTTTATTGTACTACAACATATAATGTTTGTCAACACATTATTTTCAAATATTTTCATAAGATGTTAAAAAAACTCTTGCATTTTGAAAAATTCTCTGTTATAATACTATTCGTATCTTATTTGGATTTGAAAGCAGGAGGTGTTTTATATATGGCAAAGTGTGAAATCTGCGGCAAAGGCGTTACCTTTGGTATCAAGATGAGCCACTCTCACAGACGTTCCAACAGAACCTGGAAACCTAATATCAGAACTGTAAAGGCTACCGTTAACGGTACTCCTACTACTTTGAAGGTTTGCAGCAGATGCTTGCGTACCTACAAATCACAGCAGGCATAATTTATTTAATGATTTAATGCGCATCAAATCATTACCCGCCGATTTTTCTATCGGCGGATTTTTTTATGCAAAAATTAAAAAGCACTCCTGACGGAGTGCTTTGTTGTTATTTCTTAAGTTCGGCAATTATCCTGCCTACCACATAGTCTGAGCTGTAATGCCTGGAAACCAGAGCACAGTTTCTGCGCATGGCTATCATCTCGTCTTTATGCTCCATTGCCCATTCAATACTCTCTTCCAGAGAATTCACCTTGTCATTGGGATATACAAAGCCGGTCTCAAAATCCTTGACAAGTTCGGAATTGGCATTCCAATCACTTGCAATAACAGGCACAGCAGCCGTATATGCATCAATAATCGTGCCGGGGAATCCTTCTCCTTCCCAGTACGTGGGGAACAACAAGGCGATATGATCAGTAAGTGTCTCTACGCTCTCTCCAAAGCCTACGCAACCCTTATAATTTACATATTCACCATATTCCTTACAAAGAACCTCAAATTCTTCTTTATAGCGGTCATCTACAGGACCCCAGATATTGAGAATCACCTTGTCCTCGTGGGTCTGATTATACGCCATAATCGCCTCTATAGCTTTCGTCATGCCCTTCTCCGCCATTACACGGCTGAACATACAAAAGCTGCGTGTTCCTATTTCAGAAGGTGTGAATGTGGCTTTCTCGGAAGAAAGAGTCTTGAAATTGGGAATCACCATACCATTTGTTATACCCATCTCTTCCAACTGTTTCTTCATAAGTTTCAGCTCAACCCAGTTGCCATCAATGGCACTTAAATACTTGGCATATTTAGGATTTTTCTTAATCTGCTCCGCAAGGTTGCCACCGATAACATCATGGAAAATACGACGTTTGAATAATTTCTTCGCCATATAAAGCATAGGGAGAAAAATCTTCATCCCGGGGCTCGAAAGTAAGAATATTATAGTATCGCAAGAAAGAATACACTTTACCGTGTCAATTAAAAGTTTGGCTTTATTGGTTCTGTTATAATAAGTATCAACGCAGAATATGTTGTCTATACCTCTTTTGGTAAGCTCTTCGTATAAAACCTTGGTCTTTACCGTCTGCCCGTCTAAAAAAGTCTTGCCACCACCAAAGTGGCCTATAATTCCCAGTCTTTTCATAGCCGTCTCCTTTAACTTTCGTTATTGAATACATTATACACAAAAAACACGCTCCTGTCAAACAGAAGCGTGTTCCCCTTTTTATTCTTCGTTATGTATCTTAAATACACTGCTAAGGATCCTTTTCCAGAATTTTGGTGCTTTCCAGACCACCACTTTCATATATATCCCCTCCTTCTATGATATATAATATGCTTTTTTTACCGTTTGGTGATGGATGTATAAACTATCATCATATGGCAACAATAAGCATCGGAGGTGTTTTTTATGAAAAAGATCATACTTAAAGACACTAAAAAGCCTAAGGGAAGTACGGCAGGAAAATGGTTCTATGCGCTGGTGTTCATATCAATTATAACTGTTGGCACCACAGGGCATATTATCCGCACCCAGAATGATGCTATTACAAAAATGGCGGAGAACATCGGTGAAGATACACCCAAATTGCCTCCCGTAGCCACTATGCCCACGCCCATATCGGAGAATAAAGCTCCAAGTGAAATAAGCAAACCCGTTATGGTGCCTGAATCTCTGTGGGAAAGTGACGATGTGGAGCCGGTATCAAATGAGGAGGAAGAAGCTTACGAAGAGGTGTCTGCCACACCGAAGGAAGATGCCATAATCCGATTAGCCCTTCCCGTGCCCGGGGATATTATCAAAGGCCACAGCGATACAGAACTTACGTATTCAAAGACCATGGATGACTGGCGTATCCACAAGGGAGTGGACATCCGAATCCCCATCGGCACCACGGTAGTTGCTTCATACCCCGGCACAGTGGCAGAGAGCACGGTGGATCCCGCCTATGGCGTGACTATTATGATAGACCACGGAAGCGGTGTTATGACGAGGTATTCAAATCTATCCTCACCAAACATGGTGAAGGTGGGTGCGTTCATTGACGGTGGTACAGCCATAGGTGTGGTGGGTGATACTGCGGAATTTGAAATCTCTGACGAGGCCCATCTCCACTTTGAGGTCATCAAAGATGGGTTGAGCGTAAACCCCGAAGAATATTTTGAATGATACAAAAAATCCTGTCGGAATCTTCCCGACAGGATTTTGTTTTGCAATCTTATTTATTATCGATTATGAATTTAAGCACGTCTGCTGCCGCCTTGACCTTTTTCTCGTACTTCTCTTCGTTATAACCCTCAATGGGAATTCTGAGGCAGGCGTACATGTCCTTGGTGTTAATTCCCCTTGATTCTAAAAAGGAATTGCCCTTGACACTTATACCAAATTTGAGGCCATTCTCCGTCTCCAATATCTCCGCCCCCTCTAAAAGTGAAGCAGGGAATTTGGCGGTGATATCATCAAAGTATCCGCTATTGGCATAGTTTCTGGCCAGGTCACCATCTACAAAATTCAAAAGTGCCTCATCCGTAGCCAAAGCAACTGTGGCCATCATACCGGAGGAAATCTCTCCCTCACTGGTGAGGCGGTAGGGTACTCTTACCACATTCACATAAGCCGCATGCTTGCCGTCACCGTTGATATCATCAAAGGCAGCCGCCTCTGAAATAGCGTTGGAAAGTTCCTCGGAAGCCGAGTCCTCAAAACGTGAACTTACAAGCATATTGATAGTCACGTCATCACGCACGATAGTGGAGCATTCATGAACCACGAGGATGGTCAAGATAATCGCTCCTATCACGGCAAGGGCGTGCCATTTGTAATAATAAATTATGTCGGACATTTTTGTAAGCTTGTTCTTTTCCATACTTTTGTCACCCTCTATATTAGATAAAAAGCCTTATTGGAATCAGGAGATTTTGTAATATTCCTTATACCACTCGGCAAACTTTGACAGACCTTCCTCTATAGTGGTGGAGGGTTTGAAGTCAAAATCCGCTATAAGCTCGCTCACGTCTGCGTAGGTCTGGTATACATCGCCGGGCTGCATGGGGAGATACTCCTTCTCGGCGGTCTTACCGATGCATTTTTCCAGAGTCTCTATGAAATACATAAGCTTCTCGGGTTTGTTATTACCGATATTATATACTTTGTGTCTGTCGCCGTTTTCATCCGCCTTGGGAGGATGCTCAAGCATATTCATAATACCGCGGACAATATCATCTACATAAGTGAAGTCTCTGTACATATCGCCATTATTGAAGATTTTGATGGGTTCACCCTTCATAATCTTATTGGTAAAGCCAAAGTATGCCATATCGGGTCTGCCGTAGGGGCCATAAACCGTAAAGAAACGAAGTCCTGTGGCAGGTATTCCGTAAAGGTGGCTATAAGTGAATGCCATAAGTTCGTTGCTCTTTTTAGTTGCAGCATAAAGGCTTATGGGGCTATCCACGTTGTCATCAGTTGAAAAGGGAGTCTTTTTCTGATTGCCGTAAACAGATGAGCTTGATGCATACAAAAGATGGGATACGCTGTTGTGTCTGCAAGCCTCCAAAATATTAAAGAAGCCCACGATATTTGACTCTATGTATGCTCCGGGGTTGTCGATAGAGTATCTCACGCCCGCCTGAGCAGCAAGGTTAACAACAATCTCCGGCTTATGCTCTGCAAAAAGGCCGTCAACCACTTCCTTGTCTGCAAGATTACCCTTTATGAAGGTGAATTTATCAAAGCCGTCCAATATCTCGAGTCTTGAATATTTTAAAGCAGGATCATAATAATCGTTGATGTTATCAAAGCCAACAACCTCTGCTCCGCCCTCCAAAAGTTTCTTTGAAAGATGAAAACCGATAAAACCTGCTGCACCTGTCACAAGCACTTTCATAGTTTATACCCTCTCTTATTTTGTGATTCCTTTATATGTATCGCAAATATTATAATAATTTTCTACTGTGCCGATATCGTATCTTGAACCCGGCATTTCCATAGCATAAAGCACACTCTTTTGCGCAATATACGCCGCAAAAGAGCCGGGAGCATCCTTACCGCATCCGTCAGACAATGCAGTGCGAATCTTAGCCGCATCATCTGCCTTGTAAATATAAAACGGAGGTGCAAGATAGTGGGATTTCGGATTCTCAGGCTTTTCCTCCATGGATGTTACCTTGTCCGTATCATCAACGGTAATTACACCGGAGGCCTTGCATTTGTTGATGTTTTCTTCAAAATATCTCATAATGCAGGAGCCGCCCTTGGCTTTGAAGTAGTCTACAAAGCTTATAAGGGAAAAGTCAAGAAGGTTATCACCGGCCACCACCATAAGATCACCGTCAAACCCGGTTTCCCTTTCGGCAAACTCAATGTCTGCCACGGCACCGAGACGGGTATCGTTACTCACAGAGCCATCATCAAGTACAACAATTTCCTGCGGAATTGTCTTTTCCTCTGACCATTTTTCAAACTGGTCAATGAACTTATGATTTGACACAATGATAAATCTTGAGATTATATCACTCTGTGACAAATCATCTACAAGATGATCCAAAACTGTTTTTCCGCATACGGGGAGAAGGGGCTTTGGTGTATGTTCAGAAAGCGGATAAAGTCTTGTGGCATATCCTGCCGCCAAAACTACACAATCCATACATTTTTCCTCCTGTTTATCTCTTTATTTTACATCCGTCCGTGGTCTTGCAGAAATGAACGGAAAATGTCTCTTCATACTGAGGGAATATCTCAAGATATTTCTCAGTAACGGTTTTCTTGATTTCGGCCTTGAATTCAGGGTTTACTATTGCCATACAGCTTCCCTTGAAGCCTGCACCGCTGAATCTTGCACCATACACGCCCTCTGTACTCCAGAGAATTTCGCACAGAGTTTTAAGCTCGTCCGAACCGGTCTCCCAGTTATATATACTGCTATGACCGCTTTCGTTACAAATCTTACCGAATTTTTCTATATCGCCACCTCTCCATGCTTCCACGCCAAGACGGACTCTGTCCATCTCTGTGTAAAAATGGAGGGCTCTCTTTCTCCAGTTCTCAGGGAGAGCATCTGCATACTTTTCAAAGACCTCTTTGGGCACATCCCTCAAAAAGCTCTCATCAAACTTGCCGTATTCTTCTCCGCCAAAGGCTTTAAGGGCATAAGACGCCGCTTTTGCCTCGTCAACACGCATATTGAAGGGAGAAGTATAGAGATTTCTCTCCACACCCGAGAAAAATACTGCTATCTCAAAGTCCTTCATATTCTCGTTTTTAGGGATAATCTCAAAGGATTCATCCGCAGTATCAAGATACAAAAGGGAATTCTTTTTACAAAGCACCTCGCAGGACTGATCCAACTTACCGCAGTTAACGCCCACATAGTTGCGCTCTGCGGTATATGCCACATCCACAAGTTCTTTTTCGGATATTTTGAGGCCGTTGGCTCTGCAAAGAGCAGAGAGGTATCCAAGTATAACCGCCGCAGATGAGGAAAGACCGCCGATGGGGATGCTTCCGTATATCAGGGCAACTATACCATTCTCCAACTCATATCTGCTACCGAGTTCCTTGGTGGCGCCTCTTAAATAATCTGCCCAGTCATTCTTTTTATTGGGGACGTTATTTACATAGAACTGTACCTTTTTAGAGAACTCCTTACTCTGAAGTTCTACAATACCATTGTCGGTGGGAGCATAAATAATATTTATACCCTTATCAATGGCAAAGCCCGTAACAAGACCATGCTGATGGTCAACGTGCGCACCCAGAGGACAAACTCTGTAGGGGCAAAAAGCCTGCTTCATTTCCTCGGAATCGGGATACAATCTTGCAAATTCCTTTGTCATCTCTTGTAACATATACTTTTCCTCTCTTGTAATTTATCTTCATTACTTGAAGGGAACACCGTCTTCCGAAGAAGAACTGTTGAAAATGGCTTTTTCCTATTTTATCATACCAAATCGTCTTATCATATCAAGACGATTTTTAGTACGCTTTTCAGGGGAGTCATCAGCAATTGTTTCCTTCACCTTTTTAAGGGACAGGTCAAAAAACCTATTGCACCATGCCATAGGAAGAAGGAAGTCCTTTGAAGCGTATTTATATCCCCTCTGCACCATTGCCTCCTTTGAGGGGAACAGCTTTTTTACAAGATGATCCTCCCGGTTAAAAGCCATATATATCCGATCGGAAAGTTTATCGGAACGGGCTCTGCAGTACATTGAATAGAAGTTCGTTCTGTCATCTGCCATATAGCCAAAGGTTCCGCCCTTTTCCATATCGGTTAAAAGTTCCTCCATAAGCTCCGGATAAACAACGGGGTAATCAAATCCAAAATACTTTCCACCGATGGATTTAATCACATCTATAAGCTTATCGTAGGAAAGATGGCAAAGAAGAGCGTTGTACTTGTCAAAATCGATTTCGTCTTTGTTCCTTTCCATATAAAGCAAAAGATCGAGTATCTGACGGATTCCGCATCCGGTACCGAGAAAATGCTTTATATAATGAGCCGTTAAATACACAAGACCGTCATAGGCGTTCATTGTATAAAACTCTTCATCGTCAATGCTTATTTTATCAAATTTGTCGCTGTAGTGTATCTTGCCATTAAAGACTATCTTCTCCGTTGGTTTCGAGTACATCCGAACATGCACCTCCAAAAGACCTCCCACGGGATGAATCGCCTGAAGGTGATGATCGTTTTTGTCCCGACTTTCAAAGGAATATCCGAGTTCGGAAAGAATTTTTTCTACCTTGGGTTCATCCGCAGGGTTAATGAAAATATCCGTATCTCCGGATATGCGACATTCCGGCTCGTGATAAAGAGTGGCTATAGCCGCGCCTTTCATGAGGCAATATCTCACTCCCGCCTCTTCCAGTTTCTTTAATACAGACAGTGTAAACTCCTTGCGGGCAACATTCCTTGCAACAGAGAGAATGAATTCACTTCTCCAGGGGGTCACATTTACAGTAGGCTCTGCCGCCTTATACACCAAAGGCCATACTCCTTGCTGTATGGATACTTTCCTTACCGCCTCCATATCCATACTCTCTGCAGAAATATCATACCCTCTCGCGCCTGCCCCCAGCAGGTAAAGCATATTTTCAAATGCCTGTGTCATATTTACTCCTTATCTTATTTTCAAAAAGGGTTCTTATCAAATCAACACCGATGAATTAGTTTTATCACCTTGTCGTTGTTTAGAGCTTTGTGATACGATTTTAGAGTTGCTTCTTTCGTTTAGAGATTACAATAACACCTGACGCTATGGCAAAATAAATGTAAGTCATTTTATCAAGATAACTTACTGCTCCCCAGCCCATAGCAAAGTTGGATATCAATATGGTCAGCATCAACATAGAATCATGGTTTTTCTCTTTTATGCATTGTTTATAAAGATTTTTGCAAAGGTAACCGTATATAAAATACCACAGCAAAAACCCAATCAACCCTGTACAAGCCAGCAATTCAATAAAGTTATTGTGTAGATATGTTTTCCAACCAAGCGTCTCCCCGGCTAGTATCCACGAGCAACCTACGCCCAGACCGGTAAAGGGATGTTCTATAAAATACGCCCATCCGACATTTATCATCTGCTGTCTCAGATGAGTAGTATTATCAACCTTCACCCCTCCCGCGCCAAGCATAGCCAGAATGCGGTTAAATGCACCCTGTAACACAGGAAGGGTTGTCAGCCACAAAATCACAGCAATAGCTATCAATACAACAAGTAAAAGCTTACCGAATGATTTCACATTCATTTTTTCCCTGTATTGCATAAACACTATCATGCCAATTCCAAGAGCTATCATTAAAAGACATTTTCTCGAGCCCGTACCAAAACCAACAAAAGCAGGCAGGATTTCAACAATATAAACCCAGCTTTTTCCTTTGATGTATCCGTAATAAAATCCTATTATAACCGTTACCGCCATATAAAGACCTATGGTATTTACGTTATTTATCATGCCACCCAGACGGTATCCCTGAAGCATAAGTCTCACATACTCCGTAATTCCGTAAAAGCATATTACAACAATCGCCAGTATAAGACCGGATATGAAAAGTCCCAGTATAAGGGCATCTATACAATCATAATTGCTTATATAGGAATAAAGCAATATATACAAAATCAAAAGTTGCGCAAAAGAAAACAGCTTCATAACAGTGCTGTTAAAATCCTTTGACCACAAAAGCGAAAATACACAAAAAGCTATAAAGCAAAGGAAAAACAGAATTCCTGTATCCATTTTCCACTTTTTGTTCTTAAAAAACAAAAGTGCTGCAATTCCTCCAAAAGCAAGGATAAAAATACCCTGAGAAAGCAGGTTTAGCGTTGCATAATATGTAAAAAGGGGCACTGATGCCATATACAGCATAAGTAAAACATTAATGGTGTTCGAGCCTTTTGGTCTTTCAATGTATTCTGTAGTTCTACGCTTATTCATTTGTCATTTTGCTCCTTCAAATATAGAATTGACAAATTTTTCGGTCACCTGCTGTAAGCAGTAGCCGGTTTTTTCAAAATCTTCTTTTGTGTCTTTCCTGTCAGCATCCGCAAGATCTGCCATAACCGCATCCGCCCATTCCGCCGGACTCTGTGACAAAGACAGATATTTAACTAATCCTGTAATGTTTGCCTCTCTTGTAATGGTGTCTGTAATAAC
The DNA here is from genome assembly GCA_045659025.1 of Clostridia bacterium. Taxonomy (GTDB): domain Bacteria; phylum Bacillota; class Clostridia; order UMGS1810; family UMGS1810; genus SIG455. The sequence continues at coordinate 27,856 of JAZOWA010000026.1, forward strand.
GCAGGGGAGGCCTGAGGCTTGCGCCTCCACAATAACATTAGGCATACCTTCGCAAAACGAAGGAAGAACAACCGCATCAAAGGCAGATGTGAGCTCGTTTACATCGCTTCGTCTGCCGGTAAAGACAACTTTATCAGAAAGGCCTAATGATGAGACTTTGTCTCTGATTTTATCTTCATGGGGGCCCGTGCCTACACAAACAAGACGGGCACTTTCTTCTCTTTTCGATACTTCTTTGAAAATATCTATAAGAAATTCGTGATTCTTCTGATATACGAATCTGCCTATATGACCTATAACCTTGCATCCGTCAAGACCCAGTTCTGCCCTTAATCTATCTCTTGAGTCAGGCTTGAACTTATACTTATCATAATCAAGGCCATTATTCAATACAAACGCCTTGCCCTTTTCCACGCACCCTTTGCCAAAGGTGTATTCTGCAGAATCAGTAGATGGCGCGAACTTAACGTTTGGAACCATCTTGGCAAGGAAAATAAATGCCTTGTGCAGGCGATTATGCAGTTTGTTGAGGTTTGTTGAGTTGGTGGAACGCATAGCAACCACCTTGGCACCACCAAGTCGTGCAGCAAGAAGATCTATAGCCGACAGAGAGTGCTCGTTAACCCTTAATACATACTTGTATCCATTGTCTTTCACGATACGTCTTATATCGTTAAAGCACTTGATGGGGTTTCGGCTTTTCATCTCCGCCTGAAAGATTTTGCCGTCTCTTGACAGAACCAAGTCTTTATATGCACCGATTTCATCACTCATTACGCAATAATCCATCTGGTACTTGGTGCGATCTATGCTTCCGTGGAGTTTCATTAAAAAAGTTTCTGCACCGCCGGTATTAAGATTGCTGACTATACACAATACTCTTTTCATATAAATGCCTCTTGAAAATACATTATACGTACCCATATTAGATACCATTTTAACTATATCACACATCACAGCGAAAAGCAACAAATTCTTTGCAAAATAAAACGGAAGAGATTGCCTTTTGGCACTCTCTTCCGCGTAATGTTATTTTTTCTTGAATCCTGCAATCAGGATAAGGCCTGAAAAGGCAAATGCCATACCTGTAAAGGCATAGGCTAAAGCCCCTGCAAGTTCTTTGGGCAATCCCGCCTGACTGCTACCGAAAATACTGCCAAACACCGACGGCATCTGGGTGGATACCAGGGTGGTCTCAACCGTTGTGGCAGCTAGCATAAAGGTGACAAAGCACACAATAGCGCATATAACAGACACCCATTTTACAAAGAGGTTGCCGTCTTTTGCGGGGGGTGGTAAAATCTCTTCTGCCTTCTCCTGCAAAACGGGTAAGATGGCAGTCTCTGTGGGAATCTCTTCCTTCACCTCGGGGGTAAGGGACATTCCGCAATTTTCACAAACCCTGGCAATATCCTCTACCAAGGCACCGCATTGTGGACAAATCATATCAGATACTCCTTAAAACTCAATGGAATTTATCTTGCTGTTGCCGGTGAAAATACGAAGGAACTCCGTTCTGTCAAACCCTCTGGGGATTTTGGCAAATATATCAAGATTGATATGCTCTTCACCAAGGGCAATGGTCTTCATATTGATAACCTCTATATTCCACTCCTTGAAGGTGGAAAGGATGAACTCAAGTGCTTCGGGGGTGTTCTCTGTGCCGATTACAATCTGCTCGGCAGAGGGGGTGCGTAGAAATCCGATGTCTCCGTGGAATATCTTCTGCACCAAAACTATGGCAACAGCGGTTGAAATACCCACACTGTAAAGACCTGCGCCGATAGCCATACCGATACCTGCGGTAGTCCATATACCTGCGGCGGTGGTGAGACCGCTGATGGCCTGCTTACGTACGAATATAGTACCTGCGCCGAGGAAACCTACACCGGTAACAATCTGGGATGCAATTCTGGATGCATCCACCTTGCCTGCGGTCGCTATAATATCGTTAAAACCATACTTGGATATAACCATCATAAGGGCTGCGCCCATAGCAACTATGATATGGGTGCGGATGCCTGCCTCTTTGAGACGGTTCTTTCTCTCAAGACCGATCATAATACCGCACGCGCCTGATATAATTATTCTCAGGAAAAACTCTCCCTGAGTAAGGAAATGCAAAAGCAGATTTTCAAACATAGCAAAGCCTCCTTTTTTGCCATTTTACACGATAAATATGAATTTGTCAATCTTTTGTCAAACCGCAGGGCAAATTATCGTTGCATTTTATCCGTTTTTATTATACAATATTTTATAATATCAAAAAATTCCCTTAAGAAAGGTTTGAACGCTATGAAGCTCTGGGGCGGAAGATTCAGTAAGAATACAGACTCCGAGGTAAATGATTTTAACTCCTCTATCCGTTTTGATGGCAGAATGTATGCCCAGGATATAAGAGGCAGTATTGCCCACGCCAAGATGCTTGGCAAATGCGGTGTTATATCCGCATCCGACAGTGAGGCACTTGTGAAAACCCTTGGTGAGGTTCTCACCGATATAGAAGACGGAAAGGTAGAATTCTCTGTGGATGCAGAGGATATCCATATGAATATAGAGACGCTTTTGATTCAGCGTCTCGGTGATATCGGCAAACGTCTCCACACCGGCAGAAGCCGTAATTACCAGGTGGCTCTTGATATCAAGATGTATCTTATGGACGAGGAGAGGGAAATCACCGCCATGGTGAAAGACCTCCTCAACTGCCTTATTGAAATGGCAGAGGAACACCTTGATACAATTATGCCCGGCTACACCCACCTGCAGAAGGCACAGCCCATCACATTGGCTCATCATCTTATGGCGTATTTTGAGATGTTCAAGCGGGACTGCACACGCCTTGCCGACTGGAGAGAGCGCACTAACGTGATGCCCCTTGGCTCAGGTGCGCTTGCGGCGACCACATATCCCTTTGACCGTCAGTATGTGGCAGACCTCCTCGGCTTTGACTCCATCACATTGAACTCGTTAGACGGCGTATCCGACAGAGATTTTGTAATAGAACTTTCTTCCATACTCTCAATCATAATGGTACACCTAAGCCGTTTCAGCGAGGAACTCATCCTCTGGAATACCAACGAATTCTCCTTTATTGAGATGGATGATGCCTGCTCCACAGGAAGCTCCATTATGCCCCAGAAGAAGAATCCCGATGTGGCAGAGCTTATCCGCGGTAAATCAGGCAGAGTGTTCGGCGACCTTATGTCTATCCTTACCACTATGAAGGGGCTTCCCCTTGCATACAACAAGGATATGCAGGAGGACAAGGAGTGCATCTTTGATGCGATTGACACTATAAAGCTTTGTCTCCCCGTATTTACCAAGATGATCCGCACAATGAAGGTGAATAAAGACAGGATGGAGCAGGGCGCAAAGGGTGGTTTCACCAATGCCACCGACGCGGCTGACTATCTGGTGAAGAAGGGCATGCCCTTCCGTCAGGCTCACGAGGTTGTGGGCAAGATGGTTGCCTATGCGTTGAGCGTGGGCAAGGCCCTCGACGAATTCACTATGGAAGAATTCAAGAACTGTAGTGATATTATCGAAGAGGATATCTACAAGGCAATAGACCTCACCACCTGCGTAAACGACCGCAAGATAATCGGCGGTCCTGCAAAGGAAGCGGTGGAATATGCCATAGCCGTAAACAAAAAATGGCTTGGCTGATTAAACAACCTCACAAATCCCCTCTGTGATTGCAGAGGGGATTTTTTATGGAGTGATATATTCTATTGCAACTTGGCTTTATAAATGACAAAAAAGCAGGAACGATTCCGTTCCTGCTTTTAATATGCGATTATTCAAATATTCTTCGTGCGGTGTTGTATCTGGGGCCGTAGTAGGCATCATTGATAGATACATACTCAACTCTTTTGCCGGGACGGGGTGAGTGAATCATCATACCGTCTCCCACATAGATACCAACGTGGCTGATGCTGTATCCGTCAATGACGAAGAATACCAGATCACCGGGGAGAAGTTCCTCCTTGCTCACGTATCTGCCGTGCTCAAGCTGAGATGCAGCGGTGCGGTTAAGATCATACCCCAACTGGCTGAAGCAGTATTTAACAAATCCTGAGCAGTCAAATCCGCTTGGCGACATACCACCGTATGCATAGGGGGTGCCGATATATGTACCTGCTATATCAAGAATGCGCTGTGCCCTGCTACGCTCGGTAGCATATCTGGACGCCTCGGTGGCATCCATAAACTTTACATAACTACAAGAAACATACGCTTCTGCATTGTTATAGGTGATTTTGTAGAAGCCATCCTCAATGCCGAAAAGGTCAATCACCGTACCGTAGGGGTACTGACCTACAACCTGGCTCTCGGTGTTGGGTGCGGATCGTACATTGAGAACACTTGCCACCACCAAACCTCTGTAACCTGATGCAAATGCAACGGTAGAAAAGCTTGACAATATAACTGTTAACATTATTACGACTGCAATGAATTTTACCATTGCGGTCTTCATAAATCGTATCATTTGTATAAACTCCTGTCCTTTTCGTGCGGTAAAAACAAACCGCCTTAACTAAACAATCATTATGGTATTATTGTACCACACAAATTACAAAATGTCAAACTTTTTTAACAATTACTTAACAAAATCGCATATCCCCCGAAAGCCAGGGAATATGCGATATGGAGACGTTTCAATATAAATTTTTGATAAATTATTTAATAATTTCCACTATTTCACTACGAAGATTTGCCCGTTTGTTGTAACCTGCCACAAGACCTATCCAACCGCCAATGGCCACTGTGTAGAGAGCCACTTTGACAGCAGTGGGGATGGTTAACACAAGGCCTGCACCCATAATGGCAAAAATGGCAATCAGGGGCAACATATATACTAAAAACGCGGTGAGATACACCTTGGATGTGGGCATATAAAGACGAACCGCATCACCCACAGATGCTTTGACAGAGTTTGACACCTCTATCTCAAAAACGGGGTTCTCACAAAGACCGCAGGATGAGCAATCACCCGAGCAGGCGCTCTTGCGTTCTATACGGACTATGGCGTTTTCTCCGCAGATTTTAACTACTGTACCTTCACCCGTCAAGGAATATCCACTTCCCTTCGGTCAGGCGTTTACGAGGTCTTCCATAGAGTAAAGACCTGCCTTCTTGCCCACGAGGAACTTGGCCGCCTTCACGGCACCTGTGGCAAACACCTCTTTGCCCGCGGCGTGATGATTTATCTCAATCACCTCATCATTACCTGCAAAGATTACGCTATGGTCACCTGCTATTGTGCCACCGCGAACGGCATGGATGCCGATTTCCTTTGCATCCCTCTTTTTGCGGACGGAGTGTCTGTCGTACACGTACTCGCATTCACCCTTCATTGTGCCTACGATACTATCGGCAATCATAAGGGCGGTACCGCTGGGTGCATCAACTTTCTGATTATGATGCTTTTCCACAATCTCGATATCGAAATTGCCTTCCAGCACCGACACCGCCTTCTTTACAAGGCTTATGAGAAGGTTTATACCTAAAGACATATTGGCAGAGGAAAATACCGGCACCTCCAAAGACAATGCCTTCACCTTCGCCGTCTGCTCCGCAGAAAGACCTGTGGTCGCCTCCACGAGGGGGATCTTACGCTCTGTGCAGAAGTTCACCACACTATCTAAACAAGCGGGGTTTGAAAAGTCAATCACCACATCCGCCTTCTCTGTCACTTTGGACAAATCGTCATATACGGGGTAGGCAGATGATGCGGTGTTGATATCGTATCCGCATACAATCGTTGCAGACTCATCAGATGCCACCAGATTGGAAATAACCTTGCCCATCTTGCCGTTGCAACCGATTAAAAGTATGTTTATCATTAGTATCACTCCAATTACTTACAGTTTGAAACCATAATCTGTAAGGGCTTTTTTAAGACGTGCTTCGTTTGCCTCTTCCATCTCGCAAAGTGGGAGACGAAGTGCGGGCGAACAAAGGCCGAGAAGGCCCATAGCCGTCTTGACGGGGATAGGATTGACCTCGCAGAAGAGAGCGTCTATCACGGGGAGCATCTTAATCTGCTCGGCCAGTGCTTCCTCTGCCTTGCCGTCAAAATAAAGCTCTATCATATCGTGCATCTGCCTGGGTGCGATATTTGCCATAACGGATATGACACCTATACCCCCTGCCGCAAGGGTGGGGATAACTATATCGTCATTACCCGAATAAATATCAATGCTATCACCGCAGAGGGCTTTGATTTTAAGCACTCTTGAGATGTCACCGGTTGCCTCTTTTACGGCAACGATATTATCTATCTCGGAAAGGATCTTCACCGTCTCGGGTTTCAAATCCGTTCCTGTGCGGGAGGGCACGTTATACAATATACAGGGCAGAGACATGCTCTGGGCTATCTTTGTATAATGCTTGACAAGGCCCTTCTGGGTCGCTTTGTTATAGTAGGGTGTTACGAGGAGCACACCGTCTGCGCCGAGGCGCTCGGCTTCCTGAGAAAACTCAACAGCATGGGCGTTATCATTACTGCCCGTACCTGCGATAAGGGGAATTGCGCCCCCTACCTTCTTGACTGCATAGTCAATCACGGACAGATGCTCGTCATCCTTAAGAGTTGATGCCTCACCCGTAGTACCGCATACCACAATGGCGTCGGTGGAATTGTCAAGATGAAATTGCAAAAGTCTGTCAAGAGATTCAAAATCTACTTTGCCTTCGTTAAAGGGTGTTACCAGAGCTACTGCTGAGCCCCGAAAAACAGTCTTTTTCATAACCAATCTCCCTTGCTCAAATAAGCAGATTATTTTGTTGCATTCATTTCGATAATCTTCTGTGCAATCTGTACTGCGTTGGTGGCAGCACCTTTTCTGATGTTGTCGGCAACTACCCAGAGGTTAACACCGCTTTCAACACTCTCGTCACGGCGGATTCTGCCTACGAACACTTCGTTCTTGCCCTTGGCATTGATTGCCATGGGATATACTGCATTGGCGGTATCGTCCTCTACCACAAGGCCTTCCATATCGGCAAGCACCTGCTTGAGTTCTGCCAGATCAAACTGCTCATAGAACTCCACATTGATGGACTCACTGTGGCAATCAAATACAGGCACACGAACTGTGGTGGCGGTAATCTTCATATCGTCATCATGGAGAATCTTGCGGGTCTCGTTGACCATCTTCATCTCCTCTTTGGTATAACCGTTATCCAGGAAAACGTCTATCTGGGGCAAGCAGTTATTGGCGATAGGATGGTTGAACTTCTTGGGAGCTTCACCCTTGAGACCGTTCTCAAGATCCATATATCCGCCCATACCTGCGCCTGATACCGCCTGATATGTAGAGTAAACTACTCTCTTGATTCTGTATTTATCGTGGAGAGCCTTGAGGGGTACCATTGCCTGAATGGTGGAGCAGTTGGGGTTAGCAATAATACCGTTATTCCACTCGATATCCTCGGGGTTAACCTCAGGCACTACGAGGGGTACCTTAGGGTCCATTCTCCATGCGCTGGAGTTGTCAATTACAATACATCCCTTTGATGCGGCGATGGGGGCGAACTTCTCGCTGGTAGAACCGCCTGCAGAGAAAAGAGCAATATCTATATCCTTGTCAAAGGATGATTCGGTGAGTTCTTCTATAACATATTCCTTACCCATAAACTCCACGGTCTTACCTGCACTGCGGGCAGACGCCATGAGGTAGTAGTTCTCAACGGGAAGGTTTACTTCTTCGAGTACTTTCAGGAAGGTTCTGCCTACCATACCGGTAGCACCTACCACCGCGATATTATACTTTTTCATTTCAAATCACATCCTTAAAAAAATTTTACCAGTTACATCATACCACCCTGACGTCGATAAGTCAACCGCATTCATTATCTCATGTTAAAATTCCGTTAAAATGTAACCCCTTTGATTGACTTGTTGCAATATATTACATATTATGATATTATAAACACTAAAGAGGTGGTAGATTTTGAAGAAGTTTATATGTATGCTGCTGACTGTGTTGTCGGTGCTTTTGATATACAATTCAGTGTATGCTGAGGAAGTGGGAGTTGACACTATCAAGATAGGTCTTTTCTATGGTTCTTCTGCCAAAGACAGCATCACTCTCCGCTCGGAGTCGGGATTCATATTGGGTACCGAAGCCGATGGTGTGTTCTACGCAGGCGGCACTCTTGATGTGACGGAGATTGTTGTTACCGCCACATCCGACGGCAATATTTCCATAGGCGACTATACCTACACCCCCGAACAGTTCCCTTCAATCTACCCCGTAAACAGCAACATATTCATTGGTGACACGGAATACCGAGGCGGTGCCCAGTTCAAGAGAATCAACAGCGGTGCCCTCACCGTAATAAACGTGGTAAACATTGAGCAATACTTATACAGCGTAATCGGTAAAGAGATGAGCCCCAAATGGCCCATCGAGGCACTCAAGGCCCAGGCGGTGTGCGCAAGGGGTTTTGCCATAAGCAACAAAAACAAATTTGCCAAATACGGCTTTAATTTAGACGATACCACCACCAGTCAGGTGTATAAAGGCGTATCTGCCGAGGCGGATTCTACCCGTCAGGCAGTGGATGAGACATGCGGTCAGGTGCTGATGTATAACGGCGGTATAATCGAATCCATATACTGCTCCTGCACAGGCGGTGCCACCGCCAATGCAGAGAACGTGTGGGGCGGTAAGTACCCATACCTTGTAAGCGTTGTGGATATTTATGAAAATCCCAAAGAGGTGTCCCGTTACAGTTGGTCTATCACTCTTACTGCTGACGAGATAAAGGATTGCCTTGCTCAAGGTAATGTGGATATCGGCGATATCAAGAACGTAGAAATTATATCTGCAGACGATGCAGGGTATGTGACAGAACTTCTCTTCACAGGTACAACGGGTACACACACAGTAAAAAAATCCTCATGCAGAGGGGTGTTCCGCGGTAAGCTCCATTCCCAGAGATACACTATACTGGGTGGTGAGGATTACTTTGAGAATATGACGGTGCTCACCTCAAGCGGAGCAAAGACCATGCCCTATAACCAGGTGTATGTGCTTGGCTCGGGTGCATCTGATACTGTATATGTGCAAAGTGGTAGCGGTGCAAAGAGCTATATCCCCTTAAAACCCGCAGGGGTTAAGGAAGGGGAATTCACCTTCAACGGCAACGGTTGGGGACACGGCGTAGGTATGAGCCAGTGGGGTGCCAAGGCAATGGCGGATCAGGGATTTGTCTTTGGTGATATCCTCACCTTCTACTACACAGGTACGAATTTAGAAAAACTTTATTGATACATTTCCTTTTAACTTAGCCGAAAAAGAATAATCCGAACCACGATTTTCGAAGGCGGATTTTCGCTTTCGCTTTGTTAAAATACTCGGTAATCCGTCAAGGAGGATTTACTTTTGAAAACAGCAGATTTTTACTATGACCTACCCCCTGAGCTTATAGCCCAGACTCCCCTTACAGACAGAGCGTCATCACGACTTCTCGTTCTCGGCAAGGAGACGGGGGATATATCCCACAAGCATTTTTACGATATTGAAGATATGCTCTGCGAGGGCGATTGCCTTGTGCTTAATGACACCAGGGTACTCCCCGCCAGACTTCTCGGAGCGAAAGAGGGTAGCGGAGGCAAGATTGAGTTTCTGCTCCTTAACCGCATTGACCGTGATAGATGGGAGATTATCGTAAAACCGGGTAAAAGAGCGAAGCCGGGCGCCAAGTTCGTGTTTGGTGATGGTCTTCTCACCGCAGAGGTAATCGAATCGGTGAACGACGGTAACAGAATAGTGGAATTTTCCTACGAGGGTGTGTTTGAGAATATACTGGACAAGCTGGGCGAGATGCCCCTGCCCCCGTATATTACAGAGAAGCTTGCAGACCGTGAGAGATACCAGACGGTATACTCCAGGCACAACGGTTCTGCGGCGGCACCTACGGCAGGATTGCACTTCACTCCCGAACTTTTAGACAGGATAAAAGCCAAGGGAGTGAATATTGCATACGTCACACTCCATGTGGGATTGGGTACATTCCGTCCCGTTAAGGTGGAGGACGTGTCAAATCACAAGATGCACTCGGAATTCTATGTAATGACCGAGGATACTGCAAATATAATCAACGATACCAAAGCCAAGGGAGGCAGAGTAATCTCCGTGGGCACCACCTCATCAAGAGTGCTTGAGACGGTGGCAGATGATGACGGTAAGGTGTGTGCTAAAACAGGCTGGACAGATATATTCATCTACCCTCCCTATAAGTTCAAGGTGGTGGATGCCCTTATCACCAACTTCCACCTGCCCGAATCCACATTGCTTATGCTGGTGAGTTCCCTTGCAGGCAAAGAAAATATATTCAAAGCGTACGAGGAAGCGGTGAAGGAAAGATACAGATTCTTCAGCTTCGGTGATGCTATGTTTATTCAATAAGAGCTATTGAATAAACAAGGCAAAAGGTAAGAGTGAAGTAGCAATGAAGCTTTTAGCCAAAGCAAAAAGCAATTAAATAAAACTGCGGGGAATATCAATCTCTGCAAAAAACGATAAAGGACTAAACACTATGTTCAAATTATTAACAACCGACGGCAAGGCACGTCGTGGAGAGTTTACCACCGTTCACGGTGTGGTGCAGACTCCCGTATTTATGAATGTGGGTACTCTTGCTGCTATCAAGGGCGCGGTGTCAACCGCCGACCTCAAGGATGTAGGGTGTCAGGTAGAGCTTTCCAACACCTACCACCTCCACGTGCGTCCCGGTGATGATGTGGTGTATGATATGGGCGGTCTCCATAAGTTTATGAACTGGGACAGACCTATCCTCACCGACAGTGGCGGATTTCAGGTATTCTCCCTTGCTAAACTCCGCAGAATCAAAGAGGAGGGTGTGTACTTCTCCTCCCATATAGACGGACGCAAGATATTCATGGGGCCTGAGGAGAGTATGCAGATACAGTCAAACCTTGCATCCACTATCGCAATGGCCTTTGACGAGTGTGTGGCACTCCCTGCCAAGTACGAATACGCAAAGGCATCCCACGAGCGTACTATCCGTTGGCTTGAGCGTTGCAAGGCAGAAATGAACCGACTAAACTCCCTTGACCGCACTATAAACAAAAACCAAATGCTCTTTGGCATCAATCAGGGCGCTACCTTTGATGACCTCAGAATTGAAAATATGAAGATAATCTCAAAGCTTGACCTTGACGGCTATGCCATAGGCGGTCTTGCGGTGGGTGAGACCCACGAGGAGATGTATCATATACTGGATGTAACCGTCCCCTTTGCTCCCGAGGATAAACCCCGATACCTTATGGGCGTGGGCACACCCGCCAACATACTTGAGGCGGTGGACAGAGGCGTGGACTTCTTTGACTGTGTTATCGCAAGTCGTAATGCCCGTCATGCCAACCTCTTTACCGAGAATGGCTATATGAACCTGATGAACAAAAAGTATGAGAGGGATCCTCTCCCCATTGATCCTGAATGTACCTGCCCTGCTTGCAGGAATTATTCAAGGGCATATATCCGTCATCTGTTCAAAGCGGGTGAGATGCTGGCAATGCGTCTTTGTGTGCTTCACAACCTCCACTTCTACAACAAGATGATGGCAGATATCCGCCTTGCCATTGAGGAAGGCAGATACAAGGCCTTTAAAGAAGAAAAGGTAGAAAAATATACCCGCCGTCTGTGACGAGTTTTTGTCGTACACAAATTATATCCCCTATGCGTTTCGCATAGGGGATTTTTGTTTGCATCGATATTTTTATATTTATCCTTTGATTGCACCCTCTGCCACACCGCGAACGATATATTTCTGCAAAAGCAGAAACACCGCCACAATAGGCACTATGGATATAAGCACCGCAGGGAAGATGAGTTCCCAGGGGTTACCGTACTGACCTGCGGTCATACGGGCAAAGTATAACTCCAGAGTGAGTGTGCGCAATTCCCCATTGCCTATGACGAGGAAGGGCAGAAGGTAGTCATTCCATATCCACATGGCGTTGAGTATCACCACCGTGGCGGTGGTGGACTTCATAAGGGGGAATACCACCAGGGCAAACATCTTCACCGCGCCTGCACCATCAATCAGAGCAGCCTCCTCTATCCCCCTGGGGATTGATTTGGCAAACCCGTGGTATAGAAATACCGACAGACTCAACCCGAAACCACCATACATCAATATTAGTCCGACAATATTTTTAAGTCCTGCGTTTTCAAACAGGGATAGCAGCGGATACATCACCGATTGAAAAGGGATGAGCATTGCGGCGGTGAATATATAGAGGGCAATGGAGGGAAGCCGGCCTTTGCTCCTTGCTATTATCCACCCTGCTAAAGATGACACCGCTACTATAAGCGCCACGGACAGAGCCGTCACGGCAAAGGTGATTAAAAGGGCGGGGATAAAGTTAATCTCGTCTATGGCACGGATAAGATTTGCACCACTCCACTTTGTGGGCAACGCCAAGGGGGCAGAAACTATCTCCGACTGGCTTTTGAAAGAGTTAATAAACAGAAATGCCAATGGTGACAGGGTGAATGCTCCGATTAAAGTAAGCAACGTGTAGAGAAGGGCATGGCTGAATCGTTTTTTCAATTAAGTTCCACCTCTCTGCGTTTTGTAAGGTATAGTTGAACCGACGTCACAATAGCGATAAGCACAAAGAATATCACCGCCTGAGCCTGAGCCATTCCGTAATCGGGGGGTGCGGTATCACGGGTGGTGCGGAGTATCTGCATGGCAAGAAGTCGGGTATTGAAATTGCCATCGGTGAGGGCCACGTTCTGATCCAACAGTTTGAAGGAGTTGGCAAGGGTCAAGAAAAACACAATGGTAATTGCCGAAGACAGCATGGGCAGGGTTATCACACGGAATTGTTGCAATTTGCCCGCCCCGTCTATCTGCGCCGCCTCATACAGTTCGGCAGGGATGGAATTTAATCCCGTTATATAAATAATCATCATATACCCTGCCATCTGCCACGTGACCAAAATCACCAGAGCGATGAGTGCCTTGTTATTATCCTGAAGCATATTGGTAAGGAACGGGATGTTCACTATACCGTTTGTGCCGAACAGTATATCGGAAAATACGTTCTGGAATATGAACTGCCACACGAAACCCAGCGCCAGACCGCCAAGGAGATTGGGCAGAAAAAACACTGTGCGATACGCCGAAGAGCCTCGTCTTATGGATGTGACCATAAGAGCAAGGGCGAGGGCGGATATGTTGATAACCACCACAGAGAGCAGAGTGAATTTCACCGTGTATCCAAAGGCACTTAAAAACCGTGGGTTTTTGAATGCATTTATATAGTTGGCAAAGCCCACAAAGGAATCTGACAACGCACCGCCTGCGAAATAAGTGCCTCGCCACGAGGTGAAGGAGTATAGCACTCCCACGGCAAAGGGAACGGCTATCACGGCTAAAAACAGAGCTATTGCAGGCGCTACCGCCGGCATAAACCATCTTCTGTAGTATTTATTCATTTAACCATTCCCTTTCCTTAAGCAATCGTATCAGTATCCCCTATGCCTTATTTTACTCCCGCCATCTTCTTCCACTTCTCAATGGCGTTGTCGGCAATAGTCTTATAATCCTCTTCACTCCATTCGGGTTTGATGAGGTACTTCTCCATAATATCAAGGCCCACTACATCCGTTGTCCAGGTGACGGGCGCTCCACCAAAGGGATTGGAAATAACATCGCCCAGGGACATATATCTAAGGATTGAGTTGGTAAGGCTGTTCTCTGATTTCAAGGTGTTGTGATCCGCATTATAGGGGATAAACGCCATATCCTCGGTGACAAACTTCTGACCCTCGGAAGTGGTGTTTAGCCAGAGTAGAAATTCCATTGCGGTCTGTTGCTGTTCCTTGGAGGCTTTGGCGTTTATCGCATAGTAGTTGGGCACAAACACAGATATAGAACGGTTGAGTTTGTTTGCCGTCATTCCCTTGGCGGTCACCGCAGAATCCTCAATGGGAAGCTTTACGGGGATGAACTCCAGGGTCTTTACTATTTCGCTGTTTGCCTTCTCAATATTGGTGTATGCCCAGTTGCCCTGCTTGATGAAAAGGGCTTTGCTATTGGCGAAAAGGTCAACGGCTGAATCGTAGTTGGAGTTGGTGGTATTGATGAATTCGGGGCCTCTTTTGAGGGGGCCGTTCTTACCCGCCGCATAGGTGGTCTTAAAATCCAGAGCCTTAGCATAGGCAATCATCGGCTCACGGATTGATTCAATATCCTTTGCAGTTGCGCCTGCCGCCTCTGCAGGATTGGAAAACACGGCATTGAGCGCCACGTTTATCATATGGTCACCATAAGTCCACTTATCTGCACCGGCTACCGCAAATACGCCTGTGAGTTTCTTTGCCATATCCGTCTTTTCACTGCGGAGGGTGTAGGTGGTGCCGTTAAGGGAAAAGGACGAGGGAGTGCCCTCTTTGATATACTTATCCACCGCTTCTACCATAGCACGAAATTCATCATAGGAGCACGCCTTTGCATCACGGACAAAGGTGGCAGACACACCGTCACCGAAGAGGGCATCAGCCATACGGGTATCCACAATATACCCGTAGCCTTCCACGTTATAGGGGATACCGTAGTTGGTTGTGCCATCGGAGGTAAGGCGCATGTTCTCGGGCACAGAGGATGCCAAGTCTTTGAACTTACTATCTTCTATCTTATTAAAATCAAGTACGAATCCGCCCTCTTCCCATTCTTTGAGTTCCTGAAGGTTCACTATGGAAAAGATTGTGGGCATATTCTTGGAATTCATCTCGGCACGCAGGGTATCAATACTGCTTGTACCGCTTCCTAAAGAAAAGGTCCTCACCTTCTTGCCCGTCTTCTCCTCAAAAGCCTTGGCAGCGGCAGAGAGAGCCATAGCACTCTCGCCCTTGCCGTTGAAGATATAAAGGTCATCCGCTTTGCCCATCATGGCACAGCCTGTGGCTCCTATCACAAGGGCAAATGCCACTACAAAAGAAATTATCCTGAATGTACTCTTCATTTTAGTTCTCCTTTATAAATGCAAAATAAAAAACCGTATGAGACACGATTCTCATACGGTTAGTGTGAAACTTTTATTGAAGATTATACATAATTCCTTTATTCTATCTCGTCTAATTCTTCCATATTTTCCAGATCCAGCTTTTCGTAACTGTAATCTATGGCCTTTATCACCTGAAGATACATAAGGCTTGTGTGGTCTTTGAAATTGCGGACAATCTTCTTCGCCCTTTCCTTATCACCCACGTACATCTCAAATTTCAAAAGAGGCACATTATCCTCGGTAATCTCTGCCTTTACAAGATATTCCTCTTCGTTTATGGGCACTATTGATGCATCCAGCTTATTGCCACTTAAAAACTCCTTGTTGATTCTGTCAATCTCCTCCTGCATACGCATACGCACACTGCGGAGCAATCTCTCACAGAAAAAGGAAAGAGTCTCACTGCCCTGCTGAGTGAGGGAGAACACCGTCTGCCCGTCATAGTGGAGCTCTTCAATATTACCGCTTTCAATAAGGTCGGTAATCGGTATGGTAAGCAGGCAATAACTCACATCCGCAGCAGCAGAAAGCACGTGGAATATACGTGTGTATGTGGCACTTACCTTGAGCTTGCCCACGGCATAGAGTATCATAAGCTTAATGTCTTCATCATTTTCTGCAGGGCGAAACTTCAACGGCTCCATATCTTTACCTCCTTATCCCAAATTCAATATTTTTATCAGTGTATTATAAACGGCTTTATCTCCGCAATAAAATCGTTGCACTTATCGGAGTGAATCTCCACGCAAATAGTCTTGGCAAGGTCTAAACTCAATATACCCATCACCGACTTGGCATCTACCACGTATCTGCCTGATATAAGATCTATATCAAAAGGGTATTTTCCCGAAATAGCCACGAAGTTTTTTACATCCTTCATCGTGTTGAGCAGTATCTCTACCGTAACCATAAAAATCCCCTTCCGAAAATATATCATTCTTCATTACATTTTACCCTTTATTTCAAAAAATGTCAATTTAATTTCTATTGAATTTTTCTGCAATTAGTGTATAATTATTGTGTAATATGATATTATGGGTGGATTATCGCAGGAGTTTGTAATTATGAGGACTGTCGCCTTTCACACCTTGGGTTGCAAGGTTAATCAATATGAGACCGAAGCCATGACGGAGCTTTTTGCCTCTGCAGGGTTTGGCGTTGTGCCCTTTGAGGAGGTTGCCGATGTGTACGTCATCAACACCTGCACCGTAACCGCCACAAGCGATAGAAAATCCAGGCAGATGATCCACAGAGCCAGAACCCTCAACCCCGATGCAGTGATTGCGGTGGCAGGGTGTTACAGTCAGGTGTCCCCCGATGAGGTGCGTTCTGCAGGAGCAGATATTGTAATCGGCAATACGGATAAAAGCAGGATTGTATCCCTTGTATCTGATATGGACAAAGGGTCTGTGAAAGACATCCTTAAAGAACACTCATTTGAGGATATGGCAATATCATCCTTTGGTGATAAGACTAGGGCCTTCGTCAAGATTGAGGACGGATGCAATTCCTTCTGTTCATACTGCATTATCCCCTATGCCAGAGGCCCTGTAAGGAGCAGACCGATAGAGAGCATAATCACAGAGGTGTCTCGCCTTGCGGAAGCGGGATTTACCGAGGTGGTACTCACGGGAATACATATTACATCCTATGGCATGGATATTAAGGATAAATCCATCACCTTGGCAGACGTAATAGAAGCAGTCCACAATATATGCGGAATACGACGAATCCGTCTCGGCTCCCTTGAACCACGGGTTATGACCGAGGATTTCATAAAACGGATTGCCACTCTTCCGAAGCTATGCAACCATTTTCACCTGTCGGTGCAGAGCGGTTGCGACGACACATTAAAGAGAATGAACCGCAAGTACGATACCGCTATGTTCAAAGAGGCGGTGTCCACCATACGAAGATACGTCCCCGACAGCGCCATCACCACGGATATTATGGTGGGTTTCCCCGGGGAGACGGAGGAGGAGTTTGAGACCTCCCTCAAGTTTATGGAGGATATATGCTTTGCCGAATCCCACGTGTTTGCGTATTCAAACAGGCCCGGCACAAGAGCAGACAAGGCAGAGGGCCAGGTGAAGAAGTCGGACAAGACGTATCGTGCATCCCTTATGGCAGACAAGGCAGGGGAATGCAGAGAAAAGTTCCTTTCATCCTTCGTGGGCAGGACTCTCACCGTACTTTTTGAGAAAAATGTGGAAGATGACTTATACGAAGGTCACACAGCCAACTACATCACCGTCCGCACTCCGTCTGATACCGATATTACAAACAAATATATCGATATAACTATAGACTCAATAACTGACGGCATTGCCTCAGGTACAATATACACCCCTAAAGGAGATGTTTGATATGAAAAAACTCATTGCAACCATTCTTATATTGGTTTGCCTCACTACACAGATTGCATACGCACACCCTGTGTCAACAAACACCACAGACCTTGCCAATGCACTCTATAACTTCGGTCTGTTCCGCGGAACAGGCACAGACGATGAAGGCAACCCCATATATAATCTCGGCTCCACCTCTACACGTCAGGAAGCCATAGTGATGCTTGTTCGCCTTATGGGTAAGGAAATAGAGGCGCTCACCACCAACGAGTATCTCCCCTTTGATGATGTATCCGACTGGGCGGCAAAATACGTGGCTTATGCCAGCTCCATCGGCCTTGCCAACGGTGTCAGCGCGACAAAATTTGGTGCCAATGACAAAATCACTCCCCAGCAGTTCATCACCCTTTTGCTCCGTGTCCTCGGATACAGCGAAAAGGAAGGGGATTTTACATACGACAAGGCATTTGAGTTTTCAGATAAAATCAACCTCACCCCCGGCAAATATTCTCTGAGCAATGAATTCAACCGTGGTGATATGGTATGGCTTGCATCAAGCGCTCTCCTTACCCTTGGCAAAGATAACCTGCCCCTCGTGCTCTCCCTTGTAAAAAAGGGTGCAATCAATGAGCTCCGTTTTGAAGCGGGTAAGTTCTCTCTGGCAGAGGCACTCCTTGCCGAGGAATACAGATGGGCTGAATTCAACGGCAACAAAGTAGATATAACCGCACTCAGAGAAACCTTCCCCGAGGGAGCAAACGGCTATTGCCGTCTTATGGGATTCCCCGGTGATGATGAATTTGAAATACTCTTTATAGACCAGTATGATGTTCAGTGCAACTACAAACCCGATCTTGACAGAGTCGTAACCTGGAATGACGGTACCACTACCCATCAGAACACCGTGGGCGAAATCCACGCAATGTTCGTAAGCGGTAAGCTCCGCTCCATTGCAGGCAAGGAATATTCCAGATGGCTCCGCGCCACCTTCGGTGATGTTTATAACAAATGGATATTCTCCAGAGGTCTTGCTCCCGACGAGGCGAAGGACCTGGTAAAACGCAAAGAGAATATCGAAAACGGCACTCGCTACGAACTCTACGAAGATAACATCACCCCCGATGATATCCTCGGTTTTACGCAGATGGAAGATTATTGATTGAATTTTCGCATATTAAAAGAGATGGTCAGAAGACCATCTCTTTTTTATCAAGATATTTTTGTCGGACTATAATTATTCTTCCTTCTCGAAGGTGTCTGCCACCTTGGTGAGAAGCTCTCTTATATTAAGCTTCTGGGGGCATACCGCCTCGCAGGCACCGCAACCGATACAATCCGAAGCCTTGCCCTTGTCGGCTGTGTGCTTTTTGTAATTGCCCTTGGCAGCCCAGTCGTTGAACACCGCCTTGGCGTTCATATCGGTGAATACGTCGGGGATGGGGATACCCGAAGGACACTCGCTTACACAGTAGCGACATTCGGTACACTGGATGAGACGGAGATTGCTAAATACCTCGCGCACCTTCTCCACCGCTTTGCTCTCCTCATCTGTGAGAGGTACAAAATCCTTCATAAAGCTTATATTATCTTCCATCTGCGCCATATTGCTCATACCGGAGAGAACCATCTCCACACCCTCAAAGGATGCTGCAAACTTAATGGCATACCCCGCATTACTAAGAGCCCCTGCCTCGGCAAAAATCCTGTGGGCCTCATCAGGCAGATTCACCAGCTTGCCACCCTTGACCGGCTCCATTACTATCACGGGTTTGCCGTGAGCTCGGCACACATCATAGCACTTCTTGCTCTGCACTACGGAATCGTCAAAGTCGGCATAGTTGAACTGTATCTGCACAAACTCTATCTGCGGGTACTCGGTGAGGATGGCATCCAGCACCTCGGCACTATCGTGGAAGGATATGCCCACATGGGAAATCTTCCCCTGCTCTTTAAGATCAAACACCTTCTCGTAGGCATGACACTTCTTGTATTTCTCAAAATACTTCGCCGTCTGGGAATGCATAAGATAATAGTCAAAGTACTCCACTCCGCAGGCTTCAAGCTGGGATTCAAAGAGGGGGACAATTTCCTCCTCCGTCTCAAAATTCCAACCGGAGAGCTTGTCGGCAATGATGTATTTATCACGGGGGTATCTCTTGGCAATGCAATCTTTGAAGGCGATCTCGCTCTTGCCGCCTATATAGCCGTGGGCGGTGTCAAAGTAATTAAACCCTGCATCTAAAAAGGCATCTGCCATGGCGCAGGTCTCTTTATAATCCACCTCGTCCCCATCCATCGGCAATCGCATAAGGCCAAACCCCAGATTGCCCTTAACCTTGCTGAATACTTCGCTCATAATTATAACCCCAACTTTTCTTCAAGTGTTTTAACACCGATTTCTATGCACTCATCACAGGAAAGGGCGCAACCCGACTTGATATCTGCACATATAATGGTATTGCTCTTTTTAGTGAACTCTTCAATGAGCTCTTTGGACAAAGTGTAGGTCTCTTTCTTATTGGTATCGGGAAGAGCATCAATGCCCTTGCTCTTTACCATACCTGCCACAAGCACCATACCGCTCACCGCACCACACACATTACCGCAACCCATTCCTCCGCCAAAACCCTCGGCAAGACGGAAAAGTACATCCTCGCTCAAACCCAAATCCCCGGCAAAGGCGCAAGCCACCGCCTGAGCGCAGTTGTAACCCTTCTTGTGATTCTCGTATGCTATTTCACATCTGGTCATATTATAAAACTCCTTTTGCAATTGATAAAATCCGTTGATTATATGGTATCACACTTTACGGGATTTGGCAATAAAAAGCACTCGCATTAAGCAAGTGCTTTTTTGATGGAATTTTATTTCTTTTTATCGGTTAATCCAAGAATATAGTCAGTTGTTGTATTGTAAAACTTTGCCAGAGAAATCAACACCTGTGTAGGAATATCTCTTGTACCAAGTTCATATCTGGAATATGCTACTTGCGAACAATGTAAATACTCCGCCAAGTGTTTTTGTAATAAATCATTATCTTCGCGTAGTTCTCTGATTCTCTTATACAAAAAACCACCTCCCGATAAAACTATACAACAAACCAAAATGG
>JAZOWA010000027.1:0-23988 GCA_045659025.1 Clostridia bacterium
AACCTGTTCGGCAGTATATACTACTAAACTCGTCAAAGGGGCACCCTTGCTCGTTACTAAAAATCACCTTACCGATGGTATGGCACAGGCGGGTATCTGTAATAGCGGTAATGCCAACACCTGCAATGCCAACGGAGTGGAGATAGCAGAGAAGATGAGTGAAATCGTTTCATCCAAGCTCGGCATATCAGCTGATGATATTGTTGTTGCCTCCACAGGTGTAATCGGTCAGCCCCTTGATATTACTCCCATTGCCAATGGTATGGATGAGCTGGTATCAGGTCTTGGTGACCATAGTGACTATGCTGCAGAGGGCATAATGACCACCGATACAGTTAAGAAGGAAATCGCAGTAAGTTTCGAAATCGGTGGGGTAGAGTGCAAAATCGGCGGTATCGCCAAGGGTTCAGGTATGATCCATCCCAATATGGCCACCATGCTGGTTTTCATCACCACCGACTGCGCTATCAGCAGTTCACTTTTGCAGAAGGCGCTTTCCACTGATATACAAAACACCTTCAATATGGTAAGTGTTGACGGTGACACTTCCACCAACGATATGGTTACAGTCCTTGCCAATGGTATGGCAGGCAATAAGGAAATCACCACAGAGGGCGAGGATTTCGCTACATTTATGAAAGCGCTCAACACAGTTACAGTCCATCTTTGCAAAGAAATTGCAGGTGACGGCGAGGGTGCTACCAAGATGATAGAGTGCAATGTGTCAGGTGCATCCTCAGAATCAATCGCAAAGACCGTTGCAAAATCCGTTATCTGCTCATCCCTTACTAAAGCAGCAATGTTCGGTGCAGATGCCAACTGGGGCAGAGTACTCTGTGCTATCGGTTATAGCGGAGCAGATGTGGATGTCAATAAGATTGATGTTGCTTTCGTATCTCCCAAGGGTGAACTCCCCGTATGCAAAAACGGTGCCGGAGTAGAATTCAGCGAAGAAAAAGCGAAGGAAATCCTTTTAGAGAAAGAAATCAATATAAATATCAATCTCAATTCAGGTGACGCATCTGCTACTGCGTGGGGATGCGACCTCACTTATGATTACGTTAAAATCAACGGCGACTACCGTACTTGATAGGAGGCAGAATATATGAAAATTTCCAATCCCGAGAGAGCGAGAATACTTGTTAACGCTCTTCCGTATATTCAGGAATATAACGGCAAAATAGTGGTTATCAAATACGGTGGCAATGCTATGATCAACGAAGATCTCAAAGACTCCGTAGTCCACGATATAGTGCTTTTGCGCCTTATAGGTGTGAAGGTGGTTCTCGTGCATGGTGGCGGCCCCGAGATAACCGATATGCTCAGCCGTGTAGGTAAAGAGACTCAGTTTGTAGACGGCCTCAGGGTTACCGATAAGGAGACTGCCGAGATTACCCAGATGGTACTTTCAGGTAAAATCAGCAAGACCTTGGTTAACCTTCTTGAATGTTGCGGTGGTAAAGCCGTGGGCATTTCAGGTGTTGATGGTCATATGATAAAGGCAGAGATGAAAAATGACAAACTGGGCTATGTAGGTAAGATTACCGAGATAAACCCCCAGATAATCCTTGATGTGCTTGAAAAGGGTTATATCCCCGTAGTATCCACTATCGGTTGTGATGACGAGGGCAATATCTTCAATATCAATGCCGACACCGCTGCTGCCAAGATTGCAGGTGCGCTCAAGGCAGAGAGTCTTATCTCTCTTACAGATATAAGCGGAATTTTGATGGATAAAAACGATCCCGATACCCTTATCTCACATATCACAGTAAGCGAGACAGATAAGCTTATTTCCGAAGGCATCATCTCCGATGGTATGATTCCCAAGGTGGAATGTTGCACCACCGCCATTAAAGACGGTGTTAAAAAGGTGTTTATCATCGACGGAAGAATCCCTCATGCATTGCTTATAGAGACTCTTACCGATGAAGGTATCGGCACTATGTTTGAAGGTGATATAAATGACTGATGTATTTTTGACGGACAAAAAATACGTTGCAAACACCTACGCCCGATTCCCCGTTAATATAGTAGGGGGCAAGGGGTCTGAAGTAGTTGATTGTGACGGCAAGAAATATATTGATTTGGGCAGCGGTATTGCGGTTAATATCTTTGGTATTGCCGATAGCGAATGGACAAGTGCGGTGACCTCCCAGCTTGGCAAGTTCCAGCACACTTCCAACCTTTACTACTCCGAGCCCTGTGCGGTTTTGGCACAGAAGCTTTGCGAGAGAACAGGTATGAAAAAGGTGTTCTTTTCCAATTCAGGTGCCGAGGCCAATGAAACCGCTATCAAAGTAGCAAGAAAATATGCGTCGGACAAAAAAGGCAAAGATGCATATAAGATTATTACTCTTAACAATAGTTTTCACGGCAGAACTCACACAACTTTGGCGGCTACGGGTCAGGATACCTTCCACGAGCATTTCCTTCCCCTTACCGAGGGTTTTGTGCATATAGAGCCCACAGTTGATGAGCTTTACTCTGCGGTAGATGATTCTACCGCTGCAATTATGTTTGAACTTGTCCGTGGCGAAGGCGGAGTGCTTCCTTTGGATAAAGAGTTCGTTGATGCTATGGTTAAAATCGCAACAGAGAAAGATCTTCTTCTCATGGCAGACGAGGTGCAGACAGGTAATGGCAGAACGGGTGAGCTTTATGCCTTTATGAATTACGGCATCACTCCCGATGTGGTGACTACTGCAAAAGGTCTTGGTGGCGGACTTCCCATTGGTGCCACAATGCTGGGTGAGAAGGTGCAGGATATCTTCACCCCGGGTCTTAACGGCTCTACCTTCGGCGGCAATCCCGTTTGCTGTGCAGGTGCAATCAATGTGATTGACCGCATAGATGATAAACTCCTCAAAGAAGTCAAGGAAAAATCCGACTATATCTTCAACACCCTTTCAGGTGCTGACGGTATTGAGGGTGTGACGGGCCTCGGCCTTATGATTGGTATCAAGACTGTAAAGGATGCCAAGGAAGTAGTTGCAAAATGTATGGAAAAGGGTGTTTTAGCCCTCACCGCCAAGGATAAGGTACGACTTTTACCTGCCCTTAATATCCCCTTTGATATGCTCAAAGAGGCGATTGAAATACTTAAAGATGTTTGTGCCTGATTGGCAATTATGCTTTTCCGCCTCAGGCAAAGACAGGAGGTAACGATATGAACTTAAAAGGCAGAGACTTTTTGAAATTGCTGGATTTCACTCCCGAGGAAATCGGCTATCTTATAGACTTTTCCGCAGAGCTCAAGGATAAGAAAAAGAAGGGCATTCCCCATCGTCTTTGCGAGGGCAAGAATATCGCCCTGATTTTTGAGAAGACCAGTACCCGCACACGTTGCAGCTTTGAGGTTGCGGCATACGATTTGGGTATGGGTGCCACATTTCTTGACCCCACCGCTTCCCAGATAGGCAAGAAGGAGAGTATAGCAGACACCGCAAGAGTACTTTCGTCTATTTATGACGGTATTGAGTACCGCGGTTTCGGTCAGGAGATTGTGGAGGAGTTGGCGGAGTATTCCAAAGTTCCCGTGTGGAACGGACTCACCAATGAATTCCACCCCACACAGATTATTGCAGATCTTCTCACTATCAAAGAGAAGTTCGGATACTTAAAGGGTATCAACTTCGTGTATATGGGTGATTCCCGTTATAACATGGGCAATTCCCTTATGGTAGGTTGTGCCAAGATGGGTCTTAATTTCACAGCTTGCTGTCCCGAGAAATACTTCCCCGACAAAGCCCTTATCGCCGAGTGCGAGAAGGTAGCAAAAGAGAGTGGTGCAGTACTTAGGTTTGAGACCGACACAGCCAAAGCGGTAAAGGATGCAGACGTTATCTATACAGATGTATGGGTATCCATGGGCGAACCCGAATCCGTATGGAAAGAGCGTATTGAAGAGCTCTCTCCCTATCAGGTAAACACCGCCCTTATGAATTCAACCGGCAAGGATACCACCATATTCATGCATTGCCTCCCTGCCTTCCACGACCTCAAGACCACCGTGGGCAAAGAAATGGGCGAGAAGTTCGGCAGAGCCGATATGGAGGTTACTGACGAGGTGTTCGAGAGTAAGGCGTCAGTTGTGTTTGACGAGGCAGAGAACAGAATGCACGCCATCAAGGCAATTATCGCCGCGACTATCGCTTGATTTTGGATCTATAACACAAAACCGTTTGTCATATACAGGGCAAGCGGTTTTTTAATGCCAAATTTCGTGTGTGCTATTGAATTATTTATATTATAGTGATATAATAAATTATTAATATTATATTAAAAGGGGGCAAAGCCGAATGTCAAAATTCAAATGGATAATAGCAGATCACAGCCGGGAATCAATTTCGGAGATTGCCCATGCAAATAATGTGCCGAAATTTATGGCGGCTACCCTTATCACCCGTAACCTTACAGACCGTGACAGTATCGCCCGCTTTATGCGTTGCGAGGCAACCTCGTTCCATAATCCTTATCTTTTGAAGGGTATGGATGAAGCGGTAGAGAGGATAGATCAGGCGATAGAAGATGGTGAGAAGATTACCGTATTTGGTGACTATGATGCCGACGGTGTGACTGCCGCGTATATAATCTACACTTATCTTAAGGATAAGACCAATAACATTGATTATTACATCCCCGACCGCACCGATGAAGGTTATGGCCTCAGTGAATCTGCCATAGATTCTCTTAAAGGCACCACACTCATCATCACCGTTGATACGGGAATAACCGCCTTTGAGCAGGTTAAGTATGCAAAGGGCAAGGGAATAGATGTCATAATCACCGACCACCATACTCCCTTGGACGAAATTCCTGATGCGGTGGCGGTTATCAATCCCAAGCAGGCAGATTGCACCTACCCCTATAAATCCCTTGCAGGTGTAGGCGTTGCATTCAAGTTGGTTTACGCTCTGTCCGATTGTGATAAGGCGGTATTTGACCGCTATTCCCATATAGCCGCTATCGGCACTATTGCCGACCTTGCAGAGCTTACGGGGGAGAACCGCTATATCGTTCAGTGCGGTCTTGGCCGTCTTCGTATAACAGATAATATGGGTATAAGAGCGCTCTTTGATGTGGCATCTATTGACCGCAATAATATCAGCGCATCCACTATCAGTTTCTCCGTAGGTCCTATGCTCAATGCCACGGGCCGTATCTCCAGCGCCTATACATCCTTGGAACTTCTGCTTAGCAAAAGCCGTGAGGAAGCCACTGCCCTTGCAGGCCAGATAGTCAGTGATAACGAACTCCGCAAGAGCGAGGAGAGGGCAATCACCGAGCAAGTGCTC
Organism: Clostridia bacterium; assembly: GCA_045659025.1. Lineage (GTDB taxonomy): Bacteria > Bacillota > Clostridia > UMGS1810 > UMGS1810 > SIG455. Next base: position 5,298 of record JAZOWA010000027.1, read on the forward strand.
GAGCTTATTGAGTCCACTGATGTGAAGGATGACAGCGTTTTGGTTGTAAGCGGTAAGGATTGGCATCATGGTGTAATAGGTATCGTTTCTTCAAGGGTGACGGAGCGATATTATAAACCCTCGGTGATTATCTCCACCGACGGAGTTGAGGGTAAGGCCTCATCCAGAAGTATAGAGGGTTTTAACCTCTTTGAAGCTATCAACGCTTGTAGTGATGACCTCGTTAAATTCGGCGGTCATATTATGGCGGCAGGCCTCACTATTGAAGATGGCAAGATAGCGGACTTCCGCAAGCATATCAACGAATACTCCGCACCACTCCTTACAGAAGATATCCTCACACCCAAGCTTTATATTGATTGCGAGATAGATATGGCAGAGTTTGATGTTAAAAACATCTCCTGCCTCAAGACCTTTGAACCCTGCGGTATAGGAAACAGAACCCCCACATACTGTATATGCGGAGCAACTGTGCGTAATATTAAAATATCAAAGGCCCACGCTTTCTTGAATCTTGAGAAGGATGGATACATATTCACAGCCCCTGCTTTTAATATGGCGGAGGAGTTTGTCAATACCGGCACGGGTGATGTGATAGATATTGCGGGCGTACTTAATATCAATGAATTCAACGGCTCTGCATCACCCCAGATGATAGTCAAGGATTGGCGCTATGCCGACACCTACACCATCAGCCGTGATGATGTTGCCCAGGTATATAAACTTCTCTACACCTGTGAGGGCATGGTTGACAGAGGATATATGAAGTCGTTTTTGCAGGGTGTAAGCCCGTACAAAGCGGTTATATGTATGAAAGTGTTGGAAGAACTTAAAATAATCGAAGAACTCTACACCGAGGGTGAATTCATCACCTTTGCAAGGGGTGATAATTTCAAGGTTAAGACAGAGCTTGAAAGATCACCTTTGTATATGAAACATTCAGTAGAAGGGAGGCGGTAAATATGGCAGAATCTTATGAGAAATTATATGAGCAACTTTGCGACACCTTGAGAAAAAAAGATGCCAAGGTGAATTTTGATATGGTTGAAAAGGCGTATAAGGTTGCCCTTGATGCCCATAAAGAACAGAAGAGAATATCGGGTATGCCCTATGTACTGCATCCTCTGTCTGTGGCGCTTACTGTTGCCGAGCTTGACCTTGACTGGCACTCGGTGTGTGCAGCTCTTTTACATGATGTGGTAGAGGATACCGATTCCACCATAGAGGATATCCGCGACACCTTTGGCGACGTTGTTGCCGAGTTGGTTGACGGTGTCACCAAGCTTGATAAAATCCAGTATAGCGACAAAGAAGAACGTGAGATGGAGAATCTCCGCAAGATGTTCCTTGCCATGGCAAAGGATATCCGAGTTATTATCATCAAGTTTGCAGACCGTCTCCACAATATGACCACCCTTATCAGTATGTCCGAGGAGAAGCAGAGGGAGAAAGCGAGAGAGACTCTCAATATCTTTGCCCCCCTTGCTCACCGTCTCGGTATGTATAAAATCAAATGGGAGCTTGAGGACTTGTCCTTAAAGTATATTGACCCCATTGCCTATTACGAGATAGTAGAGGGTATTTCACAGAAACGTCAGGAGAGGGAAGAGTTTATAGCCACTATCAAATCCACCCTCCGCACTAAGCTCAATAATCTTAACATCAACTGCAACATAGACGGCAGACCGAAGCATTTTTACAGTATCTATCGCAAGATGTTCACCCAGAACAAGACTTTGGATCAGATATATGATTTGTTTGCGGTGCGTATAATCACCGATACCGTGGCGGATTGCTATGCCGCATTGGGTGCTGCCCATGAGCTTTATATCCCCATGCCGGGCAGATTCAAAGACTATATCGCAATGCCCAAACCCAATATGTATCAGTCCCTTCATACCACCGTTATTGGCCCCAGCGGTATTCCCTTTGAGATACAGATACGTACCAAAGAGATGCATGCTGTAGCAGAGAATGGTATCGCTGCCCATTGGAAGTACAAAAGCGGTGGTGAAGTTGATAAAAGTATGGAGGAAAGTCTTGCATGGGTTAAGCAACTTCTCGAGATGCAGAAGGATGCTACCGACGAGGAGGAATTCATCTCCTCACTTAAGATTGATCTCTTCACCGATCAGGTGTTTGTATTCACCCCCAAGGGTGATGTTATGAGCTTCCCCGCAGGTGCTACCCCTATCGATTTTGCATTCAGTATTCATAGTGCGGTAGGATGTAAGATGCAGGGTGCCAAGGTAAACGGCAAAATCGTTCCCCTTGACTACGCTATGCAAAATGGTGATATCGTAGAGGTTATCACATCCTCTGCAATCCACGGGCCTAACCTTGACTGGCTCAAGATAGTCAAGACCAGCCAGGCCAGAAATAAAATCAATCAATGGTTCAAGAAAGAAAACCGTGATGCAAATATCATCCGCGGCAGAGAAGCTATTGAACGTGAAATCAAAAGGCAGGCCCTCACTGAGTATGACCTTATGCGCCCCGAGTATATGGATCCCCTTATCAGACGTTATGGTTTCAAGACCTACGAGGATATGTATTCTGCGGTGGGCTTTGGCGGTATGCCCGTAAATAAGGTTATATCCCGTCTTAAAGAGGAATACCGCAAGGATTCCGCGACCGATGCAGACCTTCCCATTGAGGCTATAGAAATCAAAAAACCCACCAAGAAGACCAAGGCTAATAGCGGTATAGTGGTAGAGGGTATTGATTCCTGCCTTATCCGTTATGCAGGTTGTTGTAATCCTGTGCCTGGTGATAAGATTATCGGTTATATCACAAGGGGCAGGGGCGTGTCCATACACCGTCAGGATTGTACCAATATTGCCAATGCATATATGGACGAGACGGAGAAGGCGCGTCTTATAGATGTATCCTGGGAACTCAACAAGGAGGTTTCCTTCGTATCCAATCTCAAGATTGTGGCAAACGACAGAACGGGTGTTATATTGGATATCACCAATATCCTTGCCACATTGAAGGTGTCGCTCAAGGCAATCAACGCCCGTGCCACCAAGGACAATATTGCTATTGTGGAGATTTCTTTAGAGGTTTCAGACACCGAACAGCTTGAGAAGGTTATAAACAAACTCTCCGCCATAAGCGGTGTTATTGAGGTAACTCGTAATACAAACTGATCACATAGGATGATTTTATGATACTCAAAGTATTGACATTAGGCGATCTCGCCACTAACTGCTATATATTAGCAGATGAGCAGTCCAAGGAATGTGCAGTATTCGACCCTGCCGCAGAAGCGGGCAGGATAGCCGATGCGGTTGATGCTTGCGGATTCAAGGTTAAATATATAATCCTCACTCACACCCATATAGACCATATCTCTGCTTTAGACGAGCTTAAAGGTATGACGGGTGGAGAGGTTGCATTGCATACTGCCGAGTCAGATTCTCTGAACTCGGATGCAGATACAATGTCTTTTATCATAGGCACATCTGCTCCTACTACACGGGCAGATATAAGGTTAAATCATGGTGACACCCTTTTCCTCGGCAACACACAGTTAAAGATTTTTCACACCCCGGGTCATACAGTAGGCGGTATCAGTGTGCTCTGCGGTGATATTCTGATTTCGGGTGACACTTTGTTTCACGAATCTATCGGCAGGACAGATTTTAGAGGCGGAGATTTTGATACCCTCATATCCTCTGTTAAGGAGCACCTTTTCACCCTTGATGGTGATACCAAGGTTTACCCCGGTCACGGCCCTGCCACCACCATAGGCCACGAGATATGCTACAACCCCTTTTTCTGATATGCGGAGAATACGAATATGAAGATTTGTCTTATTAACCATAACGAAAGATACGCGATATGCGAGATTGCCATGGCGTATTTTCCCCATACGAAGTTTGAGGATGCCACCGAGCCACCCACAGAGGGTGATTACGTCATCAGCGAGCTCAAAAGAGAAGGGGATATGTATCAATATATCACCACATTAAGCTATAACGGCATCACAGAGACCAACACAGTAGAAAACACAGAGTATAATAAGACCTACTTCAAGCAGTCCTTTCATCATCTTGCAAAACGCCTTGTAGGCGGTTTTCTCCCCTGGGGAGTGCTTACGGGTATCCGCCCGGGTAAAATAGCAAGGGAACTTATAGAATCAGGTCTAGACAGAGATGGCGTGAAGGATAGGTTTTTAACCCACTATCTTACAGACAGCGTCAAGGCAGACCTTGCCATAGAGGTGGCAGAGAACGAACTCAAAGTGCTTGGCGGTATGGATAAGAATGCCATAAGTCTTTATGTGGGCATTCCCTTTTGTCCCACAAGATGCCTTTATTGTTCTTTCACATCCCAGTCTATCAAGTTCACATCCAAGTTCGTAGAGCCCTATCTTGAGGCACTTTATAAAGAGATTGAATACACAGCGAATAAACTCAAAGACACACCTTATCATATTGAGACGGTGTATATAGGCGGTGGCACACCCACCTCCCTTACTGCCACCCAGCTCGACGGACTCATAAAGAAGCTCTATGCAGAGTTTGATTTGTCGGGTATAAAGGAGTTTTCCGTAGAGGCAGGCAGACCCGACACCATTGATGCAGATAAGCTCATTGCTTTAAGGGATAATGGAGTGACGAGGATAAGCATCAATCCCCAGACAATTAACGATAACACTCTTAAGCTTATCGGCAGAAGCCATAGTGCAGCGGATTTTATAAAGAGCTATCAGTTGGCGACGGATCTTGGTATCACCAATATCAATACCGATATCATTGCAGGCCTTCCCGGTGAGAGCACCGAGGATTTTATGAGGACTCTCTCTGCTATAGAGGATATTAACCCCACCAATGTGACGGTGCACACTATGAGCATCAAGCACGGCTCTTTCCTTGATAGGGACTATAATATGTATTCCATATCAAGTGCTACTGCGGTTAATGATATGCTAAACGCCACCTATGAAAGTATGAAGTCTTTAGGCAAGATGCCCTATTATATGTATCGACAGAAGAATATGCTGGGCAACTTAGAGAACGTGGGCTATTGCGATAAGGGTTTTGAGAATTTATATAATATCTACATAATGGAAGAGGTGCAGACCATAGTCGCCCTGGGCGTTGGTGCATCCTCCAAGATAGTAACCCCCGACAGTATAGAGAGGGTATTCAACGTGAAGGACGTGTATGAATACATCACCCGTCACGATGAGATGTTAAGACGCAAAGATATGATTTTCAATTTGATGGATAGAAAATAAGGGGTGATTTTATGTCATGTATTAAGATAATGCATATGGCAGATATTCATTTCGGCAGACCTGTAACAGGTCTTGATGAGAGCAAACGTAATCTTCGCAGACAGGAGGTACGTTCCACCTTTTCCTCTGCTATTGATATGGCAAAGGAGAATGGTGTGGATGTAATTCTCATTTCAGGGGATCTTTTTGATACTGCCGATACAGATAAAAGCACCATCAATTTTCTCACAAACGAATTTGGCAAAATCCCCACCATCCCCATTTTCATCGCACCCGGTAACCACGACCCCAAGGGAAATGCATATAAGATGCTCGCCGATGGCGGTTGCAATAATGTCACCATATTTGATGGCAGAGCAAGATGCGTGGAGATTCCCGATAAGAATCTTGCGATATACGGAGTTGGCTTTGAGAACGAAGTGGTGAACGAGCACCTTTTGAGAGGCCTTAAAGCCACGGATAACAGCAAAATCAACATAGCGGTAATCCACGGCGAGGTGGCGGCAAACAGCGATTATAACCCCATAACGGAAGACGATATCGCATCCAGTGGCATGGACTATGTGGCATTGGGACACGTTCATACATATTCAGGTATTAAAAAAGCAGGTGACACCTTCTATGCTTATAGTGGCACATTAGAGGGTGGCGGCTTTGACGAATGTGATGATAAGGGTGTGATATACGGCACCGTGTCAAAGGAAGGCTGTTCTCTTGGCTTCACCCGCCTTTGTCGCAGATGCTACCGCACCATTGAGATTGATGTATCGGAAGAGGCAACCCTTCAGGATATAATAGGCCTTGTTAAAAGCAAGGTTTCTGATAAAAACGATTTGTATAAGATAGTCTTAACAGGCAAAAGATGCGAGACTATCCCTGAGGGTGTTATAGAGAACGAGCTTGACGCATTTTTTGTTAAGGTGAAAGACACCACCCGTGGCGCGTATAACCTTGAAGAGATTGCCAAGGAGTATAACCTCAAGGGTATTTTTGCCCGTAATGTGGCAGAACGCCTTGCCAATTGTGACGAAACAGAGAGGGAAGCACTGCTTAAGGGTGCTGATATTGTGTTTGATATTTTGTCCGAATAGAGGGTGACGGAGTATGAGCGACAGCAGAAATCTTTTGAGTTCATCTATTCAGTATGTAAAGGGAGTGGGGGAGAAAAGAGCCACTCTTTTTAATAAACTCGGTATATACAATATAGAAGATCTGCTCCACTATTTCCCCAAGGAGTATGAGGACAGACGCCATATATACACTATCTCCCGCCTTGCCGACGGGATGACCTGCTGTATCAAGGCTCCCGTCTTAACCATTGCTGCAGAACGAAGATTCAAGTATAATCAGGCGGTGTATTCTCTGGCGGTGGATGATGGTACGGGCAGTATAAATGTATTTTGGTTTTCTTCGCCCAAGTATAAACGTAAGTTTGAAAGGGGCGCAGATTATATCTTCTATGGTAAGGTGGTCAATCGTAACGGCTATCTCCAGTTTGAACTTATCGAGGCAGAACTTGCGGATAAGAACGTGAAAACGGGCAAAATCCTTCCCGTTTACTCTCTTGTAAAGGGCATCAACCAGACCAACCTTCGCAATATGGTGGATAGTGTCCTTTCAAAAGCGGATCATTTTGAGGATTACCTTCCCAAAGACGTTATTGAGTCAAATAATCTTATGAGCTATGACAGAGCCCTTCGTGCCATTCACTTCCCCGAGGATATGGATGATTTTGAGGAGGCAAGACGCAGATTCGTCTTTGAAGAGCTCTTTGTCCTGCAACTGTCTCTTAACTATATGCGCACCCGCCGTACCCATACGGGTGGATATATATTTGCAGATATTTCCCACGGCAGAGAGTTCGTAGATTCCCTGCCCTTTGAGCTCACCCCTTCGCAGAAACGTGCAATCCGTGAAATCTGCGAGGACTTTCAGTCCGGCAAACCTATGAACCGTCTCGTTCAGGGTGATGTGGGTAGCGGTAAGACGGTGGTTGCCGCATGTGCTATGTTCATTGCAGCACGTAACGGTTATCAGTCCGCCCTTATGGCACCTACCGAGATTCTGGCGATTCAGCATTATGAGACTTTCAAAAAATTCTTTGGTGATAAACTGAATATTGCCCTTCTCACCGGTTCCACCACGGGTAAGAAACAGATTCTTTCAGATATAGAGGGTGGCAATTACGATATAGTAATCGGCACCCACGCACTTATAGAGGATAATGTGGAGTTCAATAACCTGGGCCTTTGTGTCACCGACGAGCAACACCGATTCGGCGTGAGCCAACGCTCCAAATTAAGTGGTAAGAATGATTCCACCCACGTGCTCGTTATGAGTGCTACGCCTATTCCCCGCACCCTTGCCCTTATCCTTTATGGTGACCTTGATATCACCATCATATCCGATAAGCCTGCGGGCAGGCAGGATATTGACACGTTCTGTGTTAATAACACCATTCGCGGTCGTGCCTATGGATTTGTCCGTAAGCAACTCGAAGAGGGCAGGCAGGCATATGTGGTGTGTCCTCTTGTAGAGGAATCCGATACCCTTGATGCTGTATCGGGTGTACAGTTTGCCGAGAAACTGCAGAGAGACGTTTTTCCCGATTATAAGGTGGGGCTTCTCCACGGCAGGATGAAATCTTCCGAGAAGGATTCCATCATGATGCAGTTCAAAAATGGCGATATTAACCTCCTTGTATCCACTACGGTAATCGAGGTGGGCGTGGATGTTGCCAATGCCAATATCATGGTTATTGAGAATGCGGAACGCTTCGGTCTTTCCCAACTTCATCAGCTTCGTGGCAGGGTAGGCAGAGGCGCATATAAATCCTATTGTATACTCATCACCGATAGTCAGAACGACGTAACTCAGCAGAGGATGAATATTATGACTGCCACCAATGACGGCTTCGTAATTTCGCAAAAGGACTTGGAACTTCGTGGTTGTGGCGAGTTTTTCGGCACGAAACAGCACGGTCTGCCCGAGCTTAAGATTGCTAATCTCTTTACGGATATGGATATCCTCAAATCCGCTCAGGAACAGTGTGAGAAGCTCCTTTCCGCCGACCCCTTCCTTAAAGCAGAATGTAACGAAAGTCTCCGTAGGCGGATACACCATATGTTCGGCAAGTTTGCAAGTGCAGATATATTTAATTAAAATGAAAACGGGATTTACTCATCCGAGTAAATCCCGTTTGTTTTATTTAATCCGCTTTAACCGAGAATGGTGTCAAACACAAGCATTAAGCAAAATCCCACAATGAGCGCCAGCGTAGCACCTCTCTGGCTGCCGTGGGCGTGGGTTTCGGGGATGATCTCATCACTTATGATGTAGAGCATTGTACCACCTGCAAAAGCAAGGGCAAATGGCAAAATAGCGGTGGAGAAGCTTACTGCGAAGTATCCGAGAAAAGTTCCCACCACTTCTATAACGCCCGTCATAAGCGCGTATATAAAGGTCTTTTTCGGTGGAATTCCGGCACCCAACATAGGCCCGATTATCACCATACCCTCGGGGATATTCTGCAAGGCGATACCACCCGCTATAAGCAGAGCATCACCGGTGTTGCCCGAACCGAATCCCACACCTGCCGCAAGGCCTTCGGGGAGATTGTGGATGGCAATAGCCATTACAAAAAGCATTATTTTATCTATTCGTGATTTTTCAGGGTGGCTTTCGTTGTCACCGCCTATGATGTTGTGAGCGTGGGGTACGAGTTTGTCAATAGCTATAAGACAAAACGTACCTGCAAAAATTCCCGCTATGGCTAGGATAAGGCCACTTTCACCGCCATATTCCATAGATGGCAATATCAGTCCTATTACCGCTGCTGCAAGCATGATACCTGCCGCAAAAGATAGCACCACATCACTGAATTTGTGGGTGATGTTTTTGAATATAAATCCGATAACAGAGCCGAGTAAAGTAGCGCCTCCCACACCCAGTGCGGTCAGAATTACTATATTCATATTTTATATCTCCTGTCAAAAATTAACTGTTGATGCATGTGTATATGATATTTCTGAGACGGGGCATATAGAATGTCTCCTGGGGGTTGAGCATGTGGTGTGAATAAAACATAGACATATTGATTGAAGGATCAGAAAGCGCAGTAGCACCTGCCGCACCACTCCAGCCGAATTCGCCTATGTTACCGCAGGAGCCACCCTTGGCTCTGTCAATCATAGTTCTCACGCCCAATCCGTAGCCGTATCCCTTGAGCTGAGGCCAGGTGAATGTGGCAAGTTGCTCGGGAGTGAGCTGATTTGTGCGCATAAGGTCAATGGTGGATGATGCAATTATCCTCTCACCGCTTTTGCCCACACCGCCATTTGCAAGGGCAGATACAAAGAGGGAATAATCCTCTACCGATGTGGTTATACCTGCACCGCCGTTGTCGTGAATATCACTTACTACACCGCTGATGGCTTTACCGCAGTTTTCCACCCTGCCCACTTCAGTACATTCACTTGCCTGAAGTTCAGATAATGACTTGGTGGTGTTTATCACATATTTGTACTGTTCCGCCATTTTGTCTTGCACGTGTACGTTGGTGAAGAAGGTATTTTTCATGCCCAAAGGCTCTAAAATAGTCTCTTTCGCATAATCACGGAATTTCTTGCCTGCAATTATCTCTACCACCGCTGCAAGCACATCGTGGCTGGAGCCGTATTTCCATTTCTCGCCGGGCTCAAAATCAATAAAATCCTTGGCAATGCACTTTACCGCATCAATGGTATCAAGGGGAGCACCCTTTGCCTTCTTCGCTTCTTCATAGAGCTCTTTGCGACTGTTGTATGTTATACCTGATGTCATGGTAAAGATATGTCTTAAAGTGATCGGCTTTTCCGCCTTTTTGATTTCACCATCGGGTGATTTGATATACATCTCCTTGAATTCAGGGATATACTCATAAAGCGGCTCGTCAAGTAAGAACTTGCCCCTTTCATAAAGTTGCATAGCCGCGGTCACGGTGAGTACTTTGGTGCAGGAATAAATGTTGAGCAAAGAGTCCCCTCTCATAGGAATCTTTTTATCTATATCGGCATATCCCGACTGGTATGAGAACACCTCTTCGTTGTTCACACACACGCTGATAGCGTTACCGGGGATAATCCAGGATGTAAGCTCATCCATAAAGTTTTTCATAGGTTCAAAATTCATACTGCACCTCCTGATAATGTATCACCTCAATGATACCACCAAAGCAGATGAAAGTCAAATAAAAAGAGACTCCGCAGAGCCTCTTTTTGCAATTATGATTGAATGTCAACAGCCACAGATGTTGGTTGGTTCACAGCAATCAAAGTGGTTTCTTTCAGGTGGGAAGAACTCATCAACGGGGAAGGAGAGACGCTCAAACAACTCGCAGGGGTTGTTCTCGGTAGAGGCGATACACTCGTTTTCGGGTATGCAGAAGTCGATAACGGGTACTATGAGCTGTACCTTTCTCATAATGCGGGTGATGGTAAAGAGACCTAATGTTACATACACCCTCTTGGAGCCGTTGTCAACTATGAGGTCGTCAAACACCCTGCATACACATTCGGGGAGGGAGTTAACGTCTGTCTCACCGCAACAGCATTCGCAATTGCAGTCACGGTCAACTAATTTGGCAGAGAGGGCGATGGGGTCAACCACCTCAATCTGTGATTTGGGCAGGTTGGTTTTCTGCCATAGCTGGGTGTCGGTTTCGTCGGGTCTGTACTTGGATGTGAACACCTTTGCACTGCCTTCCGAGCCGAAGAGGATTACCTTCTTGTCAAAGGTAGCCAGACCTTCAATAGTTGTCGGCTGACCAACCCCGCAGAAAACGTCAAGCTTCACCCTGAAGAAGAACTTGAGGTCAACTGTGAAATAACCGCTGTTAAAGGGTACTGCTTCCACGTCACTGTATACCCAGATGATTTCCGCTTTTCTGATTTTCACATTGATAGCGCGGTCAAGTATCTGCTGACCCGCCTCGGTGAGATACACTCTTAAGTTCTCAATGCACTCTTTGTCACGGCAACTGTCGTAGATTTTGTCTGTCTGTATGCAAACGCCGTTACCCGAGGTGTTCTGACAGCAATTTGAATTTTCGTTCATATAAACTCCTCCAATTCACAAAAGAATTATTTCAATATCATATTATGAGTCACCCCCGCCTGTTGTGAATAAAATCGGGGTAATTGCATAAATTTTGATATTGACAATGCCTTGTGCGTGTGATATAAAAATATTGTAGCAAATTTAAGCATAATATCTTTGGGGCAGGGTGCAATTCCCGATCGGCGGTATAGTCCGCGAGCGATAAGCTGATGTGGTGCAATTCCACTACCGACAGTATAGTCTGGATGAGAAAAGATATGGCTGATGGTATACATATGCCTTGCCTTTTTACGCCCGAAGATATCGGGCGTTTTTTAATGCAAATTTAAGTATGTAAAAAGGGAGAATCCGCTATGAATGACAACAGAATCAAGAAAATGACTATGATAGCTATGATAAGCGCTATCGCCTATGTGGTAATGGTCACAGTCCGCATCCCCGTGGTGCTGTTCCTTAAATACGAGCCAAAGGATATAATCATCGTTATCGGTGCATTTATATACGGCCCTCTGGCAGCGCTTTTGTCCTCGTTGATTGTGTCATTTGTAGAATTCATCTCCGTAAGTGATACAGGTCTTATAGGCCTTTTGATGAATGTAATCTCCACCTGCTCCTTTGCCTGCACCGCAGCACTTGTGTATAAACTCCGCAAGAGTATCAAAGGCGCTGTTTTGGGCCTTGTCACAGGTACTGTTGTGATGTGCTGTATGATGCTTCTGTGGAATTACCTCATTACCCCTCTCTATATGGGTGTAGCCAGAGCCGAGGTAGTGCCTCTGCTTCTCCCCGCCATATTGCCCTTTAACCTTTTGAAGGGTTGCCTGAATTCCGTTATCACCCTGCTTATATATAAGCCCGTAGTCCGTGCCCTCCGCAGAGCCAACCTCATCACCCGTGGCGAAACCACCACTAAAGAAAAACGTAATATCGCCGTGATGATCTCCGCCCTGCTCATCCTCGCTCTTTGCATCGTGGCAATCTTCGCTTTCAGAGGGATAATTTAAGAACAGTGAATAAACTTTTTATCCTGACTTGACACGAGTGAGAATTTTGTTGAATGGTTCAGAAATAAATAAGCATTTGTAGGTGGAGAGAAGTAAAATGAAATCATTGATTTTTATATGGGCTATAATACTTTTGATTGATAATCTATTGCCGTTAGTTCTTGCACATTTCTATCCGAATTATATTCATAAAGAAATGGCGCTTTCCGTTCTTGGTTCACGGCAAAGTCCAGTGAAATGGATATACAATATCTGGTGCATCGTATCAGGGGTTGTTTTCTGCATTGCTCCGTATGCATTGTATCGGGAGATTAATTGTGGTTTAACAATAGCAATATGGATTTTGCTTGTGATATACGGAATTGGTTGTGAAATTATATCTGGTGTATGTCCACTTAACGAAAATAGGCAAGAGGAAGATATTAGAACAAGAATTCATGGCAGTTCTTCTGCTATTGGTTTTATGACCTTGCTCATCGTGCCCTTACTTTTGGCATTACTTCAGTTGCAAATGTCGAAGTTGATTATGGGATTAATTTCGCTTTTTAGCTTTGTTACAGCATTTGTTTTATTTTGTTTCTTTATTATTGGAGAAAAAGAAAAATTTTCAAGTACAATTTTGAGGTATGGCGGTCTTTGGCAACGATTAGTTTTGATAAGTTGCTATATACCGTTGTTCGGTTGGTGTATTCTTAATTAACAAATTACAATTTAACGAAATATTATATTAAACTTAATAAAATAGTCTGCCGATAATAAATATTTACATATCGGCAGGAAAAGTATAAGGGAAAAGGCGTATCATAGCGATACGCCTTTTTTATATCTTAAAATCCGAATGGGATTTTCAGTAGTACGAATACCAATAGCAACGCCGTCCAGCTTACGAGGAATATGGCAGAGTAGGGGGCCATCATGCCGATAAGGTTGCCGGGAGTGAAATCCCGTTTGTACCTTCGCATTTGTGATAGTATAATGCCTGCATAGGTCATAAGGGGTGTGATGGTGTTGGTGCAGGAATCCGCCACTCTGTATGCAGCCGTGACTATCTCGGGTGTCATAGACTGATTCACGTTATAGAGCATAGGGATAAATAGCGGGCCGAGGAGCAGCCACTTTGCCGTCATACCGCCTACAAAGAGATTCACCACCGAGGTCACGAGGATAAGGGCGAGTATTAAAAGTATCGGTGAGCCTGATAGTCCCACTCTCTGCAATACTTTCGCACCCAACCCTGTGATGAACACGTCTGCATTGGTGTATGATAGCAGAGCCAGGAAGTTGTAGCAGAAGAAGGTGAGTATTATCACGTATGACGATCCGCCCAGATGCTTTGACATGGCAGATATCAGGCTGGACAGATTGGTAAACTTTCCTACGGAGAATCCGTAGAACGCTCCGCATACGAAAAATATGAAGGTCACAAACAGTATGATGTTATCAAGGAAAGGTGTCGCCTTGCTACCGTCGGGGGTGATATAGGACTTCAAAGGGAACATTGCTATAAGGGTCGTGATGGTTGCCGATATTATAAGGCCAAGCAATGCAAATCTTAATCCCTTTCGTTCCTTGTCGGTCACCGCGAAGGATACTCCTTCGTAGGGGATATCCACTCTTACGTTGGAATACTGTTTATCGGTGATACGGGTATTGATAAAAGTGCCCACTATCACCAATAGGAAGGTGGAGGTGGCTATGAAGAAGTAGTTCATTGTGATAGGGTTTAGTTCCTTGCCCAGCATAGACACAAAGGGGATGTTCTGATTGCGGGCAAATATCAATGCGTTGTTGCCTACCACGATATCCGACACGGTGGCGGGGATGAGGTTGGCGCTGAATCCTGCCGACACTCCCGCAAAGGCCGCCGCCATACCCACAAGGGGGTTCTTGCCTATACCTGCATATAGCATGCCCGCCAGAGGCACAAGCACAAGGTAACCCACGTCCGTTGCTATATTTGTCATAATGCCAATGAATATTATCATTGCGGGGAGCAATGCACCCTTTACCGAGTTGCCCAGTTTCTTGATAAGCGCCGATAGCAACCCCGATTCCTCGGCAATACCCACGCCGAACATGCCGATAAGAATAATACCCAGTATGCCGTTACCGTAACTCAGCCAGTTGGTGGATATGGCGTTGGAGAATATCCAACGGATGTTCTCGGCGGTGAACATCTGCTTGAATTCATACACGGTCTCACTTCCGTCGTAGGACACCACAGAGAAACTCCTTCCACCAAATACCAGGGAGACCAGCATCAGTATAATGTAGAACGAGCCAAAGAGAATTACGGGGTCGGGTATTTTGCTCCCGATTTTTTCGGCAATGGCTCTGAAACCTTTGTTTTCATCCAAAATAAAGCCATCCTTTCAAAGATAGTGGAATATCTCTATTATCTTCAAAAGGATGGCTTTTATACATTTGGCGTTAGTGGATTTTAATCAATCCCCAAAGGCTATGCCGATATTCTTTGCAAATCTCACAAGCTCGCCATCGGGGTCAACTCTCTTTGATTTTTGACCTATTACATTTTCAAGGGAGTCATAGCTCATTTCATTGCCCTTCAGTGTCACCATATTTCCGAATTTGCCTTCCATAGCAAGTTCCACCGCATAGGAACCGTAGCGGGTGGATAGTATTCTGTCGTATGCGGTGGGGCTTCCGCCTCTTTGAAGATGTCCGAGGATGGTAGCCCTTGATTCAAGACCACAAAGGTCCTCTAACTGCTCTGCCACCACGTTTCCGATACCGCCAAGACGAATCGGATCGGGGCTATCGTCTATCACTTTGCTTACCACCACATCGCCATTCAATGGCTTTGCTCCTTCCGACACCACAACAATACTGAATGATTTGCCATTTTTTCTGCGCTCGTTTATGGCACGGGCGATTTTTTCTATATCGTAAGGGATTTCAGGTATCATAATCGCATCTGCACCCCCTGCCACTCCTGCATGTAGACCTATCCAACCCGCATACCTGCCCATCACCTCAAGCACCATTATTCTGTGGTGTGATGAGGCGGTGGTGTGTAGTCTGTCCAGAGCCTCAGTTGCCACGCTTACTGCGGTGTCAAAGCCGAAGGTGGTGTCGGTGGATGCCAGGTCATTGTCAATGGTTTTTGGCACGCCGATCACCTTTACACCTAGGTTTGAGAAATCCCTTCCGCTGGTGAGTGTGCCGTCACCTCCTACTATAATGAGGGCATCTATACCTGATTTTCTGAGATTTTCCACGGCCATGTGGGACATGTCTTTGATTACTGTTTCACCGTTTTCTTCTATGGGATACTTAAAGAGATTGTCCTTATTGGATGAATGTAGCATCGTACCTCCCACGGGAAGAATCCCTGATACACTCTCAACGGTTAAGGGCACAAACTCACCCATATACAATCCTCTGTATCCGTTCCTGATTCCCCACACCTCCACACCGTATTTTAGCACAGCAGTTCTTACAGCGGCACGGATTACGGGGTTAAGTCCGGGGCAGTCACCACCGCCCGTGAGTATGCCTATTTTCTTGATATCAGACATATCATACCTCCTTGATGTAGAGTCAAAACATTTTCTGTTTAATATCCCCGAATTTTGATATTGTATACATATTCACAAAAAATGGTATCCCATAGCATATGGGCGAATCCAAAAGGAATTATAAATCCCTCTGGGGTGAGTGGGGGACACCCCGCCTTACTCTGCAAAACGGCATCTCATATAGCCATACGCCTTTTGAGGTGCCAAGCAAAGTATGATACAATAGATACCGTCTTATGACAAATTCTGAACACGGAGGGAAAGGAAATGAAAAAGTTAAGATTCATAGTGACTGCCATTGCGGTCATGGCGACCTTAAGTTTGACTTCATTTGCTGCATCAACCTCCGCTCTTCTTAAGATAGGGTCAAGAGGCGATGCAGTAAGAGACGTACAGACGGAGCTTCAAAGCAGAGGATACTTCAATCACGAGGTTACGGGGTATTTTGGTGAGGTAACCCAATCTGCAGTGATGAATTTTCAAAAGAAAGAGAAGATTCAGATTGACGGTATAGTCGGCCCCGTCACACGAGAACGCCTTTTCGGCAAGGGTTATAGCGATACGGACCTTTATTGGTTATCACGTATTATATATGCCGAGGCGAGAGGGGAGAGTTATAAAGGCAAGGTGGCGGTAGGAAATACCGTACTCAACCGAGTGAAGTCCTCCGACTTTCCCGATACTGTCAAGGGAGTGATATTTGATACCAAGTATGGAGTGCAGTATACCCCTGTTGCTAACGGCACTATATACAATACCCCCGATACAAGTTGTATCAACGCGGCAAAGGATGCACTCTCGGGCGTCAACTTTATAGGTAAGTGTATGTATTTTTACAATCCGAGGAAGGCCACCAGCTCGTGGATAAGCAATAACCGCCCTTACTACACCACCATTGGCAACCACGCATTCCATTTGTGATATGAAAAGGACACCCGCCGGGTGTCCTTTTTTGTCTTGCAAAAAAGCCTTGACTAATCGGGGAAAATGTGTTACAATGAAGAAAACTTTCAAAGGAAAGGTATGGCATATACACTATGCAGTCAGACGAGGACACTTGTAGTAACACACAGGTAAGATGTTTATATTTGTTGGATGAGGCATACTTGCGTATAAGTTTTATGATACGCGAGCGTGTCTTTTTGTGTTTTAAAAAATTTAATATGTGATTTTTGCAGATGAGATTTAAGGTATAAACCATTGACTTTTAAGGAGAAATGAATCAGAAATGGACACGTTTTATATGATGATAATGTTAGCTCTTGTACTTATGTCGGCGTATTTTTCCGCCACGGAGACGGCATTCTCATCACTTAGCAGGACCAGACTCAAGGCGATGATTGAAGAGGGGAATAAAAGGGCGAAACTCACTTATTCCCTGTCAGAGGATTATGATAAACTCATATCCACCATACTCATCGGCAACAATATCGTAAACATAGCCCTTGCATCAATGGCTACTGCTTATTTTCTTGTTGTTTACCCCACCTACGGTGCCACATTGTCCACCGTTGTTACCACTATAGTGGTACTCATATTCGGTGAGGTTACTCCCAAGAGTATTGCCAAGGATTGCCCGGAGAAGTTTGCGATGTTTTCCACACCTTTTATAAGAGTGCTCATCTGGGTGCTCTCACCTGTGAACTTCCTCTTTACTTTGTGGAAGAAACTTGTTAATAAGATTTTTCGTATAGAAGGCAATGCCAAGATGTCTCAGGAAGAACTCCTTGTACTTGTTGACGAAGTACAGCAGGAGGGTACTATTGATGATGACGAGGGAGACCTTCTTCGTAATGCGATTGAGTTTACTGAGCTCAAGGCCGAGGATATCCTCACTCACCGTGTTGATATCGAAGCGGTATCAATCAATGCAGATAAGGCAGATATTGCCCGCACTTTTGCCCAGACCCAGTTTTCAAGACTTCTTGTGTATAACGAGACTATTGACAACATCATGGGTGTAGTTCATCTTAAAGACTTCTATGGCGAGAAGGGCATCACCGATAAGAGCCTTGATGAAATCATAACCTCTCCTGTATTTGCACAGCAGAGTGAGCCGATAAACGATCTGCTCAAACTTCTTCAGCAGAATAAATCCCATATTGCCGTAATTCTTGATGAGTACGGTGGTACATTTGGTATAGTTACCATGGAGGATATTTTGGAAGAGCTCGTTGGTGAAATCTGGGATGAGCATGACGAAGTAATTGAGAAATTCAACCTCATTGGTGAGGACACATATATGGTTGACTGTGCCGTTGACTTTGAGGAATTCTGCGAATTCTTCGGCATAGAAGACGAGGAAGAGAACCTCTCCTTAAGTGGCTGGGTTATGGATAAGCTTGATAAGATTCCCGAGGTGGAAGACACCTTCACCTTTGAGCATCTTGCCGTGACTGTTAAAGAGGTTGACTATCACCGCACCGAAAAGATTCAGGTAGTGGTTTCAAAACCTGCAGAAGAAGCTGAGGAAGAAACCGAAGAGACAGACGAAGAATAAAATAAAGCGGAGTGGGTTATCCACTCCGCTTTTTATATGTATTTATCACAGTTCAAAACTCTCGGGCGAGAACTTATCCGCCTTGAGCCGTGGCTTTCTGCGGGGGTTCTTCTTCTGCGGATCATATCTGAACTTTTTGCAAACGCTGTCTTTATCTACTATTCCTGCCTTTGAACACACCATATCGTTGGTTGCGGCAAGAGGGGCAGAGTAGGCACAAAAGAAGCATTTGGGATTTTCGCATTCTCTGTAAAACACATTACCACCTCAATCAAAACTAACTTTATTTAGATACTACCACACA